>NZ_DATBKY010000208.1:0-9431 GCF_036555685.1 Actinophytocola sp. | reverse complement strand
CCTCCATCTCGTCCTGTTCCTCGGTGTTGTTGGTGACGCCGGCCAGGAGTACTGCGAGCGCCTTGTCGGCCTCGCCCGAGATCTCGTGCTCGAGGCTCTGCGCGACGGTCAGCGAAGCGACGAGACGGTTGCCGATCTTCTTCGCGCTGGCGGCGGCGGCCGCCAGATGCTGCCGTGCCGTTACCGGATGGCCGCGATGAAAGGCGATCGCTGCGGCGACTCCCCGGTCACAGCAGATCACGCCGGGATCCTTGAACTCGTCCGGCAACGTCTCGACCTCTGCCTGGGAGTCGTCCCAACGCCCTACCTTGAACAACAACTCGCCAAGAGCACTCTGCGCCTGCGCAAGCCGAACGAGGCTGCCGGCGTTGTCGGCGCGTTCGCGGACGAGTTCCGCCGCGGCAATGGCCTCGCTGTAACGGTCCAGGTAGCCGAACGCGACAGCTTGGTTGATCTGCAGGAGCAATCCGAGATCGGTGAGAGCTCCGTCCCCGTCGACAACGTCGAGCGCACGTTTGAACAGTGGGAGCGCGGAGAGGACATGCCCCCGCATCATCGCCGCGATGATCAGTACATGCAGGGACCAGCCGACCGCCCAGCTGTCGTTGACCTGCTCGGCGACGGCGAGGGATTCTTGAGCAAGCTCGTCGGCAGCCGTCACTTCACCTTGATCGCGCTGCGCGCGAGCGACCAATACGAGCAGTCGCGCCCGTTCGCGGGCGCTCAGGTCCGGCCGCTCCAATGCGAGGTTCAGCGATTCAATCGACTCTCCCGTCCGGCCGGCCATCGCACGGCATTGGGAGACCGTCCAATGAAGGTCGACGAGGATGTCGAGATCGATTACGCGCTCCATCGCACGAGATGCGATGCGCTCGGCTTCGGCGCGGTCGCCCGCCCGGAACAGTGCGTCGGCCAGCCGACCGGCCAGGACCGCTCCTCGCTTGGTCGTCGTGGGTGACCGGCGGCACGCCTGGCGCAGCACGCCGATCGCCGTCAGGGGGGCCTGGGCTACCAGCGTCTGTGCTGCGTCGGCCAGCCAGTCCAGCAGTGTGTCGTCGAGCTGGCCGGCGTGAGGCGTGCTGAATGCGTGCAATAACTGCTTGGCTACCCGACGGTGCGGAACACCGGCACGTGCGAGCGCGCGAGCCGTGTCGAGATGCCATGCGGGTCGTACGGCCTCCGCGATGCCGTCGTACAACGCGGTGCGGATCAGCGGGTGCCGGAACGCGAGCCGCTCACCCGCATTGCGCAACACCCCCGATGCGAGCGCCTCGTCGATCGCCGGCACGAGTGCCGGAATGCGGCGATCCACCACGATCACGAGATCTGCCACCAAAAAGTCCGCCCCCAGCAACGCGGCGGCCTGCAACACCGTACGGGCGTCGCTCGACAGGAAGTCGAGCCGGTGCGCGATCGCGTCGAGCAGCGAGCGGGGTACCGGACCGTCGACCACCTCGACCTGACCGTTCTCGGTGAACGTCAGCCGGTCCGACCGGGCCAGCGCGTCCACCAACTCCTTGAGGTAGAGCGGGTTTCCGGCGGCCTCCCGAACGAGTTCCAGCAGCTTCTCCCCCGGCTCGGCGGCCGTGATCGACGAGACGAGGGTCGCCACCGCCTGGTCCGGCAGGTTGCCCAGGCGGATGACGGCCTCCGCGCCGACCACGCGCCGTACGGCGGGCAGCTCGTCGCGCTGCGGAACCGGCCGGGCGATGCCGACCAGCAGCAGTGCGGAACGGTCGACGGAGCGGGCGAGCCATTCCCAGATGCCGATCGTGGTCCGATCCGCCCACTGCAGGTCGTCGACGACGAGGACGGTCGGCGCGGCGCTGCAGACATCCGCCAGGAGGGTGAGCATCTGCTCCGCGGCCGCCATGGTCGGATCGACCACGCTGGTGACCTCGCCCTGGAGCAACCGAAGGATCGTCTCCAGCCGAGGTTCCTCCGTGGACCCGCGTGCTCCCAGCGCATCCAGCAGTGGTTGCAGCGGCAGCGCCTGGCCCAGCTCGTCCGCCGCCGCCCAGTAGACCCGGCAACCTCGCCGCTCCGCGTGCTCGTACGCGGCCCGTACGAGCGAGGACTTGCCGACTCCGGGCTCACCCTCGACGAACACCGCGCGGCCGGTACCGGCGACGGCCTCGTCGACCCACGCGGCCAGCCGGGCGAGCTCGGCGTCCCGCCCGACAAGCATGGTCTCGGCCGACATGCAGACACCGTAACGGCCCCCCGGGCCTCGGCGGCGCGACGCGGCCGCCGCCGAGGCCGTGCTCGAGCAACCGGGTTCGCTCCTCGCCCGGCCTATGACGACGGGCCGCACCCCCACGCGGCTCTCGTCCGTCGCGCCGACCTCCCCACGCGCGCCGACGCCGGTCCCGGCCACCTCCCCGAACGTCCTCGAGTGCTCGTGCACACGGAGACCCTCGTCCGGATCGCGGAACGAGACATCAGTGATGCCACGGACATGCGTTCCGCGTTGCCACCGGGCCGGCCGGCGTCAGACTCGCCCATCCGAGTGGATTTCTCGCGCTGGTCTCTCAGTTCGGACCGACGCCACGTTCCACTTCAGACGGTCGCGATCGGCGCGTGGTGGCCGTTGCGTACCAGGGTGAGGGCGGCGTCGGCGAACTTGGCCGGGTCGCTGTTCGCCGCCAGTTGTGCGGCCGCCTGAGCCGCCCGGTCCGACGACGCCATCGCGGTGCGGACGGCGGCGCGCAGGCGTTGCGGGGTGAGCTGCTTCGGCTTGAGCGTGCGGCCGCTGCCGGCCTCGGTGACGCGGCGCGCGATCTCCGGCTGGTCGCGGCCGAACGGGACGACGACCATCGGCACGCCCTGCAGCATGGCCTTGGCGACGATACCCATGCCGCCGTGACACACGACCGCGGCGCACTGCGGCAGCACGTGGCCGTGCGGCACGAACCGCTCGAGGCGGACGTTGTCGGCCCGCGGCAGGTCCAGCGGCTCCGGGCTCGTCGCGGTGATCAGCACCCGCACCGGCTCGCCGGCCAGTGCCCGCGCGGCGGTGACGGCGAGCCGCTCGTCGCCCTGGTAGTCGGTCGAGCAGGTGACGAGCACCCACGGATCTCCGGGTTCGTCGAGGTATGCGGGACGCTCGGCGGGCAGCTCCCACGGCTGCACGCCGACGAGGTGGGTGTTCGCCGGCAGCTCCCGGCGCGGGTACTCGAGCGGCTCCGCGGTCAATGCGATCACCGCGTCGGCGTTCTGCTGGATCTCAAGCGGCGAGCGGAAGGGCCGCAGCCCCGCGGAGGCGCGCAGCTCGTTGAGGCCGGGGAGCATCGTGCGCGCGAACAACCGCTCGACGACCCGCCACAGCACCGCGTCGCGGACCCGGCCCACCGGGCCGGGCTTCGGTCTCAGCCCGAGACCGTACGGCGGGATTCCCCGCTCGGGCACGGCGATCACGGACGGCTGCATGATCGCGTACGGAATCCCAGCGGCCTGGGCGTGCGTCTGCGCGCCGTAGGTGATCGTGTCGACGAGCAGGGCATCCGGGCGCACGGCGGCGATCGCGTCGGCCAGGTCGGGAATCTCGTACCGGCCGCGGCGCATCAGGTCGCCCTGCCCCTGCCGGAGGCGGTCGCTGTCGGAGCGGGCGGTGTAGTCGCCGACCTCGATGTCCACCACGTCCGGGCTCACCGGCGACGCGTCGAGGCCGGCCGCGCGCAGCGCCGGTACCAGCTTCGGCAGGGTGCGGACATGGACGTGGTGACCGCGCGCCTGCAGTGCGAGCAGACCGGGCACGACCGGTAGGACGTGGCCGACTGCGGGTGCGGTGTAGGCCAGGAAGCGGGACATCGGGATCTCCTCGGGTCGGGGCCGAACTTCTGCTAGTATGAGGTCATATTAATTTGTGTCAAGCACAAATCAATGGAGATGGCCCGATGGGGACCCGACGCTACGAGATGTCACTGCGCAACCGCGCCAAGGAACAGACCCGCGAGGCGATCCTCGACGCTGCCGAGGGCCTGTTCGCCGAGGCCTACTTCGACGAGGTCACGCTCGGTGACGTCGCCCGCAGGGCGGGCGTGTCACAGCAGACGATCGCGAACCACTTCGGCAGCAAGGGCGAGCTCTACCTGCGCGGGATCGCCGAGCGGTGGGCGCCGGCCATCGATGCGCAACGCTCGACCGCGAGGGTCGGCGACGTCCGCTCGATCGTCGCCACCATCTGCGCCGACTACGAGCACACCGGCGTGTCCACCATCCGCGGCCTGGCACTCGCCGAACGCTTCGACGAGCTTGCCCAGGTGATGCGCGGTGGCCGCGAGTACCACCGCAAGTGGGTGGCGAAGGTCTTCGACCCGCTGCTGCCACCGTCCGGAAAGGAGCGCGAGCGGCTCGTCACGCTGCTCGGCATCGCGCTCGACGTCCGGACGTGGGCGCAGCTGCGCCACGACGCCGGCATGGGCCAGCGGGCGACACGCGACCACATCGAACAACTCGTCACCGCCCTCGTCGGGCACCGCGGAGACTGACAGCGTCGCGGCCCAACGCCGGCATGGGTCCTCGAAGCAACCTGAGTACGCCGACCTGCCGTCCTCGGGGTGACCGAGTGGGCGGTGTCCGGTGGCGGAGGTCAGCGGAGTCTCCAGGCCGCCCCGGAGGGGCGAGGCCCGAACGACCCGGGCAGCTGCGCACCCGCCCCCGGCGGTGAGGTGCAGCTGCTCCTCGTGCGGGACCACACCCGCAGCCAGGAGGTCGTCCGTCCACTACAGCGGCTGCGAGGGCCGGGGCACCGACGACGGCCGCACTCGCCACCGGCTCACCGCGGGCGTGCGGCAGCCGCTGCTGACCGGCCCGCACACCCCGGACGGTGTGCCCGGCGCGATCGGCAAGCTGGCCTGGCCGTGACCTCGATCAGGTGCGGCGCCGCAACAGCCGTCCCGTTCGCCGGCCGAACCAGAGCATCGGCCAGGCGGCGATGAGGCCCACACCCGCCGGAAGCCCCTGCTGCCACGCGGGCACGCCCAGCGCAACCGGGCCGCCACCGCCTTGCGGGTTGTGGTCGCCGACGCCCTGCCAGCGCGCCGGCGGCAGGACGATCGAGCGGGCCTTGCCGATCACGTTGGCGATGGGGACGACGCCGCGCAGGCCGCCACCGCCCTGGAAGCGGGAGTCCCGGGAGTTGTTGCGGTTGTCACCCATGACCCAGAGGGTGCCCTTGGGCACGACGATCGGGTCGAAGTGCTGCCGGTTGTTGGGCTTGCCCTTGTCCCAGTAGATGTAGGGCTCGTCCAGCGCGCGACCGTTGACGAGGACCCGTCCCTTCGGGTCGCAGCACTGGACGGTCTGCCCGCCGACCGCGATCACCCGCTTGACGAAGTCGCGCTCGTCCGGCGGCGCCAGCCCGACGAGGGCGCCCACCTGCTGGAGCGAGTTGGTGACGAAGTTGCCCGAGGGTGCCTGCTGGTCACCGTAGTCCGTCCACGAGTCCGGGCCCTCGAAGACCACGACGTCGCCGGGCTCGGGATCGGTCAGGGCGTAGCTCAGCTTGTCGACGAGCACGCCGTCGTTGTCGCAGGTCGGGCAGCCGTGCAGCGTCTTCTCCATCGACCCGGACGGGATCGAGTACACGCGGCCGAGGAACTGCTGGATGAGGAACGTGAGCAGCAGGGCGACCGCGGCGAGGGTCAGCAGCTCCTTCCAGAGCGGCTTCTTCCGGCGGCGGCGCGTGGCCGGCGCGGCCTCCGGGACCTCGGCGCCGGCACCGACCGGCTCGCCGCCATAGGGCGGGTCGTCGGGACCGAGTGGCCTGCCGTCGGCACTGATGGGTTCGGGCGGCGGCAGGTACTTGCTGTTGTTCGGATCGCCCCGCCGCCACCGCGACGGCTCGGCGTACTCGCCGAACCGCGGGAGCATGTCTGTGCGCTCCGGGTCGTTGTCCGGCCACGGTGGGCGCACGGGATTGGCCACGAATCCAAGGTACGGGAGAGCCGTGCTGACCGCTGTTAAGTCGACGAATCGCCGGCTCGCCGCTTCATCGGCGCCAGACCCGCTCGCCGTCGACGCGGTCGCCGGTCGGGACGAGGCCGAGCGCCTTGGCCACGCCTTCCGACGCCGCGTGGCCCGGCAGGATGTGCGCGGTGAACTCCGCGGGGTCGAGCGTCGCGCGCAGCTCGGCGCAGAACGCGCGCATCATCTCCGTGCCGAACCCCTGGTGCTGCGCCGCCGGATCGACCAGGTAGGCGATCTCGCAGGTGCCGCGCGCCACCGTGGCCTGCGCGAGGCCGACGAGCCGGCCGGCGCGTCGCGCCACGTAGTTGATCCAGCGCACGTCCGGTTCGGCAGACCCGCGTAGCCATCGTTCGGCCTTGCGTCTGGCCTCGGTCTCCGAAGCGGGCGCGTCGCCGATGTGTTCGTGTGCGCAGGCTGGACGTTCATGCGGTCGCTCCGGAACGAGCTTGTGGAGCCCAGAGCACAAGTCGAACCGTAGCATCGCCCGCGCCCACGGCGAGGTTCGTCGCGGAGCGCGCCAGAACGAGGCCGAGCAGGCATCCGACCGCCCGTGGAGCTCCCAGCACAGGAATCCGAAGTGGACGATCGAAGCGACCGGCCGCGGCTCCGCCTGCCGCGGCGGGATCGGACGCGATCACAGAGCCCGCTCGGGCGAGGCATCGTCACTGGAAGGTGACCCGTTCCGTGCTCCCGGCTTGGGACGATGTCGCACCCGACCACGAGACGCCGTGGGGGCACGATGACGGACAACCCGGACCCAGAGAACCGAAGACCGGACGGCGAGCGGCAACCAGCCACTCCCTACGACCAGGCAGGGTCGTACCTGCCGCCGATGCCCCCGGAACAGGGCTACTGGCAGCCCGCGATGAGCCGGCCCGGAGTGATCCCGCTGCGGCCGCTCGGCGTGGGCGACATCCTCACCGGGGCCATCTCCACCATGCGCCGCTACCCCGCGCTGATGCTCGGCGTGACGGCGGTCGTGTTCGTCGTGACCGAGCTGATCATTCTCGCGGCGTCGTTCCCGCTCCTCGACGAGATCAACCGGACCGTGGTCACGATCGACCAGGACACGACGGCCGGTGACGCCTTCAGCCTGTTCGGCAAGAGCATGGCGGTCGCCGCCATCGGGATACTGCTCGTGCTCGTCGCCCGCGTCTTCCTGGCGGGGTTCCTGACGCTGGTGGTGGGCAACGCGGTGCTCGGCCGGGCCCAGGGCTTCGGTGACGTCTGGGCGCGGGTACGGCCGCGCCTGTCGCCGCTGCTCGGGCTGACCCTCGTCTACCCGGCGGTGATGATCGTCGCCGGTCTGGTGGTCTTCGGGCTCGCGCTGGTCGTACCGCCGCTCGCCGTGCTCGTCGGCATCGGGCTCGTCGTCATCGGCATCTGGCTGGTCGTGCTGTTCTCGCTCGCCACCCCCGCGCTCATGCTGGAGGACGTCGGCGTGTGGACGGCGTTCGGCCGGTCGATGCAGCTCGTTCGCGGGTCGTGGTGGCGGATCCTCGGCATCACGTTGCTCGGCGCGCTCATCGCGGGCGTCGTGTCGGTGATCATCACGCTGCCCTTCGAGCTGGCCGCCGGTGGCTACTCGATGACCGCGACCGAGCCGGCCATGCCGCCGGCGAGCTACCTCGTGGTGTCGACGATCGGCGCCGTCATCGCGAGCACGGTCACCGAACCGTTCGTCGCCGCGATCACCGTGCTGCTCTACACCGACCAGCGGATTCGCCGCGAGAATCTCGGCCCCGACCTGGCCGCGTCAGCCGGTCCCGTGCCGCCGGCGGTGAACTGAGCCAGGTGTCCGATTTCATCCAATGGGGATGAGGCCGCCGGTCTCCGCCCCATCGAAGGTCGGTGGACGTCCACGATTCAGGAGGGACTGCACCGATGGCCATCACCCTTCCGGCGTTCACGCCGCTCGAGGACAGCCTGTGGCTGACGCTGTGCTGCCGGGCACTCGACAACCGCCGTTCCCACCCCATCCTCGGCGACACCGTGGCCGACCAGATCGTCCGCACGCTCGACTACGACTACCGCAGGTTCCACGTCGACACCAACTTCATCAACAACGTCGCCCTGCGCGCCAAGAAGCTGGACGAGGTCTCCGCCGGATTCCTGGCCCGCAACCCGGTCGCGATCGGTCTCGACCTGGGCGCCGGGCTGGACACCCGGATGGTCCGGCTCGGCCCGCCGCCCGGCGTCGACTGGTACGACGTCGACTTCCCCGCGGTCGCCACCGTGCGTGAGAGCCTGGTACCGGCTCACCCCAACGCTCGGGTGATCGGCGCGGACGTCACCGAGAAGGACTGGCTGGAGGCGATCCCCGCCGACCGCCCGGCCCTGATCGTGGCCGACGGGCTGATGGGGTTCCTCACCCAGGAGGAGCTGGCCTCGCTGCTGGACCGGATCGTCAGCCACTTCCCGAGCGGCGAGCTGGTCTTCAACAGCTACACCAAGTTCGCCGTGTGGGCGGCCCGGCACGCCCCCGGTTCCAAGTCGGTCGCCGACCTGATCAAGTTCCCGGGCATCGACGACCCGCGAGAGTTCGAACGCTGGAACCCGAAGCTCAAGCTGGTCAAGGAGATCCTGCTGAGCCGGGAACCCGAGATCGCCGAGTTCCCGCCGCTCCTCCGCCTTTACTACAAGCTGCAGTCCCTGAGCACCAGCTGGTCGCGGAAGGGAACGATCATCTTGCACTACCGCTTCTAGCTCCCGACCGCGCCCGAGTCTGGTCGCGGGTTCGGACGTAAGGCGCGTTTCACCCGCGGCGCGACCGGTCGTGGCACGCCGACAAGAGGTCGACTTGTCGACACGATCTCACCGACCGTCATCGCCCGACACGGGTGCTCGGCGTCGACCGGGCGGGGTGCGTACCCTGTCCCCTGGCACGCGGCGCGTCGAGCATCTGTGTATGCCCTCGGCCTGACACCCCTGGGCTTCGCTCACCCGCCGCGTGCCCCTTACGCAGGCAGTTTCCGGAGGAAGAGCCAGTCGGCGCCGGTCGAGACCGCCGCCGAGCACCTACGTGCCGCGCCATGGTGGTCGGCGCCGGAACCGGGACGCGCGCGTATCGCCGGGGGCCACGCCGGCCGGGCGGTGTAGCCGAAACGCGTAGCGTGGATGGTGGGCCGGCGCCGTTCGATCGAACGCCCGGCTCGGAGGGCGCCGCATGGAACTGTGGGTGATCTGGCTGGTGATCGCCGTGGTGCTCGGTGTCGCCGAGGCATTCACCACGACGGCGGCGCTCGGCGTGCTGGGTGGTGCCGCACTCGTTCCCGCTCTCCTCGCCGCGATCGGCACGCCACTTCCCGTCCAGCTCGTGACGTTCGCGGTCGCCGCCACGGCCGGGCTCGTGCTGGTGCGCCCGGTCGCGTTGCGGCACATGCGGCAACCGCAGCTGGAGCGGTTCGGCATCGAGGCGCTGGTCGGCCGGCGGGCCTACGTGCTGCGCGAGGTCACCGACC
>NZ_DATBKY010000207.1:0-9972 GCF_036555685.1 Actinophytocola sp. | reverse complement strand
GTCGGGATGCTCGAAAGAGGCGAAACTCTGCACTGAACTTGTGATTCACTCACTCGTATGCGTGCGATCTGGACAGGAATTGGCATCACGGGCGCGCTCGTGATCGCCGCGGCGGGGCTGGTTCCCGCCATCGCCGAGCAGGCACCGGCGGACGTGACCACCGCGGCCGCGAACAACGACCCCGCGTTCGTGCAGGTCGTCGACAACAACCTGGAGAACCTGCCGACCGTGGACCTGCAGTGCCCCGGCGACTGGCAGGACCTCGTCTACTACCTCAAGCGGGCCCCGCTCAAGCCGGACCTGTTCACCGTCCAGCAGATCAGCAACCAGACCCAGCTGACGTCGTACGTGAACCGGCTCTCCGCCGACCTCGGCGAGGCGTACGCGGGCGTCATCGCCGAGGCCGCACCCGCCGCGATGAACAGCCCGTGCGGCGCGCCGAAGGACCACCAGACCAACGCGGTGATCTACCGCAAGGCCCGCTTCACCGACCGTGGCCTCGGCGCCCGGACCTGGCAGGCGCAGAGCGACGAGTCCGGCTCGTGCGCCAACAACGACCAGGCCCGCACCAAGGCCGTCAAGGTCCGGCTGCACGACAAGATCGCGAACAAGGACGTGACCGTCGCCTCCGTGCACTGGGCGACCGCCGCGTCCGGCGGCGGCACCGCGTGCTCGGAGTCCAACGCCCGCGAGACGGCGGCCGAGCTGACCGAGGACGGCTACGGCGGCAGCCTGCTGATCTTCGCCGGGGACCACAACGTCTCCGACCTCAGCGGCGGCACCTTCCGGGCCTGGTACCAGCTGCTCAACGGCGACACAGGCGGCAGCCTCGGCTTCCGCGACGCCGGCTACGCCGGGTGCGGCGGCAGCAAGGCTTGCCTCGGGGACAACTGGACGATCGGCGGCGACCGGCGCATCGACTTCGTGTGGGCCCGCAAGCCGTCCGGTGGCCTGCCCGGCGTTACCGGCTTCCACACGATCACGTTCAACGAGGGCGACGCCGCGGACCAGGCCGAGACCGGCTCCGACCGCGACGACCGGAACTACTCCGACCACCGCGCGGTGATGGCCCGCGTCCACTACTGACACATGCGAAAGGGGCCGGACCGCGCGGGCCGGCCCCTTTGTCGCATGTGGACCTCAGTAGCGGTAGTGGTCCGCCTTGAACGGGCCGTCGACGTCGACGTCGATGTACTCGGCCTGCTCCTTGGTCAGCTTCGTGAGCTCGCCGCCGAGCGCCTGCAGGTGGATGCGCGCGACCTTCTCGTCGAGCTTCTTGGGCAGCCGGTACACCTCCTTGTCGTACTCCTCGTTCTTGGTGAACAGCTCGATCTGCGCGATCACCTGGTTGGAGAAGCTGTTCGACATCACGAAGGACGGGTGGCCGGTGGCGTTGCCGAGGTTCAGCAGCCGGCCCTCGGACAGCACGATGATCGAGTGCCCGTCCGGGAACACCCACTCGTCGACCTGCGGCTTGATGTTGATCCGCCTGATGCCCGGGTAGCGGGCCAGGCCGGCCATGTCGAGCTCGTTGTCGAAGTGGCCGATGTTGCCCAGGATCGCCTGGTGCTTCATCCGGGACATGTGCTCGGCCATCACCACGTCCTTGTTGCCCGTGGTGGTGATCACGATGTCGGCCTTGTCCAGCACGGTCTCCAGGCGCTGCACGTCGTAGCCGTCCATCGCGGCCTGCAGCCCACAGATGGGGTCGATCTCGGTGACGATCACGCGCGCGCCCTGGCCGCGCAGGGACTCGGCCGCGCCCTTGCCCACGTCGCCGTAGCCGCAGACGACCGCGACCTTGCCGCCGATCAGCACGTCCGTGCCGCGGTTGATGCCGTCGACCAGCGAGTGGCGGATGCCGTAGCGGTTGTCGAACTTCGACTTGGTGACCGAGTCGTTGACGTTGATCGCCGGGAACAGCAGCTCACCCGCGGCGGCCAGCTGGTACAGGCGCAGCACGCCGGTCGTGGTCTCCTCGGTGACGCCCTTGATCTCCGCGCCCGTACGGGTCCACTTCTGCTTGTCCGAGGCGAGCGACTTGCGCAGGACCTCGAGGATGACCTTCCACTCCTCGGGGTCGTCCGACTCGGCCTGCGGCACGATGCCGGCCGCCTCGTACTGGGTGCCCTTGTGCACCAGGAGGGTCGCGTCACCGCCGTCGTCGAGCAGCATGTTCGGCGCGCCGCCGTCCGGCCACGTCAGCATCTGCTCGGTGCACCACCAGTACTCCTCCAGCGTCTCGCCCTTCCAGGCGTACACCGGCACACCCTTCGGCTCCTCCGCGGTGCCGTGCGGGCCGACGACGACCGCGGCCGCGGCGTGGTCCTGGGTGGAGAAGATGTTGCAGGACGCCCAGCGCACCTCCGCGCCCAGCGACACCAGCGTCTCGATCAGCACGGCCGTCTGCACGGTCATGTGCAGCGAGCCGGAGACGCGCGCGCCGCGCAGCGGGTACACCTCGGCGTACTCGCGCCGGAAGGCCATCAGGCCGGGCATCTCGTGCTCGGCGAGGCGGATCTCCTTGCGGCCGAACTCGGCCAGCGAGAGGTCGGCCACCGCGAAGTCCAGGTCGCCGACCTTCTTGGCGAACCGTGCCACGGTCGCATCCTGGCTGTTAACAGCGGTCATTCCGTACATCCTCCAAACTCATGGCCTCCGCAGGAACACTACCGTTACCCGAAGTTGATCGACTCGAGCGGCCATAGAGGGAGGAGGACACTCGCGTGCTGGCGGCTGGACCCGACACCCGCGTGGTGGAACTGCGCGTCCACGGGCTGATGGGGACGGCCCCGGAGACCCTCGTGTCCTCGGTCGCCGCGGTGGACGTCGCGGGGGACGGGATCGGCCGGATCGTGCAACCGGCGGACCGGTTGCTGCGCCCCGCGCCCGGGCCGATGCTGCGTGCCGAGGGGCAGTCGATCCCGCGGGTCGTCGAGGGCTACATCTGGGGCGGCATGACGTCGGGCGGCGCGGCAAAGGCGGCCTGGGCGCTGCTGTTCCCGTTCTCGCTGGCGAACGTGGCCCACTGGATGCTGCCGCCGATCCCGTCCGGGCACCGGCTCGCCACGCGGCTCGGCCTCGCGAACCGGTCGCTGCTGCGGCTCGCGGCCGTGCTGCTGACGATGCTCCTGGTCACCCAGGCCGCGGTGGTGAGCCTGGACCTCCTCGCCGCGCAGTGCCTCGCGCCCGGTTCGGCCTGCCTGGCGCGGACCGTGCCGGACTGGCTGCGCGAGGCCTACCTCGTGCGCCCGCTCATCGGGCTCGTGCCGGTGCTGCTGCTGATCTACGTGCTGTTCCGCATCTCGTGCGTCGCCTGGGAGACCGAGGCCGACCACGCGGTCGCGAACCCGCCGCCCACGCCGCCGAACGCGCGCGTGCTGCTGCCCGGCACGAACCTCGTGGCCGACCCGGACACGCCGACGCTGCGCGCGCTGCACCTGCTCGCCGCGCTCTCGACCGTGGCGCTGCTGCCGCTCGGCGGACCGTTCCACGTGCCGCGCGGCGGTCTCGCCGTGCTGTGGGCGGGCGCCCTGGCGCTGCTGGTGGTCGCGCTGCTCGGCGTGCTGCTGCTCGACGACCCGCGGGGCGCGCACCCGGTCCGGGCCGGACGGTGGTTGCGGGCGGCGCTCGGCCCGGTGACCCGGCGGGTGCTGCTAGGGCTCGGCTACGTGCTGGTGGCGCTGTCGGCCGCCGCCCAGGATCCGTTGCCGGACAAGCTGACCGGGACCGACTCGACGGTCGAGGCGCTCGCCGCGGTGCTGATCGTGCTCGTCGTGCTGTTCGGCCTGCTGCTGGTGCCGGCGGCGCTGATCGCGCGGCAGGAGTGGCGCGGCCGGCCGCGGGCGCTGCGGCCGTGGGCCGGCGGGTGGATGGCGGCGCCGACGGTCGCCGTGGCGGCGCTGCTGGGCGGCGGTTTCGGGGTCGGCCTGGCCGTCGCGGTCCGCAAGCTGCTGGGTGCCCCGGACAAGCTGCCCGAGGGCTACGAGCCGGTGACGCTGCTGTGGGGCGCGGCGGCCGTGCTGGGGGTGGTGGCGGCGGTCGGCGCCGGGTTGTTCGCGGCGTACACCGTCCTGCGGCTGCGCTCCGGGCGGCTCACCGACGCCGACGCGATGGTGCGGCTGCTGCACACCGGCGGCGCCGTGCCGGTCGCCGCGCGGGCGTGGCGGTCGGCCGGCTGGCGGCGGGCGCACCTGCACCACATCCTGCTGACCGGTGCGGCAGTGCTGTCGGCGGGCGCGGCGGTGGCCCTGGGGCTGCGCCTGACCCGGCCGGTACTGCCGGTGTGGACCGGCCCGCTGTCCGCGATCGGCGTGCTGTCGCTGGGCGTGCTGGCCGGGGCGCTGCTGCGGGCGGTCTACAACGCGGCGCGCGCACCGCGGGCGGGCCGCCAGCTCGGCGTGATCACGGATCTGGCGTGCTTCTGGCCGCGGGAGGCGCACCCGATCGTGCCGCCGTGCTACGCGATGAAGGTGGCGCCGGAGCTGGCCGCGCGGACGGTCGAGCACCTGCGCGAGCCGGGCACGCGGGTGGTGCTGACCGGTGACTCGCACGGCAGCCTGCTGGTCGCCGTCGCCGCCGCGCGGCTGCTCAACTCGCTGGACGAGCCGGACCGGCGGCGGATCGGGCTGGTGACCGTGGGCTCGCAGCTGCGGTGGGCGTACTGCCGGGCGTTCCCGGCGGTGCTGCCGCTGCCGGCGATGGGCGCGCTCGCGGGCGAGCTGGGCACGCGATGGCGTTCGCTCTGCCGCGGGACCGACCCGCTGGGCGGCGCGGTCACGACGTGGGACCAGCAGGTGTACGACACGGAGCTGCTCGGCGTGGGCTTCCGCGCGGACGGCACGGTCGGCCCGCTCTCCCCCGCGACGCGCGCGCCGTCCGGGGCGCTGGTGCTGGGCCTGGATCACTGGCTGCCCGACCCGGCGGCGGCCCCGGCGCAGGGCCGGCGGTGGGCGCCCGGGGTGCAGCGGCACGCCAACTACACGGCGGATCCCGAGTGGGACCGGGCGGTCGCGATGGCCGCGGGCCTGGACCCGGCGGAGCCGACGCTGGGTCAGCTGGACCTGCTGTTCCCGTCCGCGCCGTAGCCCGGCATGGGGTGGTGGCTGAGGTCACAGCCGGCCGTGTGTCGAACTGCCGCATGCCGCTCCGTCCCCGCGGTGTCCGCCGCCCGCGGACAACACGACACGTTCGCGAGACAGGAGACCGACCAATGCGCCGAAGCGCCCTCGACGAGGTCCTCAACCACCCACTCAGCCAGAAGCTCCTGGCCCGTGACCTGGCCCGGCTGGCGTTCACCGGCCTGGACGGCACGCCGCGGGCGATCCCGATCGGGTTCGTCTGGAACGGCTCGGAGATCGTCATGTGCACGGCGAAGAACGCGCGGAAGCTGCCGGCGCTGCGCCGCGACCCCGCGGTCGCCCTGACGATCGACACCGAGGCACACCCGCCGAAGATCCTGCTCATCCGCGGCCGGGCCGAGCTGGACGTCGTCGACGGCATTCCCGACGAGTACCTCCAGTGGAACGGCACCTACCAGATGACGCCCGAGCAGCGGACCGAGTGGGAGGCCGAGGTGCGGGCGCTCTACGACGGCATGGTCCGGATCGTGGTGCGGCCGACCTGGGCCAAGCTGATCGACTTCGAGACGACCCTGCCCAGCTCCATCGAGGAGCTCATGCGCCGCCGCGCGGAACGTCAGCGCGGCTGACCCCGCGGCCGGGCGGCCCGGCTCGGCAAAGACTCGGAAAAGACGAGCCGGCGATGTCGAGAACCCGTGACCGGCTCCGTCCCAGCTCCTGAACGCGACCAGAATGGGTCGCGCCGGCATCGAGGAGAACCCGAAATGGCCAAGTACTTGCTGCTCAAGCACTACCGCGGCGCACCTGCCGCCGTCAACGACGTGCCGATGGAGCAGTGGACGCCGGAGGAGATCTCGGCCCACATGCAGTTCATGCGGGACTTCGCGGCCCGGCTCGAGGAGACCGGCGAGTTCGTCGACACTCAGGCGCTCGCCCCGGACGGGACGTTCGTCCGGTACGACGGCGAGGGCCGCCCGCCGGTCACCGACGGCCCGTTCGCCGAGACCAAGGACCTCATCGCCGGCTGGATGGTGATCGACGTCGACAGCCACGAACGCGCCGTCGAGCTGGCCGGCGAGCTGTCCGCCGCCCCCGGGGCGGGCGGGAAGCCGATCCACGAGTGGCTGGAGGTGCGGCCTTTCCTGACCGGGCCGCCGACCATCACGGAATGACCGCGCGGATGGACGAGTCGCTGGTGCGCAGCCTCACGCCGACCGTGCTCGGGATCCTCGTCCGCCGCGGAGCCGACTTCGCGGCGGCCGAGGACGCCGTGCAGGACGCGCTGGTCGAGGCGTTCCGCGCGTGGCCGGCGGACCCGCCGCGGGACCCGAAGGGCTGGCTGATCACCGTGGCGTGGCGCCGGTTCCTCGACGCGACCCGGGCCGACGCCGCCCGCCGCCGGCGTGAGGACCTCACCGCGCCGGCCGCCGACGAGCAGCCGGCGCCTGGGCCCGCGGTGGACGACACGCTGCAGCTGTACTTCCTGTGCGCCCACCCGTCGCTGACGCCGGCGTCGGCGGTCGCGCTCACCCTGCGCGCCGTCGGCGGCCTGACCACCCGCCAGATCGCCGAGGCATACCTGGTGCCCGAGGCGACCATGTCGCAACGCATCAGCCGGGCCAAGCGGACCGTGTCCGGCGTTCGGTTCGACCAGCCCGGCGACGTCGCCACCGTGCTGCGCGTCCTCTACCTGGTCTTCAACGAGGGCTACTCCGGCGACGTCGACCTCGCCGCGGAGGCCATCCGGCTCACCCGGCAGCTCGCGGCCGCGATCGACCACCCCGAGGTGGCGGGCCTGCTCGCCCTCATGCTGCTCCACCACGCCCGGCGCGCCGCCCGGACCGCGCCCGACGGCAGCCTGGTGCCACTCGCCGAGCAGGACCGCGGCCGGTGGGACACGCGCCTGATCGCCGAGGGCGTCGAGATCCTGCAGGCGGCGCTGGCCCGCGACCGGCTGGGCGAGTTCCAGGCCCAGGCGGCGATCGCGGCCCTCCACGCCGACGCGCCCGCCGCCGAGGAGACCGACTGGGTGCAGATCGTCGAGTGGTACGACGAGCTCGCACGGCTGACCGACAGCCCGGTCGTCCGGCTCAACCGCGCGGTGGCGGTCGGCGAGGCGGACGGACCGCGCGCCGGCCTGAAGGCACTCGCGGCCCTGGACGACGCACTGCCCCGCCACGCCGCGGTGGCGGCATACCTCCACGAGCGCGACGGCGACCTCGCGACCGCGGCACGGCTCTACGCCGAGGCCGCCCGGAAGGCGGCCAACCTCGCCGAGCGCGACCACCTCACACGCCAGGCCGCCCGGCTCAACTCCCGCTGACCTCGCTGACGGGTCGTCCGGCCGGCCCCCGGCCATCGACACCGGCCGGATGCAGCGCGCGCAGCACCGCGTCCGCGGTCTGCGGGTGGCCCGCCTGGGTCAGCAGCCCCGCCGGGCCGAGCAGGCCCTGCCGGTCCACCCGGATCTCCGCGTGGCGCAGCACCGGGCCCAGCTGCTCGCGGAGTGCGGCCTCGACGCCCGCCAGGTCGGCGGCGTGGCGGAACACGCCGCCCGACAGGACGAGCACGCCGGCCCCGCGCGGGCCCAGCCGGCCGTCGACCATGCGCAGGTGGCGGCGGACGGCGAGGACAACCGCGAGCCGGGCCAGCTCCAGGTCCGCGGCGACCTCGTCCGGTGTGGACGGAACGAGGTCGGTGGACGCGTGCCGGCGGCCGGCCGCCGCGGCCAGAAAGTCCGGCACCGCAAGGCGTTCCGCCACCGCCTCGGCGACGACGCCCGGTGCGCTCACCCGCATGCCCAGGTCGCCCTCGACCGTGCGCCGGTCCGGCGGCAGCGCCACCGCGTGCTCGGCAGCCTCCACTGTGGACACAGCGGAGTACACGTCGGTCGTCGCGCCGCCGACGTCCACCACGAGGACCGCGCCCGGCTGTTCCTCCGCCGCGGCGAGTACTCCGGCGAGCCGGGACACCGCCGACAGCACCGCGTCCGGGGTGACCGTGCTGACGAGGCGGCGGAACCGCGGGCCGCGGGAGAGGCCCTTGCCGCCGATCACGTGCCGCAGGAACACCTCGCGGATCGCGGCGCGCGCGGGGCCCGGCGCGAGCTCGCCGACGTCCGGCAGCACGTTGTCCGTCGCGACGACCCGGCGGCCGGCGAGAGAGGACAGCGCCGCGGGCCGCGCGTCGGCGTTGCCGGCCAGCACGATCGGCACGGCCAGCCGGGACGCGGCGAGCCGGGACGCGTTGTGCAGCAACACCTTCTCGTCGCCGCCGTCCGTGCCGCCGACCAGCAGCACGACGTCCGGCGCGGCGGCCCGCAGCGTCCGGACGTCGGCCGGCGCCAGCAGGCCCGACGACACGTGCACGACCTTCGCCCCCGCCGACAGCGCCACCCGGTACCCGGCCTCCGCGCTGACCAGCCGCTCCTGGCCGACGACCGCGAGCCGCAGCCCGCCGCCGGCCGACGAGCACGCCAGCGTCGTCGTCGCGGCCGGCAGGGCGGCCGTCACCGCGGCCACCCCGTCGAGCACCTCCGGCGGCGTGGTGCGGTGCTGGGCGACACCCAGCACGGCACCACCCGCCGACACCACGACGCCCTTGGTCCACGTCGACCCGACGTCGAGGCAGCGGAAGGTCAACTCTGGCCGGCCTTCGGATCCGCTCCGTCCACCGGCAGCGGCGTCGCGGTCGCGGTGCGCATGCCCAGCACCGAATGGCGCCGGCTGTAGGTGAAGTACACGACGACGCCGATCACCATCCAGACGAAGAACCGCACCCACGTGAGGATCGTCAGGTTGATCATCAGCCACACGCAGGCGACGATCGCCGCCGGGCCGATGACCGCCAGCGCCGGCACCCGGAACGCCCGCGGCAGCTCCGGGTGCGTGCGGCGCAGGATCATCACGCCCGCCGACACCAGGATGAACGCGAACAGCGTGCCGACGTTGACCATCTCCTCCAGCTTGCCGGCCGGGAAGAACGTCGCCGCCGCGGCGACCAGCGCGGCGACGAGGATCGTCGCGCGGACCGGGGTGCCGCGCTCGCCCGTGCGGGCGAGCCCGCGCGGGAGCAGGCCGTCGCGCGACATCGCGAACAGCACGCGCACCTGGCCGAGCATCAGCACCATGACGACCGTCGTGAGGCCGGCGAGCGCACCGACGGAGATGATGTTCGCCGCCCAGTCGTTGCCGTTGAGCGAGAACGCGGTCGCGAGCGTCTTCTGCTCGCCGTTCTCGGTGGCCAGGTCGGTGTACTTCACCATGCCGGTCACGACGAGCGCGGTCGCGACGTAGAGCACGGTCACGATCGCGAGCGAGCCGAGGATGCCGCGCGGCACCGCCCGCTTCGGGTCCCTCGTCTCCTCCGCGGTGGTGGCGACGACGTCGAAGCCGATGAACGCGAAGAACACCAGCGACGCGCCGGCGAGCAGGCCGAAGATGCCGAACGCGCTGCTCGACCCGCCGGCCAGCCACGAGAACACCGTCTGGTCGACACCGGTCGAGGCCGACGCGCCGGACTCGCCCGGCGGGACGTACGGGCTGTAGTTCGAGCCCTTGACGTAGAAGATGCCGAGCACGATCACGAACAGCACGATGGCAACCTTGATCCCGGTGATCACCATGCTGACCCGCGACGACAGCTTCGTGCCGAGCGCGAGCAGCGTGGACAGCACCGCGATCAGCAGCAGCGCGCCCCAGTTCACCGAGAGGCCACCGAGGTCGGCGGTGGTCTTGACGTCCTCGCCGAAGATGTAGCCGAGGACCGTCTGCAGGTACTCCGACCACCCCGTCCCCACCGCGGCCGCGCCGACCGCGAACTCCAGCACCAGGTCCCAGCCGATGATCCAGGCGAGGAACTCGCCGAACGTGGCGTAGGAGAACGTGTAGGC
>NZ_DATBKY010000206.1:0-40381 GCF_036555685.1 Actinophytocola sp. | reverse complement strand
TTGGACTCGCGGGGTCTGGACGTTGGACTCGCGGGGTCTGGACGTTGGACTCGCGAGGTCAGTCCAGGTCGTCGTGGCGCATCAGGCGGCGGCCGGCCTCGACGATGGAGCCGGACAGCGACGGGTAGACCGAGAACGTGTGCGTCAGGTGCTCGACGGTGAGCTGGTTCTGCACCGCGAGCGCGATCGGCAGGATCAGCTCGCTCGCAGTCGGGGCCACCACGACGCCGCCGATCACCACGCCGGTCGCCGGGCGGCAGAACAGCTTCACGAAGCCGCGGTGCAGGCCCTCCATCTTCGCGCGCGCGTTGGTGGCGAGCGGCAGCATGATCGTGCGGGCGGGCACCTCGCCGGAGTCGATGGCCTGCTGGCTGATGCCGACCGTGGCGATCTCCGGGTGCGTGAACACGTTGGCCGCCACGGTCTTCAGCTTGATCGGCGCGACGCCCTCGCCGAGCGCGTGCCACATCGCGATGCGGCCCTGCATGGCGGCGACCGACGCGAGCATCAGCAGCCCGGTGCAGTCGCCCGCCGCGTAGACGCCCGGCACGCTCGTGCGCGACACCCGGTCCACCGAGACGAACCCGCCCTGGCCGGGGCCGATGCCGACCTTGTCGAGCCCGATGTCGGTCGTGTTGGGCACGGAGCCGACGGTCATCAGCGCGTGGCTGGCCTCGACGGTCTGCCCGCCGCGCAGGTGCACGAGCACGCCCTTGCGGGTGCGCTCGACCCGCTCGGCACGCGCGTGCTTGATCACCTCGGTGCCACGCGCGGCGTAGACGTCCTCGAGCACGGCGGCGGCGTCCGCGTCCTCGTGCGGCAGGACCCGGTCGCGGCTGGAGATCAGCGTGACACGCACGCCCATCTCGGTGTAGGCGGAGACGAACTCCGCACCGGTGACGCCGGACCCGACCACGACGAGGTGCTCGGGCAGCTCGGGCAGGTCGTAGATCTGGCGCCAGTCGAGGATGCGCTCGCCGTCGGGCTCGGCGCCGGGCAGCACGCGCGGAGTGGCGCCGGTGGCGATCAGCACGACGTCGGCGTCGAGCACCTCGGTCTCGCCGGCGTGGCTCGTCGCCGCGATCCGGTGCGCGGCGAGGCCGGTGCGGTCGTCGCAGAACCGGGCGCTGCCGTTGATGACCCGGACGCCCTCGCGCTGTACGCGGTTGCGCACGTCGGCGGACTGCGCGAGCGCGAGCCCTTTCACCCGGCCGTGGACCACCGGCAGGTCGACCGGCGGCAGCCGGCTGCCCGTGCGGATGCCCAGCTCGTCGGCGTTGTGGAAGGCCGAGCGCGCGCCGGCGGAGGCGATGAACGTCTTGGACGGCACGCAGTCGTAGAGCACGCACGCGCCGCCGAGCCCGTCCCGTTCGACGACCGTGACGTCGGCCCCGTGCTGGGCGGCGACGAGCGCGGCCTCATACCCCGCCGGGCCCCCGCCCATGATCACGATCCGGGTCACCCGGAGCTCCCCTCATAGTCCTGAACCCTCGGGGGCAACGGTACGCGGGGCGGTTTGGGCGAACACGCCCAGCGCCATGGCGCAGGCACGTGATCCGAGGTATCGCTACGCTGTCGGTCGTGCCGCTCTACGCCGCGTACGGGTCCAACATGGATCCCGCCCAGATGATGGAGCGAGCCCCGCACTCGCCGATGGCGGGGACCGGCTGGCTCGTCGGCTGGCGGCTGACGTTCGGCGGCGAGGACATAGGCTGGGAGGGTGCCCTCGCGACGATCGTCGAGGAGCCGGGTTCGCAGGTGTTCGTGGTGCTCTACGACGTGACCCCCGAGGACGAGGCACGGCTCGACCGCTGGGAGGGCTCGGAGCTGGGGCTGCACTCGAAGATCCGCCTGCGGGTGCAGACGCTGGAGGGGTCCGTCCTGGCGTGGCTGTACGTGCTGGACGCGTACGAGGGCGGGCTGCCCTCGGCGCGGTACCTGGGCGTCGTCTCCGACGCGGCGGAGTCGGCCGGCGCCCCGGCGGACTACGTGGCCGACCTCCGAATCCGCCCCTGCCACGGCATCGGCCCGTAGTCCCCGACCGGCCGCGCACCCGCCGACCACGTCCGCCCAACGCCTCGCCAACCGCCGCCGACCGAGCCGATGCGTTAGCAAACGCCCGCGCGCAGACCTGCCCGCCATCGCCTGGGGGACCCCTGGTCTCACCCTATCGGCGAGGGCCGACGGAAACGGGCCGGCGAGCATGACCTGTGGACAACTCGCTGCCTGTGGACAACCCACCAACGGCCCTTGATGAACAGCGCCGGCGCGCGGGATAGTGAGCCGCATGGGTGCCCGGCCTGAGTGTCCTTACAGTCCGAGCGGGCGCCATCAACCCGAGGCCAGCGACCCCAGGCGCTGCGCGTTCTGCGGGGCCGCCCTGTGAGCCGCCGCCAAGGGGCCAAGCAGCTCCCGCGCTCCGGGCACGGCGACGCGCTCTGCAAGCACATCAGCGCCGGCAGCTGCACCTGGTGGTGCTCCTACCGCCGCTTCGCCAAGGTCTGCCTCGCCCTCGTCGCCGTCGTCGGCGGGTTCGGGGCGCTCAGCTTCTTCCTCGACAAGACCGGCGGCGTGACCCGGCTCGTCGACGCCGGCATCGCGGTCGGCGGCTACATCGTGTTCGTGTTCGTCCTCATCGCCGTCGCCAACCGGCGCGACGGCGGCGACCACTACTGAGCGAACGAAGAAGCTAGTGTCCCGCCAGCGCGGCCAAGGCGGTGTGCGTCAGCACCCGGACCCCGGACAACAGCGCCCGCTCGTCCAGGTGGAACGTCGGCTGGTGCAGGTCCGGCATCTGGCCGTCACCCGACCACACGCCCAGCCGCGCGAACGAGCCCGGGATGTGCTCCAGGTACCAGCCGAAGTCCTCGCCACCGGACGACTGCTTCGTCGACGTCACCGCCTGCTCGCCCAGCGCCGCCTCGACCCCGGCGCGCAGCACCGCCGTCGACTCCTCGTCGTTCACCACCGGCGGCACGCCCCGGCGGTGCTCGAGCTCGAACCCGACACCGGTCGGCGCCAGCAGCGACTCGACCAGGCCCGCGACGAGCGGCTCCAGGTCGGCCCACACCTCGTGGTCGCCGGTCCGCAGCGTGCCGCGCAGCACGCCGTCCTGCGGCACCGCGTTCGGCGCCTCGCCCGCGTGCACCGCGCCCCACACCAGCACCGTGCCCGAGCGCGGGTCGATCCGCCGGGACAGCAGCGCCGGCAAGCCGGTGATCACGGTGCCCAGCGCGTGCACCAGGTCGGCGGTCAGGTGCGGGCGCGAGGTGTGCCCGCCGGGCGAGGTCAGCCGCAGCTCCAGCAGGTCCGTGGCCGACGTGATCGCGCCGACCCGGGTCCCGACGTTGCCGACCTGCACGCGCGGATCGCAGTGCAGGCCGTAGATCGACTCGACGCCGTCCAGCCCGCCCGCGGCGATCACGTCCAGCGCGCCGCCCGGCATGACCTCCTCGGCCGGCTGGAACACCAGCCGCACGCGGCCGGGCAGCTCGGGCGCGGACGCGAGCGCCAGGCCCGCGGCCGCCAGCATCACGGTGTGCGCGTCGTGGCCGCACGCGTGCGCCGCGCCGGGCACGGTCGAGGCGTACGGGAGGCCGGTGAGCTCGGTCAGCGGCAGCGCGTCCATGTCGGCGCGCAGCGCCACGCAGCGCTCGCCGGTGCCGACGTCACAGATGAGGCCCGTGCCGCTGTCGAAGAGCTTGGGCCGCAGCCCGCCGGCTGACAGCAGGCCGGCGATCAGCTCGGTCGTGGCGAACTCGCGCCGGGAGAGCTCCGGGTGCGCGTGGATGTGCCGGTACCAGGCGAGGACGTCCACCGCGTTGCGCCCGAGCCAGTCGTCGAGCCACGCAGGGCCGCGCCCCGCACCAAGGTCCTCCACACTGGGCATACTGACGCCCTTGTCGGTCAGAAGCACACCGGCCCCGTCGCCTGAGTTCACATCGTCGCGGTCCCGCGACATTCCGGACCGCGAATCGAGCACTGTCACGCGGCAATCCTGCACCATCGGCTGTGGAGGATCGCACGAGGTTAGCTGGTCGACCGGTCAGCCGGTCCGGCTCGTGCGCCGAGCGGTGTATGCGCTTCAGCCTGGCTAAACGATCACAATCGACCAACGACCGTCAGCCCCCGCTGCCTGCGCCCTGCTGCTTCTTCCTGCGCTTGCTGCGGATGCTGCGCCCCCAGATGACGATGCCGACCAGCACGACCGACGCCACGCCCATGACCAGCTTGCGCTTCGATTCCTGCTGGTCGTTCTCGGTCTCCGGCTGGAGCTTGGGACCGGACGGCGCGGTCGCGCCGGGCGAGGAGGGTGCCGGCTTGGTCGTCGTCGGCTGCTGCGCGACGACCTGGTCGTCGGCGGACACGTCGGCGGACACGTCGCTGGACAGATCGCTGAGCACGGCGGGCGTGGCCGGCTCGGCCGAGGCGACCGCGGGGGCGGCCGGCAGTGCCGACAACAGACCCAGCAGGGCGACGATCACGAGCCGGGGAGCGCTCCGCATGCGCTCAACTCTAGTCAGCGCCCGGTGAGTCGGCGAACACCTCCAGTATCCGCTCGGCCGCGAGCGTGGGGGTCAGCTCGCCGTCGGCGACCTCCCGTTCCAGGTCAGGGGCGAGCGCGCGGACCCCGGGGTGCTCCTGCAGCCGGGTGAGCAGCGTGTCGCGGACCATGGTCCACGTCCAGTCGACCTGCTGGCGCCGCCGCTTGTCCGCCAGCTCACCGGACTCCGAGAGCGTGCGGTGGTGGCGCGCCACCTGCTCCCACACCGTGTCCAGGCCCGCGCCGGTGAGCCCGCTGCAGGTCAGCACGGGCGGCGTCCACCGGGTCTCCGCCGTGCGCAGCAGCCGCAGCGCGCCGGCGAGCTCCCGCGCGGCCTTGCGCGCCGGCACCTCGTGCTCGCCGTCCGCCTTGTTCACCGCGATCACGTCGGCGAGCTCGAGCACGCCCTTCTTGATGCCCTGCAGCTGGTCGCCGGTGCGCGCGAGCGTGAGCAGCAGGAAGCAGTCGACCATGTTCGCCACAGCGATCTCCGACTGCCCGACGCCGACGGTCTCCACGAGCACCACGTCGTAGCCGGCCGCCTCCATCAGCACGATCGTCTCCCGGGTCGCCCGGGTGACGCCGCCCAGCGTGCCGGACGTGGGCGACGGGCGGATGAACGCGGCCGGGTCGACCGCGAGGCGCGCCATCCGCGTCTTGTCCCCGAGGATCGAGCCGCCGGTGCGCGACGAGGACGGGTCGACCGCGAGCACCGCGACCCGGTGGCCCGACTCGGTCAGCATCGAGCCGAGCGCGTCGATGAACGTCGACTTGCCCGCGCCCGGCACGCCGGTGATGCCGACCCGGTGCGCCCCGCCCGCGTGCGGCAGCAGCTCGACGAGCAGCTGCTGGGCGAGCGCGCGGTGGTCGGGCCGGCGCGACTCGACGAGCGTGATCGCCTTCGACAGCCTGCCGCGGTCCCCGGCACGGACTCCCTCGGCGTAAGCGGAGACGTCGATCTCGCGGGTCACGTGATGGGGTGCCCGTGCGCCTCGGCGAGCTTGCGGAGCAGGTCGCCCGCCGCTTCGGCGATCACCGTGCCGGGACCGAAGATCGCGGCCGCGCCCGCGGCGTGCAGCTCGTCGTGGTCCGCGGGCGGGATCACGCCGCCGACCACGATCATGATGTCGTCCCGGCCGAGCGCGGCCAGCTCGTCGCGCAGCGCCGGCACGAGCGTGAGGTGCCCGGCCGCGAGCGAGTTGACGCCCACGATGTGCACGTCGGCCTCGACCGCCTGGCGCGCGACCTCGGCCGGCGTCTGGAACAGCGGGCCCACGTCCACGTCGAACCCGAGGTCGGCGAAGGCCGTGGCGATCACCTTCTGGCCGCGGTCGTGTCCGTCCTGGCCCATCTTCGCGACGAGGATGCGCGGCCGGCGTCCCTCGGCGTCGGCGAACGCGTTCACCACCGCGCGCGCGTCGTCCACACTGGACACAGCGCCGACCTCCTCGGAGTAGACGCCGGAGATCGTACGGATCTGCGCGGAGTGGCGGCCCCAGACCTTCCCGAGCGCGTCGGAGATCTCGCCGACCGTGGCCTTCGCGCGGGCCGCGTCGATGGCGAGCGCGAGCAGGTTGTCGCCACCGGCGGAGTCGGCCGCGGCCGCGCGGGACAACGCGGCCAGCGACGAGTCGACCGCGCCCTGGTCGCGCTCCTCCCGCAGCCGGCGCAGCTTCTCCACCTGCTGCGCGCGCACGCCCGCGTTGTCGACCTTGAGCACCTCGATGTGCTCGTCCGCGTCGGCGAGCCGGTACTTGTTGACCCCGATCACCGGCTGGCGGCCGGAGTCGATGCGAGCCTGCGTGCGCGCGGCCGCCTCCTCGATGCGCATCTTCGGGATGCCGGCGTCGATCGCGCGCGCCATGCCGCCCGCGGACTCGATCTCGCCGATGTGCTCCCACGCGCGCCGCGCGAGGTCGTGGGTGAGCCGCTCGACGAACGCGCTGCCGCCCCACGGGTCGATCACCCGCGTGGTGTTGGACTCCTGCTGCAGCAGCAGCTGGGTGTTGCGCGCGATGCGGGCGGAGAAGTCGGTCGGCAGCGCGAGCGCCTCGTCGAGCGCGTTGGTGTGCAGCGACTGCGTGTGCCCCTGGGTCGCGGCCATCGCCTCGACGCACGTGCGGATCACGTTGTTGTAGACGTCCTGGGCGGTCAGCGACCAGCCCGACGTCTGGCAGTGCGTGCGCAGCGACAGCGACTTGTCCGACTTCGGCTCGAACTGCCTGACGAGCTTGGCCCACAGCAGCCGCGCCGCGCGCAGCTTGGCGACCTCCATGAAGAAGTTCATCCCGATGGCCCAGAAGAACGACAGCCGCGGCGCGAACGAGTCCACCGGCAGGCCGGCGTCGATGCCGGCACGGATGTACTCGACGCCGTCCGCGAGCGTGTACGCGAGCTCCAGGTCGGCGGTCGCCCCCGCCTCCTGCATGTGGTAGCCGGAGATCGAGATGGAGTTGAACTTCGGCATGTGCCGCGAGGTGTGCGCGAAGATGTCGGAGATGATCCGCATCGACGGCTGCGGCGGGTAGATGTAGGTGTTGCGGACCATGAACTCCTTGAGGATGTCGTTCTGGATGGTCCCGGCGAGCTTGTCCTGACCCACGCCCTGTTCCTCGGCCGCGACCACGAACAGCGCGAGGATCGGCAGCACCGCGCCGTTCATCGTCATCGACACCGACATCCTGTCCAGCGGGATGCCGTCGAAGAGCCGGCGCATGTCGTAGATCGAGTCGATGGCCACCCCGGCCATGCCGACGTCGCCCGCCACCCGCGGGTGGTCGGAGTCGTAGCCGCGGTGCGTGGCGAGGTCGAAGGCGACCGACAGTCCTTTCTGGCCGGCCGCGATGTTGCGCCGGTAGAAGGCGTTGGACTCCTCGGCGGTGGAGAACCCGGCGTACTGGCGGATCGTCCACGGCTGGTTGACGTACATCGTCGGGTACGGACCGCGCAGGTACGGGACGATGCCCGGGTAGGTGGCGAGGAAGTCGAGCCCGGCGGTGTCCTCGTTGGTGTACAAGGGTTTCAGGACGATGCCCTCGGGGGTCTCCGTGGCGAGCGCGTCGGCCGCCTTGCCGGTGGCCTCCTGCAGCGCGGCGTGCCAGTCGGCGGCCGGCGGGCTCTCGGGCTCGCCCAGCTCGACGTCGGAGAAGTCGGGGATCATGAGCCCTCCAGCTTCGACTCGAACGGCTCCGCGTAGCGCACCCTCGGCAGGCCGCCGCCCGGCACGGGCGGCGCGGGTTTGCGGTTCAGCGGTTTCTCGTCCTCGTTCGGGAACACGGTCACGCCGGTGATCGACTCCTCGCCGGCGGCGAACCGCGCGGTGCGGGCCGTCCGGGTGGCGGCGATCTTCTCGTCCACCAGCCCGCTGTCGAACGCCCGGACGAGCCCGCCCGCGCGCTCGATCTCGGTGAACACCGCCCAGCCGGCGCGCGCGAGCTCGTCGGTGTGCCGCTCGACGTACCAGGAGCCGCCCGCCGGGTCGATCACACCGGCCACTTTGGACTCCTCGACCAGGATCGAGTGGGTGTTGCGGGCGATGCGCCGGGCGAAGGCGTCGGGCAGGCCGATCGCGGAGTCGAACGGCAGCACGGTCACCGCGTCCGCCCCGCCGACACCGGCGGCGAAGCAGGCGACCGTGGTGCGCAGCATGTTCACCCAGGGGTCGCGGCGGGTCATCATCGTCGACGAGGTGACCGCGTGCTGGGGCGCGCTGCGCACGCTCGCCCCGCAGACCTCGGTGACGCGCGCCCACAACCGGCGCGCGGCGCGGAGCTTCGCGATCGTGGCGAACTGGTCGGCGGTGGCGGCGAAGCGGAACTCGAGCCGGCGGGCGGCCTCGTCGACCGCCAGCCCGGCGCCGGTCAGCGCGCGGAGGTAGGCCACGCCGGTGGCGATCGCGCAGCCGAGTTCCTGGCCGTCCGACGAGCCGGCCTCGTGGTAGGGCAGGGCGTCGGCGACGATCGCGCGCAGGTTCGGGTGGCCCTGGGCGCGGCGGGCCACCTCGACCGCGACGTCCAGGTCGGCCGGCTCGCCGGTGCGGGCGCGCAGGCCGAGCGGGTCGGCGCCCAGGTTGCCCCGGACCTCGCTGTCCGCCACGCCCTTGTCGGCGTGCACGGCGAGCAGCGTGTCGGCGGCGGCCACCGCGTCGCGGCCGGCGTCGAGGGTGACCGGGGCGAGGTCGACGTAGACGTCCGCGAGCACGTCGGCGAGCACGTCGCCCGGCAGCCCGCCGGCGCCCACGACGAGCCACAGCGACGTCCCGCCGTGCTCCAGGTCGGCGAGGATCGCGCGGCTCGTGGTCGCCGGGTCCGGGTCGGCGTGACGCTGGCGGACGTCCCATCCGGCGAGCACCCGGCCGTCCGGGGCGCCACCGCGCACGAACGGCGGCAGGCCCGGGAAGCCGGCCTCCGGCGCGGGATCGTCGGCCGTGTAGAGCGGCCGCACGGCGAACCCGTCGTAGGTCTGGCTCGCGAGCGCCGCCTCCACCTCGTCCGGGGCGATGTCGGGGTCCACGCCGGACTTCCGCAACACGCCCCGGACCAGCTCGCGCCACTGGTCCCTGGTGGCCGCCGGGAAATCGGCAGCCAGGCTCAACCGCTCCGCCGAGGTCATACCCCGCAATGCTACGGATGTTGCCGGTCCGCGCCGGGCGGTGTGGTGAATGCCGCAGAATGGGCGCCGTGTCCAGCCCGCCGACCGACAGCCCGGCAGAACTGCCGCCGGACCGGCTCGTCGCCGGCCGGTACCGGCTGCGCCGCCGCCTCGGCCAGGGCTCGATGGGCACCGTGTGGGAGGCCTACGACGAGTTCCTGCGCCGCCCGGTCGCGGTGAAGGAGGTCCTGCTGCCGCCGGGAATTCCGGACGCGGAGGCCGACGAGCTGCGCGAGCGGACGCTGCGGGAGGCCCGCGCGATCGCCGCGCTGTCGCACCCGAACGTGATCACGCTGCACGACGTCGCGCGCGAGAACCGCGAGCCGTTCGTGGTCACCGAGTACATGGCGGCGCACAGCCTGGCCGAGCTGCTGCGTGCGCTCGGCCCGCTGCGCCCCACCGCCTCGGCCGCGATCGCCGACGCGGTCGCCGCCGGGCTCGCCGCCGCGCACCAGGTTGGCATCACGCACCGGGACGTCAAGCCGGGCAACGTCCTCGTCGGCACGACGCCCGCGACCAACGGCACGGTGAAGCTGACCGACTTCGGCATCGCCCGCAATGTCTCCGAGCGCACGATGACCCGTACCGGGATCATGCTGGGCTCCCCCGCGTACATCGCGCCGGAGGTCGCCGCCGGGCGCGAGGTGACGCCGGCCGCCGACCTGTGGGGCCTCGGCGCCACGCTCTACGCGATGCTCGAGGGCAACCCGCCCTACGACCTCGACGGCACCGTGCTGGAGATCGTGAACCTCGTCGTGCACGGCGAGGTGCCCCGGCCGTCGTCGGAGGGCCCGCTGGCGGAGATCGTCCAGGCGCTGCTGGTGAAGGAGCCGGCCGACCGGATGTCGCTCGCGGAGGCGCGCAACCGTTTGCGCCCGCTGCTCCCGCCGCCCGGTTCGCCGCTGCTGACCGGCGAGGACCTGGCCGCGCTGTCCGATCCGGACCAGCAGCCGACGAAGCTCACCCCGAAGCCGAAGCCGACCGCGCCACCCCTGCCGCCCCCGCCCGCGGCCCCCGACGTGCCCCAGCTCGCGCCGGCGCCGGGCCCGCTGCCGTTCGACGCGACGGCCCGCCGCCCGCTGCCCCGGCGGCGGCGCCGCGGCCGGGTCGCCTCCGCGCTGCTGCTGGTGATCGCGGCGGTGCTGTTCTTCGCCGCGGCCGGCGGCGGCTTCGCGCTCGCGCGGGTGGTCGGCGGCGAGCCGCTGCTGCCGCCGGCGCGGACGGCCGGCACCACGCCGTCGGTCCCACCCGAGACGGGCGCGCCGGACCTGGTGACGCAGAAGGGCGACGCGGCGACGGTGAACGGCGTGCAGGGCGGCGGCTACTCGATCGTCGTGCCGCGCGGGTGGGTGCGGTTCGTCGAGGAGCGCGCGACCGGCGATCTCCGCAGCACGCGGATCTACTACGTGTCCGCCGACGGCCGCCAGCTGCTCACCGTCGAGCGGTTCGACGACTACCTCCCAGACCGCACCATCGACGACTACGTGGACTCCCTCGCCGACGACGAGAACCAGACGTACGCGCTGGCGAACCGCACGCAGACGAGGCCGCTGGCCGGCGGCGAGCAGGGCGAGCAGCTGACCTACCGGACGAAGACGAACGCGGCGAACCTGGCGCCCGGCGCCGGCGACCTGAACCGGGTGACGTTCGCGAACGTGCTGTCGCTGGGCCGCGACCTGTGGGTGGTCGCGGTGACCGTGCCGGTCGACCAGGAGGACACCGGGCGCGAACAGCTGTTCGCCCGGATCGCGAAGACGTTCCGGGTCACCGGCTGACCTCCGGCTACAGTCGGCGCCGTGACAGACGACTTCGCCACGCTCGCCGACGACGCCGCGGCCGCGCTGGCCGGCCGCACCGGGGTGGACAAGCACGACGTGGCCGTGGTGCTCGGCTCCGGCTGGCGGCCCGCCGCCGACGAGCTCGGTACCGCGGACGCCGAGATCCCGATGGCCGACCTGCCCGGGTTCGCCGCGCCGACCGTCGCCGGGCACGGCGGCACGATCCGCTCGCTGCGGGTCGGCGACCGGCGGGTGCTGATCCTGCTCGGCCGCACGCACTTCTACGAGGGCCGCGGCGTCGGCTCCGTGGTCCACGGCGTGCGGACGGTCGCCGCCGCCGGCTGCCGCACGATCGTGCTCACCAACGCGGCGGGCTGCCTGCGCGACGGCATCCCGGTCGGCTCGCCGGTGCTGATCAGCGACCACCTCAACCTGACGGCCACCTCGCCGCTTCAGGGTGCGCAGTTCGTCGACCTGACCGACCTGTACTCGCCGCGGCTGCGGGGGCTCGCGAAGGAGATCGACCCGACGCTGGTCGAGGGCGTGTACGCGGGCCTGACCGGGCCGCACTTCGAGACGCCGGCGGAGATCCGGATGCTGCGCACGATGGGCGCGGACCTGGTCGGCATGTCGACGGTCCTGGAGGCGATCGCCGCACGCGCGGCCGGGCTGGAGGTGTTCGGCCTGTCGCTGGTGACGAACCTGGCGGCCGGTGTCACCGGCGAGCCGCTGAACCACGAGGAGGTCCTCGAGGCCGGCCGGGCGGCGGCCGGGCGGATGGGCCGGCTGCTCCAGTCGCTCGTGGCGCGTTCATGAGCCTCTCGTCCACCTTGCGCGACGAGGCCTTCCGGTGGATGGCCGACGATCCGGACCCCGAGACGAAGGCGGAGCTGCAACGCGTCGTCGCGAACGCCATGGGCGGCGTGTCCGGGGCGGCCGACGACCTGGCGGACCGGATGAACGGCACGCTCACGTTCGGTACCGCCGGCCTGCGCGGCCCGGTCCGCGCGGGGTCCAACGGGATGAACCGCGCGGTCGTCATCCGGGCCACGGCCGGGCTCGCGGAGTGGTTGCGGCACAAGGGACACGCGGGCGGGACGGTCGTCGTCGGCCGCGACGCGCGGTACGGCTCGTCGGACTTCGCCGAGGCCGCGGCCGGCGTGCTCACCGCGGCCGGCTTCACGGTGCTGACGATGCCCGGCCCGTTGCCGACGCCGATCACGGCGTTCCTGGTGCGGTCGCTCGGCACGGTGGCGGGCATCCAGATCACGGCGTCGCACAACCCGCCCGCGGACAACGGGTACAAGGTCTACACGGGAGTCGGCGAGCCGGTGGGTTCGCAGATCGTGCCGCCGGACGACCGGCTGATCGAGGCGGCCATCCGCGGCGTGCCGGCGGCGCGGACGGTGCCGCTCGCCGACGGGGCGATGCCGGTGGGCGACGCCTTGGTGGACTCCTATCTCGAACACGTGGCCTCGCTGCCCCGCGGGGTCGCGCGGGAGCTGCGCGTGGTGCTGACCCCGATGCACGGCGTCGGCGGCTCGACGGTGCTGGACGCGTTGCGGCGCGCGGGTTTCCCGGACGTCACGCTGGTCCCGGAGCAGGCGGCGCCGGACCCGGACTTCCCGACGGTCGACTTCCCCAACCCGGAGGAGCCCGGCGCGGCGGACCTGCTGCTGGGCTTCGCCGAGTCGTCGGACGCCGACCTCGCGATCGCGCTGGACCCGGACGCGGACCGCTGCGCGCTGGGCGCCCGCTTCGCCGACGGGTGGCGCATGCTCCGCGGCGACGAGACGGGCGCGCTGCTCGGCGCGCACGTGTTGTCCACTTTGGATCGTGCGGCGCACCCGGACCCGCTGGTGGCGTCGACGATCGTGTCGTCGTCGCTGCTGGGTCACATCGCGGCGGCGCACGGGGCCCGGCACGCGGAGACGCTGACGGGGTTCAAGTGGCTGGTGCGCGCCGGTTCGGGTCTGGTGTTCGCGTACGAGGAGGCGCTGGGCCTGTGCGTCGACCCGGCGTCGGTGGCGGACAAGGACGGCATCTCGGCGTCCGTCCTGGCCTGCGACCTGGCGGCGACGCTGAAGGCCGCGGGCCGGGGCGTGCCCGCCGCGCTGGACGACCTGGCCGTGGCGCACGGCGTGCACCTGACCGACCAGCTGTCGCTGCGCTTCACGGACACGTCGGCGATCACCCCCATGGTGACCGCGCTGCGCTCGTCCCCGCCGGCCTCGCTGGGCGGGGTGGAGGTCACGCAGGACAACCCGGCCCCGGACATCGTCCGCCTGCGCGCGGACGGCCTGCGCGTGGTGATCCGCCCGTCGGGCACGGAGCCGAAGGTGAAGGCGTACCTGGAGGTCGTGGAGCCGGTCGCCGCACCGGAGGCGCTGGAAGCCGCTCGCACCAAGGCGACGGAGCGCATGACCGCCCTGCGCGACGAGGTGGCCACACTCCTCAAGGCCTAGGCTCGCCGCGCGGATCGGCTACGCGCCGCGCGAGTTGCGCCGGGCCAGGTCTACCCGCGATGCTGCGCCGGTGGCCCGGTTGCTGATCGTGCATCACACGCCCTCGCCCAACGTGCAGGCCATGTTCGAGGCCGTGGTGGCCGGGGCGACGACCGACGAGATCGAGGGCGTCGAAGTCGTGCGGCGGCCCGCGCTCGCCGCCACCGTGCCCGATGCGCTCGACGCGGACGGGTACATCCTCGGCACGCCGGCCAACCTCGGGATGATGTCCGGCGCCCTCAAGGTCTTCTTCGACCTCGCCTACTACCCCTGCCTCGACGCCACCCGCGGCCGGCCCTTCGGCCTCTACGTCCACGGCAACAACGACACCACCGGCGCCATCCGTGGCATCGAGTCCGTCACCACCGGGCTGGGCTGGGCCAAGGCCACCGACACGGTCACGGTCACCGGCGAGCCGCGCAAGGACGACCTGCAGCGCTGCTGGGAGCTCGGCGCCACGGTCGCCGCGACGCTGATGGGCTGACCGTGCACAACGCTGCTCCCGCTGTGCAGCCGCGTTCGTGCGCGAAGGTTACCGGCCGGTAGGACGGGTGGGTAATCACGAACCCGAGACGGGATGAGGGATATCCACATGCGCACGAGGACCAAGCTGACAGCGGCGATCGGCGTCGCGCTGACGGCCGTCCTGGCCGGGGGCCTGGTGACCACGATGTCCGCCGCCACCGAGGCGGCGAGCACCGCGGCCGGCGTCAAGCGCGACATCGCGCTGATCCTCGACTACACGGTCAAGAAGTCCTGCCCGGTCTACCCGAACTACCCCAAGGCCGGCGTCAAGGGGAACAACATCAACTGGACGATCTCCACGACCGACATCGTGGGCTGGCGCTACAACGTCAACAGCACCTGGTCGATGATCAGCGACAAGAAGTACCGCAACACCGGACACGTCTGGTGGGGCTTCGTGCACCGCGACTGCATCGGCACCTCGGTCGGCGGCGAGCACTTCCCGACGCCGACCAGCCACTACCCCGCCGGCAAGGCCGCGCCGACCCGGGTGCTGCAGGGCCGCAGCGCGCAGGCGAAGGACCACTACCGATCGGTCGACTTCCGGGTGTCCGCCGGGCACGTCGTCAACGACCACGCCCGCATCGACAGCTTCGGCACGCTGCGCGACGCGGCCAACCGGTTCGTGATCGGCAACGTCTTCCCGAAGTGGCACGTGCACAAGACCAACCAGCAGTCACACGGCTGGGTCAAGGTCTACGTGCCCAACGCGAAGCGCTGGGGCTGGGTGCAGAACACGCACTTCTGACGAGGACGGGCCGCGGCCACGAATTCGGTGGCCGCGGCCCGCTCACGCCCTGCCGAGACGCTGGACGCGGATCGCGAGCCGGCGGGTGCTCACGCGGACGCCTCCTCCATGACCGGGGCCTTCGCGTCCAGGTCGCGCTCGCACTGCTCGTAGTTGGCGATCTTGTAGTTGAGCACGTCCAGGCAGCTGTTCAGCTCGGCGATCCGCTCGAGCACCTCCGCGCGCTGCTCGATCAGGATCTGCTTGCGCCGGGTGGCGCTGGCGTTGCCCTGGTGGCGCAGCCGGGCGTACTCGCGCATCATCCGGATCGGCATGCCGGTCGTGCGCAGCCTGGTCAGGAACTCGAGCCAGGCCAGGTCCTCGTCGGTGTAGGCCCGCCGGCCGCCGGAGTCGCGGGCGGGCGGGTCGATCAGCTGGATGCGTTCGTAGTAACGGAGGGTGTCGATCGACAGCCCACTGCGATGGGCCGCCTCGGCGATCGCATAAGTCACGTCTTCGACGTTAGAAGCTGGAGCGCACTCCAGGTCAAGCCGATAAGGCTAGAGATCGTTCTCCTTGGGGAGCGCCCACGCCTCCAGGCGCTCGGCCATCTCCGGCACCCCGACATTGCCGCGGCCGACCTCGCGGACCAGCTCGAGCGCCTCGTCCTCGTCGGCGTCGATCCACCAGCCGTTCATGTCGCACAAGGTCACCGCGGCCACCCAGCCGAGGCGCCAGTTGCCCTCGGCGAGCGGGCGGGTGGTGACGATGGACTCGAGTAACGCGGATGCCTTGAGCCACAACGTGTCGTAGGCCTGCACGCCCAGGACGGTGGCGCGCGGCCGGTGGGCGGCGGCGTCGAGCAGGCCGAGGTCGCGCACCACGAGGTCGCCGCCGGTGACGGCAGCGGCCAGCACGAGCAGGTCGCTGGCGTCCAGGTACACGATCACCGGGTGATCATGCCATCAGCCACCGACGGTTTTCAGGCGGTTCCGATCCTGTTCAGCAGGCCCTGGTAGCGCGGCAGCACGCGGCTGAGCACCTCGGCCAGCTGTTGTTCCTTCTGCAGCCGTGCCCATCGGTCGGCGAGCGCGAGCCGCATGATCTCCTGCTTCGACCGGCCTTCCGCCGCGGCCAGCTCCGCGAGGCGCGAGTTCTCCTCGTCGGACAGCCTCAGAGTCATCGCCATACGATCCAAGGTACCACCGTGATACCACTCCGGACGAGCGTCAGACTGCCCCGTACTGGCGGTCACCCGCGTCCCCCAATCCCGGGACGATGTACCCGGAGTCGTTGAGTCGCTCGTCCACGCTTGCGGTGACGAGCCGGACCGGCAGCCCGGACTTCTCCAGGTGCCGGATGCCTTCGGGCGCGGCGAGCGCGCAGACGGCGGTCACGTCGGTCGCGCCGCGGTCGGTGAGCAGGCGGATCGTGTACTCCATCGAGCCGCCCGTGGCGAGCATCGGATCGAGCACGAACACGGGCCGCCCGGCGAGGGTGGCGGGCAGCGACTCCATGTACGGCGTCGGCTCGAGGGTCTCCTCGTTGCGCGCGAGGCCGACGAATCCCATCTGCGCGTCGGGGATCAGCTTGTGCGCCTGGTCGGCCATGCCCAGCCCGGCCCGGAGCACGGGGACCAGCAGCGGCGGGTTGGCGAGCCAGAAGCCCTCGGTGCGGGCGACCGGGGTGTGGATGCGCTCGGTGCGCACCGGGGCGTCGCGCATGGCCTCGTAGATGAGCATCACGGTGAGCTCGTGCAGGGCGGCGCGGAACGTGGCGTTGTCCGTGCGGGCGTCCCGCATGACGGTCAGCCGCGCCTTGGCCAGCGGGTGGTCGACGGTGCGCACATCCATGAGGCGACACGGTAACCGACACAATGGGGATGTCACCGGCGTCCGGACCGTGTCCCGCGGACCCGCTCACGCGCGATAGCCTCACCTTCGTGAGTGACCTGCCTGCCGTGCCAGACCCGCGGGAAATGCGGGTGTCCAACGCCGACCGCGAGCGCGTCGCGAAGGTACTGAACGACTCGATGGCCGAGGGCCGGCTGACCGTCAACGAGCTCGAGGAGCGGCTCGACAAGGTCTACGCCGCCAAGACCTTCGGCGACCTGGAGCCACTCACCCGCGACCTGCCAGCCGGCAACCAGGCCCGCGCGGCCGCCTACCCCCAGCCCGCGCCCTCGCGGGTCAACCGCGTCGGCGGCCGCGGCACGTCCGCTACCGCGATCGCGATCATGTCCGGCACCGACCGCAAGGGCGTGTGGACCGTCCCGCCGACCTTCACGACGGTGGCGCTGATGGGCGGCGTGGAGATCGACCTGACCGACGCCCGGTTCGAGGACGCGGAGACGACCATCCAGGCCTTCGCGATGATGGGCGGCATCGACATCTACGTGCCCGAAGACATCACGATCCAGGTCAACGGCACGGGCTTCATGGGGGCCTTCGAGAACCACGCGCAGGACCAGGCCCAGCCCCGCCCCGGCGCGCCGCTGGTGCGGATCACCGGCCTGGCCCTGATGGGCGGCGTGGACGTCAAGCGCCGCAAGCCGCGCAAGCAGAAGAACAAGCCCAAGGAGATCGAGGAGTAGCCCTGGTTCTCCCCGGTCCCTCGGTTTTGTCGGTGCCGCCTGGCATGCTCCGCTCGACAGGACGAACCTGAGGGGAACCGATGGACGCCAACGCCCGCCCGGTCGCCGACGAGCGCGACGGGCTGCTCACCTACCTCGCCCAGCAGCGGCGGGTGCTCAAGGCCGCCGCGTTCGGCCTCACTCCCGAGCAGCTGCGCGCGACGCCGAGCGCCAGCGCGCTGTCGGTCGGCGGCCTGGTCAAGCACGTCGCCTTCACCGAGCGCGGCTGGGCGGACACCATCGCCCGCAAGCCGCGGGCGGCCTCCGTCGAGGACTACGGTGCCGAGTTCGTGCTCACGCCCGAGGACACGCTCGAGTCGCTGATCGCGGCCTACGACGAGGTCGCGGCGCACACCGAGGAGGTCGTCGCGGGCGTCGCGGACCTCGGCGAGCCGGTGCCGGTACCCGACGAGCCGTGGTTCCCCGAGGACATCTCGGAGTGGTCGGTCCGCTGGGTCCTGCTGCACATGATCGAGGAGACCGCACGGCACGCGGGCCATGCCGACATCGTCCGCGAGTCGATCGACGGCGCCACCGCGTTCGAGCTGCTGGCCGCGACCGAGGGGTGGGAACCAACCCCCTGGCTGAAGCCCTGGGAGCCCACCCCTTCCGCTTAGACTCGATCGCATGGCAGCACCCTCACCGGCGAGTACGGGGCTACCCCCCGAGCTCACCGACGCGACCCGCGACGAGACCTCGCTTCGTCGTTTCCTCCATGGCCTCCCCGGCGTCGACCAGGTCGGTGTCGAGCAGCGCGCGGCCGGCCTCGCCACCCGCAGCATCAAGAAGGCGGCGAAGCTGTGGGCCATCGACACCGCCGTCCGCATGGTCGACCTGACCACGCTGGAGGGGGCGGACACGGCGGGCAAGGTCCGCTCGCTGTGCGCCAAGGCGCGCAGACCCGACCCGGAACGCCCCGAGGTGCCGCCGGTCGCCGCCGTCTGCGTGTACCCGGACATGGTCGCCACCGCGGTCGAGGCGCTGCGCGGCAGCGGCATCCACGTGGCCAGCGTCGCCACGGCGTTCCCGAGCGGCCGGTCCAGCATCCAGGTCAAGATCGCGGACACGGAGCTGGCCGTCGCGGACGGGGCGAGCGAGGTCGACATGGTGATCGACCGCGGCGCGTTCCTCTCCGGGCACTACGGCCGGGTGTTCGACGAGATCGTCACCGTCAAGCACGCCTGCGGGAACGCGCACCTCAAGGTCATCCTGGAGACCGGGGAGCTCGCCACGTACGACAACGTGCGCCGTGCGTCGTGGCTCGCGATGCTCGCGGGCGCGGACTTCATCAAGACGTCCACCGGCAAGGTGTCGCCCGCGGCCACCCTGCCGGTCACGCACGTGATGCTGCAGGCCGTCCGCGACTGGCACACCTCGACCGGCACCCGGATCGGCGTGAAGCCCGCCGGCGGCATCCGCACGACCAAGGACGCCATCCGCTACCTCGTCGCCGTGCGCGAGGTGGCCGGGCCGGAATGGCTCACCCCGGAGAAGTTCCGCTTCGGCGCCTCCAGCCTGCTCAACGACCTGCTGATGCAGCGCCGCGCCCAACTCGAGGGCCACTACAGCGGCCCGGACTACGTGACGGTGGACTGATGAAGACAAGTGACTCTCGCGGCCGCCGACCGCACCCAGGGGGAACGGGACGCAACCCAGCCACAAGTACGTGCCGAACAGGTCGGCATCAGCCCGAGGCGACCACAAGGGTTTATTCCGGGGAGGCGGAACAGTGATGTGGGAGTACGCGCCCGCGCCCGAGAACCGGGACATCGCGAACCTCAAGCCCAGCTACCGGATGTACCTCGACGGCGAGTTCGTCGAGGGTGGCGGCGAGCCGCTGAAGACCGTCAACCCGGCCACCGAGGAGGTGCTGGCCGAGGTGTCCACGGCCGCACCCTCCGATGTGGACCGGGCGGTCAAGGCGGCGCGGCGGGCCCACGAGCGGGTGTGGGGCCGCATGCCGGGCGCCGAGCGGGCGAAGTACATCTTCCGGATCGCGCGGATGATCGCCGAGCGGTCCCGCGAGCTCGCCGTGCTGGAGAGCCTGGACAACGGCAAGCCGATCAAGGAGTCCCGCGACGTGGACGTGCCGACCGCGTCCGCCCACTTCTTCTACCACGCGGGCTGGGCGGACAAGCTCGGCTACGCCGGGCTCGGACCGGACCCGCGCCCGCTCGGCGTGGCCGGCCAGGTCATCCCGTGGAACTTCCCGCTGCTGATGGCCGCGTGGAAGCTCGCCCCGGCGCTCGCCTGCGGCAACACGGTCGTGCTCAAGCCGGCGGAGACCACGCCGCTCACCGCGCTCGTGCTGGCCGAGATCATCCAGCAGGCCGAGCTGCCGCCGGGCGTGGTCAACATCCTGCCCGGTGCCGGCGACGTGGGCGCCGAGCTCGTCAACCACCCGGGCGTCGACAAGGTCGCCTTCACCGGCTCGACCGACGTCGGCAAGCTGATCCAGCGCTCGCTCGCCGGGTCGGGCAAGAAGCTGACGCTGGAGCTGGGCGGCAAGGCGGCCAACGTGGTGTTCGACGACGCGCCGCTCGACCAGGCCGTCGAGGGCATCGTCAACGGCATCTTCTTCAACCAGGGCCACGTGTGCTGTGCCGGCTCGCGGCTGCTCGTGCAGGAGTCGGTGGCCGACGAGCTGCTGGACAAGCTGCGCACCCGGGTGTCGACGCTGCGCCTCGGCGACCCGCTGGACAAGAACACCGACGTCGGCGCCATCAACTCCCGCGAGCAGCTCAACAAGATCAACGAGCTGGTGTCCTCGGGCGAGGCGGAGGGCGCCACGCGATGGACGAGCCCGTGCCCGTTGCCGGACAAGGGTTTCTTCTTCGCGCCGACCGTGTTCGCCGACGTCAGCCAGGCCATGCGGATCGCCCGCGAGGAGATCTTCGGCCCGGTGCTGTCGGTGCTCACGTTCCGCACCCCGGACGAGGCCGTGGCCAAGGCGAACAACACCCCGTACGGCCTGTCGGCGGGCATCTGGACTGACAAGGGCAGCAGGATTCTCTGGATGGCCAACAAGCTGCGTGCCGGCGTGGTGTGGGCCAACACGTTCAACCGGTTCGACCCGACCGCGCCGTTCGGCGGCTACCAGGAGTCCGGCTTCGGCCGGGAGGGTGGCCGCACGGGACTGGAGGCCTACCTCGATGTCTGAGCGTCTGTCCGTCGCCAAGACCTACAAGCTGTACATCGGCGGCGCGTTCCCGCGCTCGGAGTCCGGCCGCTCGTACCAGGTCCGCGACTCGAAGAGCGCGTTCCTGGCCAACGCCGCGCAGGCGTCGCGCAAGGACGTGCGCGAGGCGGTCGTGGCCGCCCGCAAGGCGTTCGGCGGCTGGGCCAGGGCCACGGCGTACAACCGCGGCCAGGTGCTGTACCGGGTGGCGGAGCTGCTGGAGGGCCGGCGCGAGCAGTTCGTCACGGAGGTGGCCGCGAGCGAGGGCGTCCCGCTCAAGCGCGCTCAGTCCATCGTGGACGGTGCGATCGACCGGTGGGTCTGGTACGCGGGCTGGACGGACAAGATCGCCACGGTCCTCGGTGCGTCCAATCCGGTGGCCGGCCCGTACTTCTCGTTCTCCGTACCCGAGCCGACGGGTGTGGTCGGCGTGCTGGCCCCGCAGTCGTCGTCGCTGCTGGGCCTGGTGAGCGTGGTGGCCCCGGTGATCGCCACGGGCAACACGGCCGTCGTGGTCGGGAGCCAGGACCGCCCGCTGCCGGCTATCACGCTGTCCGAGGTGCTCGCGACGTCCGACGTCCCGGGCGGCGTGGTCAACATCCTCACCGGCCGCACGGCGGAGCTGGCCCCGTGGCTCGCCTCCCACGCGGACGTCAACGCCCTGGACCTCGCCGGCGCGCCGGAGTCGATGACCGCCGAGCTGGAGAAGTCCGCCGCGAACACGGTGAAGCGGGTGCTGCGCGCCAAGCCGGCCGAGCCGGACTGGGCGGCGGCCCAGGACATCTCCCGGCTGCGCGCGTTCCTGGAGACGAAGACCGTCTGGCATCCGATGGGAGTGTGAAACCACGCACTCGAGCTGCTGTCCGGCCGAGCGTTCCAGGTCCGCCGCGACGAGCGGTTGCGCCGGACGGCTCAGGAAACGACCGTGGAAGGGGTGCGAACGGTGGCGCGAAGTGTGGCTCCGGCCCCGCCGATGAGCTCGCATGGTTCGACCCGTCGTCGCTACGCTCCGACCGGTGATCCATCACGATGTCGCCACCACGTAGAGTGCCGACGTTCTGTGTGCCGATGGATTGCGTGACCAGGAGGTCCAGCAATGTCCCAGGACATCGTCTCGATCGAGCTCGGCCTGCCCCAGGGCGACCTCGTCACGCTGTGGGCACCCCGCTGGCGGGAGGACGGTGAGGAGTGGGAGGCGTTCCTCGGCCACGAGGACGACCTGTACGCCTTCCCCGACGCCGCGCACCTCGCCGCGTTCGTGCGCACGGTGGACGAGCACGACCTGGCCGACCATCCCGCGTGGGACGTGGTGCCCGAGCTGTCCGTGCCCGAGCTGCTGCCCGACGAGTCGCACACCTACGACCTCGTCGGCGTGCCGGAGCTCGCCGCGGAGGACCCGGACCAGTGGACGATCGGCGAGCTCGCCGACATCGTGTCGATCGTCCGCTCGCTCGCCGACGTGTGCGAGCTCGACGAGGTGCACGACGTGCTGAGCTCCGCGGCCGGCTTCGCCGTGCTCGAGCAGGGCACGTTCCCGTTCACCGGCCGCGAGGGCCAGAAGCTGTGGAACGACCTCTCGGAGACCATCTCCGAGCGGTGGGACGAGGTCCTCGACGCCATCGACGACGTGGTGATCGTGCCCGAGGTCGACAAGGCGACCCTCGACCAGACCACGGACGAGCTGGCCGCGTACCAGGCCGAGTCCGAGGAGGCCGAGAACGCGCTCGACAGCGAGGACGCCGAGGACCTGGACGCCGACGCCGACGCCGACGTCGACGCCGCCGAGTCCGAAAAGGACACCGAGGCCGACGACGAGGAGGACGAGGACGCCGAGGACGAGGAGCCGGTCGGCTTCTGGGGTGAGGTCGGCATCGATCCCATCAAGATCATCACGGCCGAGGGCGAGTACTACACGCTGCGCTGCTACCTCGACGACGAGCCGATCTTCCTCGGCACCGACGGCACGATCGTGGTGACGAAGTCGCCGCGCGCGCTCGCCAAGCACATCGCCCAGCACGGCAACGAGGACAACGACCTCGCCGAGGTGTCGACGTGGGCGGACGTCTCGACCAAGGCCACGGACGGCCGCCTGGACATCGAGGTCGAGACCGACAACACCTACGTGCTGAACGGCCTGTCCGACGACATCGCCGAGGGTCCGGACGCGGTCGACCCGGTGCAGCTGGACCTCGCCGTCGAGCTGCTGCGGGACGCGGCGGACTGGGCGGACGACAAGAGCGTCGCCGAGGCCCTCTCGCAGTCGGAGAGCCTCGGTTGGCTCGTGTCGTTCATCCTCTCGCCGGACCCGACCCGCCTAGCGCCCAGCCCGCCGTTCGACGCCGAGCAGTCGGCGTGGACGCGGCTGGTCGAGGCGTTCGAGAACCGGCTGGACCTCAAGTAGTCAGCAGGGCCGCGTAGCCGGGCTTGATGACGTCGTTGATGATCGCGAGGCGCTCGTCGAAGCCGATGAACGCCGACTTCATCGCGTTGATCGTGAACCACCGCAGGTCCGCCCAGCCGTAGCCGAAGGCATCCACGAGCGCGGACATCTCGCTCGAGGGCGTGCAGCCGGACATCAGCCGGTTGTCGGTGTTGACCGTGACGCGGAAGCGCAGCTTCGTGAGCAGCCCGATCGGATGCTCGGCGATCGACGGTGCGGCGCCGGTCTGGATGTTGGACGACGGGCACATCTCCAGCGGGATCCGGCGGTCCCGCACGTAGCTCGCCAACCGTCCCAAGTGGATGGTGCCGTCCTCGTCCACCTTGATGTCGTCGACGATCCGCACGCCGTGGCCGAGGCGCTCGGCACCGCAGTGCTGGATCGCCTCCCAGATCGAGGGCAGGCCGAACGCCTCGCCGGCGTGGATCGTGAAGTGCGCGTTCTGCTGGCGCAGGTACTCGAACGCGTCGAGGTTGCGGGTGGGCGGGAAACCCGCCTCCGGCCCGGCGATGTCGAAGCCGACGACGCCGGTGTCGCGGTGGCGCACCGCGAGCTCGGCGATCTCCAGCGAGCGCGCGTTCTGGCGCATCGCGCACAGCAGCGTGCCGATCCGGATCCGCCTGCCCCGCTCGAGCGCGCGCCGCTCGCCGAGCCGGAAGCCCTCCTGCACGGCCTCGACGATCTCGTCGAGGCTCAAGCCGTGCTCGCAGAACAGTTCCGGCGCGTAGCGCACCTCGGCGTAGACGACGCCGTCCTCGGCGAGGTCCTCGGCGCACTCGGCCGCGACCCGCACGAGCGCGTCGGTGTTCTGCATGACGCCGCACGTGTGCGCGAACGTCTCGAGGTAGCGCACGAGCGAGCCGGAGTCGGCGGCGTTGCGGAACCACTGGTCGAGCTCGGCGGCGTCGCTCGTGGGCAGGTCGCGATAGCCGGCCGCCTCGGCCAGCTCGACGACCGTGGCGGCGCGAAGACCACCATCCAGGTGATCATGAAGGAGAACTTTGGGGGCGGTGCGGACAGCCTCCGGGGTCACCGGAACGGGGTTCGTCGTCGACATGACGCAACGGTACTCAACGGGGGTAGTCATCCAATCGGGTAAGCATGGGGCGACGTAAAGTCATGCCTGGTCCCGGCATTTGTCCTACGACCCTCGACCGATCGGCCCAACTGGGCCTGCCGCGAACTAACGGGTGGTGTATGGACGCGTTCTGGGAGTGGCTAGGCTCCTCCGCGTCGGCCCTGCCCCTCCCCACGACGAAGGTCACCTCCGTGAACGAGAACAACAACTCGACGGTGTCGTTCGACCGGATGCGCAACATGCTCGTGCGCGCGGCCGAGATCCGTGAGAGCGAACAGCAGCAGATCTTCGACACACTGGATGAGATTCACGCCAGGCTGTCGCCACTGGAGTCCATCGGGTCGGTGCGCAAGCGGCTGTCCGAGATGCCGGACCGCACCGAGCTCGGCACGCTGTCCCAGCGCGTCGAGGACGCGATGGCCAAGCTCGAGGCCCAGGACGGCGCCATCGCGGCGCTGACGCGGGCGGTCGAGGGGATCGTGGACAAGCTCGCCACGCCCTTCGCGCAGCTCGACGGGCGGCTGGACGGGGTGGCCGGCCGGTTCGAGGGCGTCGCGGGCCGGATGGACGGGCTCGAGGACAAGCTCGCCTCGATCCACCGCCGCATCGACGAGCTGTCCGCGCACATCGACAAGCACCTCGACAAGCAGGACGGCAAGCTCGACGCGCTGCCCGGCAACGTCCACGGCCCGGTGCGCGAGCGCATCGAGCAGGCGGAGAACGCGCTGCGCGGCCACGTCGACGCGACGAAGGACGCGGTGAGCCAGTCGGTGTCCGACGCGTCGGCGACAGTGCAGGCGAAGCTGACCGAGACCGCGAACGCCTTGCACAACAACATCGACGAGAAGGCCACGGGCGTGCGCGGCGCGGTCGACGAGGCGCGCAAGTCGGTGCAGGACGCCGTCGAGGACACCAAGACGACGGTCGACGGCACGGCGCGCCTGGAGACGCTGGCCGAGCGCCTGGAGCACGTGACGGGCCGCCTTGACGACATGACGAAGCGCCTGGACGCGGTCGAGGACGGCTTCGCCGAGAAGATCGGCTCGATGGGCTCGGCCATCCGGGACAGCCTGACGAAGGTCGAGGGCACGCTCGGCAAGCAGCCGGACAACGACCAGCTGGCGTCCATGGTGCGCAAGAGCAACGAGGAGTCGGAGCGGCGCATCGGCGGCCACCTCGACGAGGCCATGGCCACCTTCGCGGAGCTCATGATGGGCGGTGGCCCCCAGCCGCGGCCGCCGGCCACCCTCCCGCGCCAGACGGCCCGCCGCCGCAACGGCAAGACCCAGAAGCCGCGCACCGAGGAGACCGAGGAAACCTCGAGCTGACTCCGGTTCAACGCAACGGCCCGCCGCCGTCGTGGCGGCCGTTGCGGGCTTTGCGTCGCCACAGCCCGGAAAACCCGGGAGCGCGGCACGTGCTGTGGACAGGCGGGCTCAGCGGTTGCCGTGGATCGTTTCGATGATCAGAGGTGGCCGGTCGGGGACGGAGTCCGCGACGTCCACGGCGCCCTCCAAGGCCGCGAGCGCACCGGCAACCGCGTCCGGGGTGTCCGTCCGCAGCTCGAACAGCGGGTCGCCCGCCGAGACCGGCTCGCCGGGCTTGGCCAGGCACAGCACGCCCGCCGCGGACTGGACCGGGTCCTCCTTGCGTGCCCGGCCCGCGCCCAGCCGCCACGCGGCCACGCCCACCGCCCGCGCGTCCAGCCGCGCCACCACGCCCGAACGCGGCGCGCGGACGGCGGGCTCCAGGTGCCTCGGCGTCGGCAGCGGCGCGAACGGGTCACCGCCCTGGGCGGAGATCATCGCCTGCCAGGTCTCGTACGCCTGCCCCGACGCCAGCACCGCCGCCGGGTCGGCCGAGACACCCGCCAGCGTCAGCATCTCCCGGGCCAGCGCCACGGTCAGCTCGACCACGTCCGCCGGGCCGCCGCCCTGCAGCACGTCGACCGACTCGGCCACCTCGACGGCGTTGCCGACCGCGCGCCCGAGCGGCGTCGACATGTCGGTCAGCAACGCCGTCGTCCGCAGGCCGTGCTCGTCGCCGATCGACACCAGTGCCCGGGCCAGCTCCCGCGCGGCGGCGAGATCGGGCATGAACGCCCCCGAGCCGACCTTCACGTCGAGCACGAGCGCGCCCGCGCCCTCGGCGATCTTCTTCGACATGATCGACGACGCGATCAGCGGCACGCACTCCACTGTCGCCGTCACGTCCCGCAGCGCGTAGAGCTTGCGGTCCGCGGGCGCCAGGCCGGACGTGGGCGCGCACACGACCGCCCCGATCGACGCCAGCTGCGCGCCGATCTCCGCCGACGACAGCGACGCGCGCCAGCCGGGGATCGACTCCAGCTTGTCCAGCGTGCCGCCCGTGTGCCCGAGGCCGCGCCCCGACAGCTGCGGCACCGCCGCACCGCACGCGGCGACCAGTGGGGCCAGCGGCAGCGTGATCTTGTCGCCGACGCCGCCGGTGGAGTGCTTGTCGACCGTCGGGCGGCCGGCGGGCCACGAGAGCCGCTCGCCGGAGTCGATCATCGCCCGGGTCCAGCGCGCGGTCTCCGCCGCGGTCATGCCGCGCAGGAAGATCGCCATGGCGAGCGCCGACATCTGCTCGTCGGCGACCAGCCCGCGCGTGTACGCGTCCACGACCCAGTCGATCTGCTCGTCGGTGAGCACCCCGCCGTCGCGCTTGGTGCGGATGACGTCGACGGCCGAGAACGTACTCACGGGAGGTCGTCCGGGCCGAACGCGTGCGGCAGCACGTCCCGCATCGCCATGGGCCCCGACGGCGTGTCCAGCAGGCAGTCCGCTCCGCCGAGCTCGTAGAGGACCTGCCGGCACCGGCCGCACGGCATCAGCAGCTCGCCGTCGCCGCCGCGGCACGCGACCGCGACGAACCGGCCGCCGCCGGACAGCCGCAGCTGACCCGCCATCGTGCACTCGGCGCACAGGCCGAGCCCGTACGAGGCGTTCTCCACGTTGCAGCCGACGACGGTACGGCCGTCGTCGACGAGGGCGGCCGCACCGACCCGCAGCCCGGAGTACGGGCAGTAGGCCTGTGCGGCCGCCTCGACGGCCTTCTCGCGCAGCTCGTCCCAGTCCACCGCGCTGTCCACAGTGGCCAGGTTAGTCGCCCTCCCCACGCCGGTACGGCATGCCGTCCGCGGCGGGCGGCCGTAGTCGTTGGGCGGCCAGGGCGAGTACGACCAGCGTGATGATGTGCGGCGTGTACGGCAGGAACTCGGTCGGCAGCTCGTCGGTGAAGAAGTACAGCACGTACACCAGGATCGCGCCCGCCGCGGCCAGCCCGGCCCCGGTCCAGCGCCGCCGGAACAGCTGCCAGACGACGATCAGCCCGGCCACGATCACCGCCGAGTACAGCAGCGCGTGCACCGTCTCCGGACCGGACGAGAGCCGCAGGCCGTCCGAGTAGCCGAACAGCGTCGAGCCGGCGAGCGTGCCCACCGGCCGCCAGTTGCCGAAGATCATCGCCGCGAGGCCGATGAAGCCGCGGTTCGCGGTCTGGCCCTCGGAGTAGATCGACGGGCTGGAACCCAGCACGAGCGCAGCGCCGCCGATGCCGGCGAGCGCACCGGACGCGACCACCGCGATGTACTTGTACAGGTAGACGTTCACGCCCAGCGACTCCGACGCCACCGGGTTCTCGCCGCACGAGCGCAGCCGCAGCCCGAACCGGGTCCGCCACAGCACCACATAGGTCGCGACGACCAGCAGGATCGACAGCAGCAGTACCGGCGACACCCGGGTCACCAGGCCACGCACGATCCCGGCCACGTCGGAGATGACCACGCGTTGCTGCGCCTCCAGGTCACCGAGCCAGTCCGACAGCCCCGGCACCGAGTACGTGTCGAACTGCTCCACCGGCGGCGAGTCACGCGGGTTGCTCGACAGCGGCTCGAAGATCAGCGTGGACAGGTACTTCGTGATGCCTGCGCCGAGCAGGTTGATCGCCACACCGGACACGATGTGGTTGACGCCGAACGTCACGGTCGCGACGGCGTGCAGCAGGCCTCCGAGCGCGCCCATCACGGCGCCGACCAGGACCGACATCCACGGCCCGCCGTGCAGGCCGCCGAAGGCCGCGCCCCAGGTGCCGAGGATCATCATGCCCTCGAGGCCGATGTTGATCATCCCGGAGCGTTCCGACCAGATGCCGCCGAGACCACACAGCAGGATCGGCAGCCCGAGGGTCACCGTGTTCTGCATCGTCGACGACGAGGTCAGCGCCGGCTGGCCGGTCAGGTACGAGGTCATCGACAGCACGCCGACCACGGCCACGACGCCGATCATGAACCACGCCCAGGCGGGCAGCGTGCGGCGCTGAACCGGAGGCGGCATCGTCATCGCCGCGCCACCGGGTGTGTTGGGCACGCCCGGCTGGACTTCGACCATGCTCACGACGACACCTCACAGGCTCGCTGCCGCGGCTCGGGGTCGCCCAGCGTCGATGATTCCCTCGCGAGCTCGCTCATTTCGCGGCCTCCGGTGCCGGTTCGGTCGCAGTGATGGTGCCGAGCGCGCGGCCCACCCTGCGTTGCTCGGCCGCCTGGTCGAAGCGTTTGACGACCTCGTAGGCGATGACCACGGACAGCACGATCAGGCCCTGCATGATCGTCGCGATCTCGCGGGGCACGCCGACGTTGTCCAGCGCCGCCTTGGCCTTCTCCAGGAACGCCCACAGCAGCGAGCCGAACGCGATGCCCACCGGGTGGTTGCGGCCCAGCAGCGCGATGCCCAGCGCCGCGAAGCCGTACCCGGCGGTGAAGTTCAGCGTGTACGCGTGGTCACGGCCGAGGATCTCCGGCATGCCGATGAGGCCCGCGATCGCCCCCGACGACAGCAGCGCGATCACGATCATGCGCTTGGCGTTCACGCCACCCGCGGACGCCGCGGTCGGCGACAGCCCGGACGCCCGCAGCTCGAAGCCGAACCGCGTCCGGTTCATCGTCGTGCCGTAGAGCGCCGCGGCGAGGACCGCGAGGAAGACCAGCCCGAAGACCGTGCCGCGGTCGCCGAGCGAGATGCCGGGCACCAGGCCGGACTCGGGGATCGGCTCGGTGGAGACGTTGTTGCCGATCAGGATGCCGAACTGGTCACGCCGGATCAGGAAGGCCGCGAGGCCGAACGCGATCGCGTTCATCATGATCGTGGAGAGCACCTCGTGCACCCCGCGCGTCACCTTGAGGATCGCCGGCAGCAGCGCCCACAGCGCGCCCGCGATCATCGCGACGATGAGGATCACGATCCAGTGCAGCGGGGCGGGCAGCACGATCGCGCTGCCCACGATGGCCGCGACCAGCGCACCGATCCGGTACTGGCCCTCGATCCCGATGTTCAGCAGGTTCATCTGGAACCCGATGGCGGCCGCGATCGAGGCGATCATGTAGATGGCCGTGCTGTTGACGATGTCGACCGCGACCTGGCCCTCGCCGACCTGGCTGATCATCGCGCCGAGGGCGTCGATCGGGTTCGCCCCGGAGAACAGCAGGATGAGCGCGCAGAGCAGGGCCGAGACGACGATCGCGAGCACGGGCGCCAAGAGCGACGACCGCAGCTTGGCGATCACTTCTTGTCTCCTTCCGTAGCGGGCACCGCGGCCTTCTCGGCGTCGGCGCCGGGTTCGTCCCCGTCCGCCGCACCGTGTCCGTCGGCGTCGACCTCCCCGGCGCCGGTCATCGCCGAGCCCAGGTCCTCCGGCGTGACCGTGGCCGGGTCGGCGTCGGCGACGAACCGGCCGCGCAGCATGACCTTGATGGAGTCGGACAGGCCGATCAGCTCGTCGAGGTCGGCGGAGACCAGCAGCACGGCGAGCCCGCGGGCGCGCGCGGAGCGGATGTGGTCCCAGATCGCGGCCTGGGCGCCGACGTCCACGCCGCGGGTCGGGTGCGAGGCGATCAGCAGCACCGGGTCACCGGAGAGCTCGCGGCCGACGACCAGCTTCTGCTGGTTGCCGCCGGACAGCGAACCCGCGGTCACGTCGATGCCGGGCGTGCGGACGTCGAACTGCTCGACGATGCGCTTGGTGTCGCTGCGCGCGCCCGACACGTTGAGCAGGAAGCCGTGTGAGGCGGGGCTTCTGGTCTGGTGGCCGAGGATGCGGTTCGCCCACAGCGGCTGGGTGAGCAGCAGGCCGTAGCGGGTGCGGTCCTCGGGGATGTAGCCGATGCCGGCCTCGCGGCGGGACAGCGTGCCGGCCTTGGTCACGTCGCGGCCGTCGAGCAGCACCTTGCCGGCGGACGCCTTGCGCATGCCCATGATCGTCTCGACGAGCTCGGTCTGGCCGTTGCCCTCGACGCCCGCGATGCCGAGCACCTCGCCGGAGCGGACCACGATGTCGAGCGAGTCCAGCAGCGCGCGGCCGTCCGGGGTGCGCAGGGTCAGGCCGTCGACGCGCAGGATCTCCTTGTCGGTGACCGTCGAGGTGCGCGTCTCGGGGCTCGGCAGCTCGCTGCCGACCATCATCTCGGCGAGCTGGCGGCTGGTCACCGTGCCGGGGTCGACCGTGCCGACCGTGGTGCCGCGGCGGATTACGGTGACGGTGTCCGCGATCGCGCGGACCTCGTCGAGCTTGTGGGAGATGAAGAGGAACGTGTAGCCGTCGTCGCGCATCGTGCGCAGCGTGTCGAACAGCTCGTCGACCTCCTGCGGCACGAGCACCGCGGTCGGCTCGTCCAGGATGACGATCTTCGCGCCACGGTAGAGCACCTTGAGGATCTCGACCCGCTGCCGGTCGGCGACGCCGAGCCGCTCGACCAGGGTGTCCGGATCGACGTCGAGGCCGGTGGCGCCGGCGAGCTCACGGACCCGCGACTTGGCCTTGCGGCCGATGCCGTACATCTGCTCGGCGCCGAGGACGACGTTCTCCAGCACGGTCAGGTTGTCGGCGAGCATGAAGTGCTGGTGCACCATGCCGATCCCGGCTCTGATGGCCTCGGCCGGCGACTTGAAGTGCACCTGCTCGCCGTTCACCGAGATGGTGCCCTCGTCGGGACTCTGCATCCCGTAGAGGATCTTCATCAGGGTGGACTTGCCGGCGCCGTTCTCACCGCAGAGCGCGTGCACCTCCCCGGGGCGCACGGTCAGGTGGACGTCGCTGTTGGCGATCACGCCGGGGAACCGTTTGGTGATGCCGTTCAGCTCGACCGCGGGTCGCACGGCCGTGTCGGTGTCGGTCATCGAAGGAAGCCCTCTCACGGGAAAGACCCGTGGGTGCGCGGCGAACCGCACACCCACGGGTGTCACGCACGTCGATCAGCCGGTCGGCTTGTCGTTGACCTTGATCTTGCCGTCGATGATCTGCTGCTTGTACGACTCGACCCACGACTTCGTCTCGTCGTCGATCTTGCCGCCCGACGTGGAGTAGCCGACGCCGTCCACCTTGAGGTCGAAGACCGGCGGGAGCGACTTGAGGTCGTTCTGCGCGTTCGCGGCGATGAAGTCGTACACCGCGACGTCCACCCGCTTGAGCATGGACGAGATGATGATGTCCTTGTACGCGGCGACGGTCTTCTGGTTGTACTGGTCGGAGTCGACGCCGATCGCCATCACGTTGGCCTCCTTGGCCGCGGCGAACACGCCCTTACCGGACGCGCCCGCGGCGTGGTAGACCACGTCGGCGCCCTGGTCGATCAGGCCCTTCGCGGCGACCTGGCCCTTCGGCGGGTCGGTGAAGCCGGTGAGGTCGCCCGCCTCGGTGATGTACGTCTTGACGATCTTCGCATCCGGCGCGACGGTCTTGACGCCCTGCTCGAAGCCGGCCTCGAACTTCTGGATCAGCGGGATGTTGACGCCGCCGACGAAGCCGATCGTGCACGACTTGCTCTTGAGCGCGGCGATCACGCCGACCAGGAACGAACCCTCGTGCTCGGCGAAGCCGAGGAAGGTGACGTTCTTCGGGGCGCCCTCGGCGAAGCCGTCGACGACCGCGAACTGCTGCTTCGGGTACTGCTTGGCGACCGCCACGGTCGAGGTCGAGTAGGCGAAGCCCACGGCCACGATCGGGTTGTAGCCCTCCTGGGCGAGCTGGCGGAGGCGGGCCTGCTTGGCGTCCTCGCTCTCCTGGTCGGTGGCGGTGAGTTCCTTGGTGTTCTCCTTCTTCACGCCCATCTTCTCGATGGCCTGGTCGAGCCCGGCAGCCGCCGAGTCGTTGAAGGAAGCGTCACCGCGGCCACCGATGTCGAACGCGAGGCCGACCCTGAGCTTGCTGGCGTCGACGTTCGCGCCGGCGTCGGACGAGGTCGCACCGCCCTCAGCCGCCGGCGGCTTGTCGACCGTCTTACAACCCTCGGTTCCGCCAGAGCCGCCCGATGCGTTGTTCGAAGTTCCCGAATCCTTCGCACAGCCGACCACGGACAGCACGCTGGTCAAAGCGATCGCGGCGACCGCGACTCCCCGCTTGAAGCGCAAGGCCTTTCTCCTCCCGGCTTCCGCGCCCGGCACACACCGAACGCAAACTTATTCGCGAGACCGTACTCTGCGGGTCATCCGGCGCTACCGCCACATGGGCTCGCGTAACACAATCGTTTTCGCGTTGCGGCCGGGACGCACGCACGGTGATCGTTCACGTGCGGTCGGATGATTTCTAGGGCCATTCGTCCTAGTCCGGAAGTCTTCCTTCGGACTAGCCCGCCGATCGCCCCAGTTGTTACAAACCCGCCGGGTTGTCCACAGCCCGGTCGCTCACCGCACGCTCGCGCGGTCCTCCACCACGCGGAACGTGATGCCGGCACGCTGGAGCCGGTCGATCAGCCGGTTGCCCATGGCGACCGCGGTCGTCACCTGCCCGGCGACCTTCGGCACGTCGTCGAAGGCCAGGCAGAGGGCCGACTCGGCGAGCATCTTCGCGGTCTCGTCGTAGCCGGGGTCGCCGCCGCTGACCTCGGTCAGCACCTCGCGCCCGCCGCCTTCGGCCACGAACCGGGCACGGAACCACGCCTTCGCGCGCTTCTGCTCGTCCGGCCCGTCGCCCGACTGCATGCGCGCGAGCAGCCAGCGGCGCGCCGGCGGCACCTGGGCGAGCAGCACGGCCGCGCCGACCCCACCGAGGATCGCCGCGGCGGTCGGCAGCCGGCGCACGGCGATGTTGTGCCCGTAGGAGAAGTCGGGGCCGTAGCGGTCCAGCGCGCGGGCGGACCGCAGAACCACCTGCGGGTCGATCACGGGGGCGGGCAGCACCCACGAGCCGTACTCGTGGCGGGGCAGCCCCTTGATGCCGTGGACCTCACGGGTCCCGGGCCGGTCCTCGGCGCGGCGGCGCCGCGCGGCCACCGAGGCCATCACACGCAACCGGGAGAAGGCCGTGATCGCCGAGTGATAGGTGCCCGCGGAGAACCCGGCCGAGGCCGACATGAACGCCTGGACCTTGATCGGCACGTCCTCGGGCAACTGCTGCACGGTGTAGTACGCGCCGAGGTCGGCCGGGATCGAGTCGAACCCGCAGCAGTGCACGAGCCGGGCGCCGGATTGAACGGCCTTCTCGTGGTGGGCGAGGTACATCCGGTCGACGAACTCGGGCTCACCGGTGAGGTCGAGGTAGTCGGTGCCCTCCTCGGCGCACACGGCGACGAGCGGCTCACCGTGGTGGATGTAAGGCCCGACGGTGCTGACGACGGTCCGGCTGCGCACCGCGACCGCGCGCAGGGACGCGGGGTCGTGCACGTCGGCCCGCAAGAGGTCGAGCGACGCGCAGGCCGGGTTGATCGCGGCCAGGCGCGTGCGCAGCGCCTCGAGCTTGGTCATGTTCCGCCCGGCGAGCGCCCACCGGCAGGCGTTCGGCGCGCTGGCCGCCAGGTACTCGGCGGTCAGGCTTCCCGTGAACCCCGTGGCTCCGAAGAGCACGACGTCGAACTCGCGGCCCACCGACATCCCCGACTCCCTCCACGCGGCCATCCCTACCCACGGGTAGCCCGACCATACCGACCGCTCGACGGCCCGCGGATCCCCCCGGCGGGGTCAGCTCCAGAACACGGCCAGGCCCACGTTCACCACGACGAGGCTCACGAGGGTGACGGGAAGCCAGCGCGGCGCGGGGACCCGGCGGATCACGTAGACCAGCGCGAGCCCGCCGATGACGAGCAGCACCAGCAGCTTGATACCGAGCTTGACGTGGTTGTAGTCGGCGTGGGTGAGCGGCGCGAGCAGCTGCAGCGCGAGCCCGGTGACCAGCTGCAGCGCCGCGCCGTGCAGCCAGCCCACGTTCAGCGGCGAGCCGGCCGGCAAGCGCCGCTGCACGAAGAACATCGCGACGAGGATCGCCATCCCCAGCAGGTGGAGGAACACCAGCAGCTGCCGAACGAACTCCACGAAACGGTCTCCTCGAGTCGGTCGGGCCGGATCGGCCCGCGGGTACGACCGTTTCTAGCAGGCCCGCCTACGCGGGCCGGGAGAGGATCTTCTCCCTGGCCTCGGCGTAGCGCTCGCGCAGCCCCGGCGTCGGGTCGGCCGCCACCTTCTCGACCGAGCCCAGGCGCCAGCGTGGTGGGCTGTCCGTGCCCGTCAACGCCCACGCCGCCTGCCGCGCGGCACCGTCCGCCACGTACTCGCCCGGTTCCGGCACCAGTACGGGCCGGCCCAGCACCGCGGGCGCGATCCGGCGCACCGCGGCCGAGCGGGCACCACCGCCGATCAGGAGGACCCGGTCCACCCGGACGCCCTGCGCGACCAGCGCGTCGACCGCGTCGGCCAGGCCGCAGAGCATGCCCTCCACCGCGGCGCGGGCCTGGTGGGCGGGCGTGGCGTTCGCGAGCCGCAGGCCGTGCAGGGCGGCCGTCGCCAGCGGGAGGTTCGGGGTGCGCTCCCCCTCCAGGTAGGGCACGAGCACCAGGCCGTCCGCGCCCGGCGGGGCGGACAGGGCCAGCTCGGCGAAGCGATCATGGTCCACGCCGAGCATGCGGGCGGAGGCGTCGAGCACCCGGGCCGCGTTCAGCGTGCACACCAGCGGCAGGAACCGGCCCGTCGCGTCCGCGAAGCCGGCCACCAGGCCCAGCGGGTCCGCGCTCGGCTTGTCGGCCACCGCGAACGCCGTGCCCGACGTCCCGATCGACACCACCACGTCGCCGGGCTCCGCGCCAACGCCGAGGGCCGCCGCCATGTTGTCCCCGGTCCCCGCGCCGAGCACCGCGCCCTGCCGCGAGCCGGCCGGCTCGCCCCCTACCCGGCCGGCCGTGTCCGACGGACCGAGCACGGCCGGCAGCCCGACCGTCCGGCCCAGACCCAGCTCCAGCAGGTCCATCCGGTAGGACCCCGACCCGGCCGCGAAGTACCCGGTGCCCGACGCGTCGCCGCGGTCCGTGGTCACCGTGGACACGTCGCCGTCACCGCGCAGGCGCCAGGTCAGGTAGTCGTGCGGCAGGCACACCGCGGCCGTCCGGGCGACCGAGTCCGGCTCGTGCTCGGCGAGCCAGCGCAGCTTCGTCACGGTCACCGACGCCACCGGGACCACGCCGACCGCGTCGGCCCACGCGGCCGGGCCGCCGAGCTCGTCGACGAGTGCCGCGGCCGCGCCGGCCGAGCGGGTGTCGTTCCACAACAGAGCCGGCCGCACGACCTCGCCGGCCGCCGACAGGCACACCATGCCGTGCTGCTGGCCGGCGACCGAGACGGCGGCGACATCGCCGATGCCACCGGCCCGCTCGATCGCCGACCGCAGCGCGTCCCACCACGCCGCCGGGTCCACCTCGGTCCCGTCGGGGTGCGTCGCCGAGCCGCTGCGCACCAGCGCCCCCGTCTCCGCGTCACGCACCACGACCTTGCAGGACTGCGTCGACGAGTCGACGCCGGCTACGAGCGGCATGGCCCACACCTCCCCGAACAGCCTAGAACCGAATGTTCCTCAGGTAGCGGTATCCGGTGTCGGCGCACTTCAGGGCGTCGACCGGCTCGTCGTTCTCGACGATGTACTCCTCGACCTCGAGCGGGTACGTCGACCGGAAGATCCGCGGGAAGTCGATCGTGCCCTCGCCGAGGTCGGCGAAGCCGCCGTCCGGCTTGCGGTCCTTGACGTGGAACTGCTTGACCCGCCCCGCGTTCTGGTAGAACACCTCGACCGGGTCCTGCTCCCCGGTGACGACCCAGTACAGGTCCATCTCCAGGTAGACGTTCCGCCTCGACGTGCCGTGGGTGATCACGTCGTACGGCCGCACGCCGTCGATCGGCAGGAACTCCTGGTTGTGGTTGTGGTACCCGAGCGGGATGCCCGCCCGCCGGAACACCTTCCCGGCCGCCTCCAGGCGCGCCGTGAAGTCCGCCCACTCCGCGATCGTCCCGAAGTTCGAGTACGGGTGGACCACGCGGCGGTTGCCGAGCGTCCTCGCGTCCGCGATCGCCTGGTCGAGGTCGATCCCGTCGATGCCGACGTGCGACGACGTCGCCGTGATGTGGTTGCGGTCGAGGATCCGGCGGAACTCCGCGGCGCTGCGGCCGTAGGTGCCCGCCATCTCGACCTTGCGGTACCCGATGTCCGCGAGCGCCGACATGGTGCCCTCGACGTCGGCCTCGAACAGGTTCCGCAGCGTGTAGAGCTGGATGCTGATCTTGTCCTTCGACACGTGCAGCGGGCGGTGCCCGCCACCGGCGCTCGCCGTGCCCGGCAGCGCGCTCATCGCGCCGACCGTGAGCGCCGCACCGGCGGCGCCGCGCAACATCGACCTACGAGAGATGGCCACGACAGATCCCTTCGTGGAGAGGTTCGGGGAGAGGTTCGTCGAGAACGCGGTCGAACCGGCAGGGCGGATCAGTCCTTCGAGGAGAACGCGGCGTCGAACGCCGCGGTCGGCTTGTCGAACAGGTTGGTGCGGATGAAGGTCAGGGCCTCCTCGGCACCACGCAGCCGGTCCATCCCGGCGTCCTCCCACTCGACCGAGATCGGCCCCTCGTAACCGATCGCGTTGAGCGCGCGGAACGACGCCTCCCACGGCACGTCGCCGTGCCCGGTGGACACGAAGTCCCAGCCGCGGCGCGGGTTCGCCCACGCCAGGTGGCTGCCGAGCCGGCCGTTGCGGCCGTCGAACCGCTTCTTCGCGTCCTTGCAGTCGACGTGGTAGATGCGGTCGGCGAAGTCGAGGATGAACCCGACCGGGTCCAGGTCCTGCCACACGAAGTGCGACGGGTCCCAGTTGAGGCCGAAGGCCTCCCGGTTGCCGACCGCCTCCAGCGTGCGCTTCGTGGTCCAGTAGTCGTACGCGATCTCCGACGGGTGCACCTCGTGCGCGAAGCGCACGCCGACCTCGTCGAACACGTCCAGGATCGGGTTCCACCGGGCGGCGAAGTCCGCGTACCCGTCGTCGATGACGTCCTGGCCCACCGGCGGGAACATCGCCACGTACTTCCAGATCTTCGACCCGGTGAAGCCGATGACCGTGTCCACGCCGAGCTTCGCGGCGGCGCGCGCGGTGTCCTTCATCTCCTCGGCGGCCCGCTGGCGCACGCCCTCGGCGTCACCGTCGCCCCAGATGCGTGCGGGCAGGATGTCCTTGTGCCGCTGGTCGATGGGGTCGTCGCAGACCGCCTGGCCCAGCAGGTGGTTGGAGATCGCCCACACCTTGAGCCCGTGCGAGGCGAGCTGGTCGAGCTTGCGCTGGACGTAGTCGTCCTCGTTGACGGCGCGATCCACCTCGAAGTGATCGCCCCAGCAGGCGATCTCCAGCCCGTCGTACCCCCAACCCGCGGCGAGCTTGCACACCTCCTCGAACGGGAGGTCGGCCCACTGGCCGGTGAACAACGTGACGGGTCGACTCATCGTCGAGCTCCTTCCGAGACCGTGACGTCGGGGATTCCTTGCAGTTGCAGTAGCAGGTCGTGGACGTCGGTGGCGGCGAGCGCGCCACCGGGCTCGGCTTGCGGGGCCGAGCACAACAGCACCGGCCCGTCGTCCGCGCTCGCGGGGAGCCGGCCGTGCGAGCCACGCACGCAGGACGGGTCGAGCGGCACCACGCTCATCGCGTAGCGCAGCCCGACCTTCTTGCGCACCAGATTCAGCCCGGCCTTGGCCTTCGCCAGCCGGTCCGCAGGGTCGAAGAAGAGCTCGGCCGGGTCGTAGCCGGGCTTGCGGTGGATCTCCACGCCGCGCGCGAAGTCCGGCGCGCGGGCGTCGTCGAGCCAGTAGTAGTAGGTGAACCAGGCGTCCGGCTCGGCCACCACGACGAGCTCGCCGGCCCGTGGGTGGTCGATGCCGTAGCGGGCCTGCGCGTCGCGGTCGAGTACCTCGTCCACACCGGACAGCGTGGTCAGCATGTCGCGGACCCGCGACACGTCGGCCGGGTCGTGCACGTAGACGTGGGCGACCTGGTGGTCGGCGACCGCGAACGCGCGCGACGTCCACGGGTCGAGGTACTCCATGCCGGCCTGGGTGTGGACCTCCAGCAGCCCCTCGGCCCGCAGCAGCCGGTTGACGTCGACCGGCCGCGACACGGGCGTGATGCCGTACTCCGACAGGGCGACCACGGTCGCGCCCGCGTCGAGCGCGGTGGCGAGCAGCGGCGCGAGCGCGTCGTCGACCTCCCGGGCCGCGCGCACCGCCTCCGGTCCGTCCGGGCCGAACCGCTGCAGGTCGTAGTCCAGGTGCGGCACGTACACGAGCAGCAGGTCCGGGTGGTGCTCGGTGAACACCTTCCGGGACGCGCCGACGATCCACTCGCTGGACCGCAGCGACGCGGTCGGCCCCCAGTACTGGAACAGGGGGAACTCGCCGAGCGCGCCGACGAGCTCGTCGTGCAGGCTCGGCGGGCGCACGTACGCGTCCGGCGACTTGCGGCCGTCCGCGTGGTAGATCGGCCGCGGCGTCACGGTGATGTCGGTGGTCGCGCCCATCGCGTACCACCAGCAGACGGTCGCCGCCGTGTACCCGGGGTCGCGCACGCGGGCGGTCTCCCACACCTTGTCCCCCGCGACGAGCCGGTTGTGCTGGCGCCACAGGAAGATCTCGCCGAGCTCGCGGAAGTACCAGCCGTTGCCGACGATCCCGTGCTCGGCCGGCATCCGGCCGGTGAGGAACGTCGACTGGGCGCTGCAGGTCACCGCCGGCAGCACGGTGCCGAGCTCGGCCTGCCACCCGCGCCGGCCGAGCCCGGACAGGTTCGGCATGTGCGCGAGCAGCTTCGGGGTCAGGCCGACCACGTCGAGCACGACGAGCTGGTTGGTCATCGAGCGACTCCCTCGAACAGATGTGCGGCGGCCCAGCGCAGCTCGGCCGCGATGCCCCGGATGAGCGCCGTGTCCCCGCCGCCCCCGGCGGTCTCCGGCAGCACGCTCCAGGTGTAGGTCTCCACCTCGACGTGCGGCAGCTCGCCGTCCACCCTGGACTCCAGTGCGGCGACCGCGGCACGCAGCACGTCGGTGGTGGCCGACAGCGGCGCGGCCGGCCGGGCGTGCAGCGGCACGTGGAAGTGCACCCGCCAGGCGCGCTGCGCGGGCAGCTCGGTCAGCGCCTGCGGGATGTCGTCGGCGCCGACCACGCCGCCGTCGCCGGTGCGCTCGCGAACCTGGTGCAGGTAGCGCGGCTCGGTGAAGTCGGCCAGCGCGAGCCGGGCCGCCTCGCCGCCGGGCTCGTCGACCTGCAAGGCGGCCGAGGCCTGCACCTTCACCACCGACAGGCCCGCGTCGTGGATGCCGGCCACCGTCACCGCCGGGTCGGCGAAGGAGACCGCGAGGTGGCAGGTGTCCAGGCACAGCCCGACGTAGCGCGGGTCGACCCGGGGCGCGAGCCAGGCCACCGCGTCCGCGACCGAGTCGAGCACGCAACCCGGCTCGGGCTCGACGGCGAGCCGGATGGGCCTGCCGTTCGCGCGCGCCATGCCGTCGAGCACCCCGGTCAGCTCGGCGAGGGCACCGGTGGCCACGGCGTCGTCGGCCTCGTCCCACGGCGTGCGCCAGGCCAGCGGCAGCGTGGAGATGCTGCCGTAGCGCGCGGAGTCGGGCAGCAGGTCGGCGAGCACGATCGCGCAGTCCACCGTGTACTCCAGGCGCCGCGGGTCCGTCCACTGTGGCTGGTACACCGCGTGCTTGACGACCTCGTCGTGGAAGCCGCCGAACGGGAACGCGTTGAGCGTGTACACCTCCAGCCCGCGCGCGTCGAGCTCGGCACGCAGCCTGCGGCGGGCCGCGTCGTCGTCGGCGAGCACCGCCGCGAGCGAGGCCGGCAGCCACAGCCCGAGCCCGAGCACGTCCGTGCCCACGAGCCTGCGCACCGGCTCGGCGTAGCGGTCGAACTGGGCCACCACCCCGTCGAGGTCCTCGGCGGGATGCACGTTGGTGCAGTAGGAAAGGGCCCTCACGCCCCACCACCCCGGAGCACCGAGTTGCCCGCGAACGTCTC
>NZ_DATBKY010000205.1:0-10407 GCF_036555685.1 Actinophytocola sp. | reverse complement strand
GGCCGCCCTCGCCCGCGGCTCGGGCGTGGCGAGGGTGGCCGGCCGGCCCCGGACTGGAGGACACCGGTGATGGAATCAGTGTTCGCGTCTTCGGCGAGCGTGCAGCAGGTCCTGCTCGGCGGTGTGCTGCTGTGGGCGAGCGTCGTGAAGCTCCGCAACCCCGATGCCGCCCGCCGGTCGGCGCTCAAGCGGCTAGTGCGGGAGCGGCACGTGGTGGCCGCGTACCGCGCGGTGGCGTGCGCCGAGCTCGTGCTGGGCGTGCTGCTCGTGGCCCCGCCCGCGGTCGCGGTCGAGGCGTACGCGGCCGTCGCGCTGAGCGTCGGCATGCTCGGCTACCTCGCGTACGCCAAGGTCAAGGCGCCCGACTCGGGCTGCGGTTGCCTGGGGGACAAGGAAACCCCGGTGCGCGCCCGCGGCTTCCTGCGCGCCGGCCTGCTCGTCGTGGCGGGCGTGCTGGCCGCGCTCGGCCCGGCGTGGTGGCCGCTCGCGGTCGCCGACCGTCCACTCGCGACGGCCGGGCTGCTGGTGGCCGAGGCCGCACTGGTCGTCGCCCTGTCGCCGGAGCTGGACCACCGCTGGCTGCTGCCGCTGCGCCGCTGGCGGGTCCGCCTGTCGCACCCGCTGGCGGGCAACCGCTCGGCCGCGATCCCGCTCGAGTCGACCGTGCAGCAGCTGCTGAAGAGCGACGCGTACCGGTCGGTCGTGGACCAGCTGCGCTCGGACCTCCTGGACTCGTGGGAGGAGGGCGAGTGGCGGATCGTCACCTACGCCGCCCGCACCGACGAAGGGCACGCGACCGCCGTGTTCGCCGTGCCGCTGCGGGACTACCGGCCAGACGACGTCCGCGTGGCGCTCGTCCCGGAGTCGGCGGAGGCGCTCAGCGGCTCGTGAGGAAGGGGTCGGACCCGCCGTCGAGGGCCGGCGGGTCCGACAGGTCAGAAGATCCAGCCAGCGAACAGCGCCGGCGACGCGGCGACCGCGCTGAACCGGATGAACCGGCCGACCAGGCCGGCGCCGACGAACGCGGAGACACTCATCCGCACCATGCCGGCGAGCACCGAGGTCGCCATGAACGGCGGCAGCCCGAGCACCGAGCTGACCCCGTACGTGCCGACCATCCAGCGCGGGTGGCGGTGGCACTTCTCGCGCAGCGCCTCGATCCAGCCGCGGATCCGCTTGGTCCGCAGCTGCCAGCGCAGCCGGCGGGCGCTCGGCGGGCCGGGCGCCCGCTTGCGATGCATCCAGCGCGGCAGGGGCAGCTGGCCCTTCGCCGCGTAGTAGTAGACGAGCTTGCCGCCGACCTGGCCCACGGCGACCACCGCGCCGAGCGCGAGCCAGGGGATGTGCGGCTCCTGCAAGGCGAGCCCGACCAGGAAGATCTCGATGCTGAGCAGCGGCAGGATGGCGGAGCCGAACGCGACACCGAGGGTGACGCACAGCCACGCAAACACCAGCCAACTCCCAGCGACATCGACGAACGCGAACAGACTAGTTGTTACCTATACGTGTTGTCGGTCAGACCAGTTCAATACGTAGCGTTCCGGTCAGCCGTATTTCGCGGAGTGGCCGGCCACCTGCATCGAGTGTGCGGACCGTGCCGTCGGCTACCCAGCCGGCGCGATCGTAAAACCCCAGCGTCGCCTTGTCCGTCTCCGGCACCCACGCGATGCCCCGTGTCGAGCCGGCCTCGCGCATGGCCCGGCCGGCCTCGGCGAGCAACCGCCCGCCGTGCCCGCGCCGGCCCCAGCGCGGCTCCACCAGCACGGTGCTGACCAGCGCGACCGTCGCCGAGTCCTTCGCCGGCGAGCCGTCCGCGCCCGCGGTCTCGTCCTCCGGCGCCGGCCCGGCCGCGCAGAACCCGACGAGCCAGTCGCCCTCGGTCGCCACGAACACCTGCGCCGGGCCCTGCTCGATGGTCTGCCGCCAGGTCAGCTCGGCCTCGCCGGCGTCCAGCTCGGCCAGGACCTGCGGTGGCAGCAGGTCGGCGTACGCGGTGCGCCAGGTGTCCAGCTGGATACGGGCGATCTCCGCGGCGTCGTGCGGCTCGGCGGGTCGGACGGTGGCATCGGCCATGACCGCAACCTACCGGCCGGACCGCCTGCGCGGCGGCGTGGCCGGGACGTACCCTCTCTGCTCGTGACCGCAGTCTCCGTCCCCGGCTACGAGGTGCTCGACCCGTTGGGGCGGGGCGGTTTCGGCGTCGTGTACCGGGCGCGCCAGGTCACCATCGACCGCGAGGTCGCCATCAAGGTCGACAACCGGCTGATCCTCGACGACCGCGACCGGCGCCGGTTCCTCCGCGAGGTGCGCGCCGCGGGGCGGCTGTCCGGGCACCCGCACGTGGTGGAGATCTACGACGCCGGCGTGCTGCCCGACTCGCGGCCGTACCTGGTGATGGAGCTGTGCCCGGGCGGCTCGCTGGCCGACCGCGGGCGGCTGCCGGTGCGCGAGGTCGTCGAGGTCGGCACCCGGATCTGCGACGCGCTCGCGGCCGCGCACGACCTCGGCGTGCTGCACCGCGACATCAAGCCCGGCAACATCCTGGTCAAGCGGTACGGCGCGGTCGGGCTCGCGGACTTCGGGCTCGCCGCCGTGGTCGAGGCCGGCCGCGACTCGTCGGTCACGCTGGCCGCGCTCACCCCGGCCTACGCCGCGCCGGAGGCGTTCCACCTGCACCCGCCGACCGTGCAGTCCGACGTGTACGCGCTGACCGCCACGCTGTACACGCTGCTCACCGGCGTGCCGCCGCGCTTCCCTTCGGAGGGCGACCTGAGCGTGCCGGAGATCGTGCGCCGGCACGACGCGCCCATCGACGACATCCCGGGCATCCCGCCGGAGCTGATGGCGATCCTGCGCCGCGGCCTCGCGAAGGACCCGGCACACCGCTACGCGGAGGCCGGCGCGCTCGGGGCCGACCTCGCCCGGCTCGCCGTCGGTGACGCGGGCGGGCCCCGGCACGCCGTCACGCAGGCCGTGACGACGGTGGCCGCGCCGCGTCCGTCCGCGCCACCGGACGGGCCACCGGTCGCGCCACGGCCACCCGTCCCGTCATACCCGCACGCCTCCGGTGTGCCGCCGCGGATACCGGCCGCCAACCCGCCCGCCGGCCCGCCGTCCGCGCCACCGGCGAGCCCGCCGCTCGGCCTGTCCATGCCACCGGTCAGCCCGCCGTCGGGTATGCCGTCCGTCGCGCCCGGTCCGCCTTCCGGCTCACCGTCCGGCCCGCCTCCCGGGCCGTCCGCGTCGTCGCACTCCCGGCGGCCGCTGCTCCTCGCGGGTGGGGCGCTGGTGGCGGTGCTGCTGGTGGTGGCCGGCGTGTGGTTCGCGCTCAAGGACTCGACCGAGGGGCCCGGCTCCGGCGACCGGACCACGGGGTCCACCGCAGCCCAGCCCGCCGCGGACGGCGACACGCAGCGGTACGGGGTGCCGACGGTGACCGAGAACTGCCCGGCCGCGGCCGTGCCGGACGCCGGCGCGCGGTGCACGAAGCGGGCGCAGTGCTGGAGCGGGATCGTCGTGATCCAGGGCCAGCTCGGCAGCATCCGCGAGCTCGCGTGCACGGAGAGCCACGTCTACGAGACGTTCGCGATCGCCGCCATGCCCGCCGCGGTCGTCGACCCGTACCAGGACAAGCTCGCCGCGGACGCGTCCGTGCAGCGGGTCTGCTCGGCGCAGACGATGCTCGCCTCGCGGTTCGGCGACGCGAAGAAGTACGGCGCGGACAAGTGGTCGATCGAGATCCTGCCGCCCACGCCCGACGACCGGGCTGCGGGCCGTGACATCTACCGCTGCGTCGCCACGCTTACGGGTGTCGAGAACATCAACGGATCGGCGTTCCGTCCCCCTGAGTAACCGGCGAGTTTTTGTCGGTGGTTCGTGCGATGGTGTCGACGTGAGCAACACCGCCATCGACAGACCTGCCGCCGGCACCCACGCCGGCTGGCTCGCGTGGACCGCGCTCGGCGTCGTGTACGTCGTGTGGGGATCCACGTACCTCGCCATCCGGTTCAGCGTGGAGACCATGCCGCCGCTGCTGTCCGCCGGTGCGCGGTTCCTGGCGTCCGGTCTCTTGTTGTGCCTGGCCGTGCTGGTGTTCGCGGGCCCGGGCGGGTTCCGGATGACGTGGCCGCAGTTCGGCACCGCGGCGCTGGTCGGCCTGCTGCTGCCGGGGTGGGGCAACGGGCTGGTCGTGGTCGCCGAGCAGCACGTGGCGTCCGGGCTGGCCGCGCTGCTGATCGCGTGCATCCCGCTGTACGTGGTCGTGCTGCGCCGGCTGATCGGCCAGCGGCCGCCGCCGGTGACGCTGGCCGGCGTGCTGATCGGGGTGGTCGGCCTCGCGGTCCTGCTGCTCGGTGGGCCGGTCGCGGGCGCGCACGGCTCGGCGTGGTGGGGTCCGTGGCTGGTGCTGGTCGCCGCGGCCGGCTGGGCGTCGGGCACGGTCGCCGGCTCGCGATTACCCGTGCCGCCGAACCCGGTCACGTTCTCGGCGGTCGGCATGCTGGTGGGCGGTGCGGCGCTGACGGCCGGCGGGTTCGCGGCCGGCGAGCCGCTCGACCTGGGCGCGGTGAGCACGGGCTCCTGGCTCGGCTGGGTGTACCTGGTGCTGTTCGGCGCGCTGGCGTTCAGCGCGTACGTCTACGCGCTGGGCCGCCTGCCCGTGTCGACCGTGGCCACGTACGCGTATGTGAACCCGGTGATCGCCGTGGTGCTGGGCGTGCTGCTGGCCGACGAGCGGTTCGGCCCGGTACAGCTCGCCGGCGGCCTGGTGGTCGTGTGCGCCGTCGTCCTCGTGGTGCGGGCGGAGAGCCGAGCGGCGCGTGACACCGCTGTCCCGGAAGGAACTCCTCGATGACGGCCACGCTCGGCGCGGACGCCGCGCGCCGGATCGCCCTGGCGGCGCAGGGATTCACGGACGCCCGGCCCGCGGGCGAGGTCACGCGGCGGCACCTGGGCCGGGTGCTCGACCGGGTGCGGCTAATCCAGCTGGACTCGGTGAACGTGGCGGTGCGGGCGCATTACATGCCGCTGTTCAGCCGCCTCGGGCCGTACCCGGTGGCGCTGGTGGACGACGCGGCGTGGGCGCACAGCGCGCGGCGGCCACGGTTGCTGGCCGAGTACTGGGCGCACGAGGCGAGCCTGCTGCCGGTGGCGGACTGGCCGCTGTTCCGGTGGCGGATGCGGGACTACGAGAAGAAGCTGGGGGAGCGGTACGCGAAGTTGCTGAAGGACTCGCCGGGCCTGTTCGACGACGTGCTGGCGGCGGTGAAGGACCTGGGCCCGATCGGTGCCGGTCCTCTCGAGACCGAGCTCGGCCTGGCCGGCCGGCGTGCGGGTGGCGGCTGGTGGCACCGCTCGTCGGTGAAGCACGCGTGCGAGTATCTGTTCGCGGTCGGCGAGCTGACGACCGGTGCGCGGCGCGGCTTCCAGCGGCTGTACGACTTGCCGGAACGGGTGCTGCCGCCGGAGGTGCAGCGCGCACCGGAACCGTCCACAGAGGACGCGATCCGGGAGCTGACCCTGCGCGCGGCCACGGCCCACGGCATCGCGACGGAGCCCGACCTGCGGGACTACTACCGCATCCGGCCACCAGAGCTCAGCAAGCAAGCGGTGGCCGACCTCGTCGAGTCGGGCGTCCTGGAGAAGGTGACGGTCCGCGGCTGGGCGCAGCCGGCGTACCGGCACGTCGAAGCGCGCCAGCCCCGGCGCGTGCACGGCCGCGCGCTGCTGTGCCCGTTCGACCCGCTGATCTGGGAGCGCGCCCGGACCGAGCGCGTCTTCGGCTTCCGCTACCGCATCGAGATCTACGTGCCGGAGCCGAAGCGCGTGTACGGCTACTACGTGTTCCCGTTCCTGCTGGACGGCGAGCTCGTCGCGCGGGTGGACCTGAAGACGGATCGGCAGGCCGGGGCCCTGCGGGTGCGCGGCGCCTTCGCGGAGCCGACCGCACACGCGCCCCGCGTGGCGGCGGAGCTGGCGGCGGAGCTACAGGTCATGGCCGAGTGGCTCGGGCTGGACAGAGTCGTTGCCGACGAACGGGGGTCGTTGGCTCCCGCGTTGCGGGCCGTCCTCGGGTGAGTTCGGGGCTGGATCCGCTGGCTGACCGTGGCCGGGGCGGCGGGGGTGCCGGGGGTGCCGGGGCGGCGGTTTTGACGCGGGTGGCGGTTTCGTTGCCGGCCGTGCCACCTGTCCGCGCGGGCGACCTTGTGGCCTGGGAAAGCCAGAGGCCGGGTGGCGCGCGGAGCTGCGCGGCCACCCGGCCTCCTCCCCCTCTTGTTTCCCCCTTGTTCCCCCCGCCCCCTACTTCCCCCTCCGCTCTACTGGGACCGGAATCAGTCCACCGCGGTCGTGACCAGGGCCGAGCCCGAGCCCGTCCGGCCGCGCACTCGCAGCGCCGGCGCCGACTCCGGGGGCGTCGACGACAGGTCCAGGTCGCTGCGGGCCTCGCCCGAGCCGGAGGACAGGTCGATCTCCGCCGCGCTGCCCGCCTGGACGCCGACGCGGATCGCGCCTGAGCCGGTGTGCAGCTCCAGCTGGCCGGACGCCGCGTTGGCGATCGTCACGTTGCCGCTGCCCGTGCGGGCCAGGACGTCCGACGTGACCGCGCCCAGCCAGACGTCACCGCTGCCGGTGACCACCGTGCTCACGCCGCCCACCGACGTCACCTCGACGTCGCCGCTGCCGGTCTTGGCCCGGACACCGGCGGCCATCGGGCCCAGGCGTACGACACCGGAACCCGTGTCGACCTTCGCCGCGCCCGAGGCCTGGTCGGCGCTCACGCGGCCCGAGCCGGTCACCAGCTCCAGCCGGCCGGCGGCGCCGCCGACGGTCAGGTCGCCGGAGCCGGACTTCGCCGTGACGTGGCTGCCCACGGGCGCCTGCACGGACACCGCCACGGCCACGTTGCGCAGCTGCATGTCCTTCGGCGTCCGGACGACCAGCCGCCCGCCGGTGAAGTCGACTCTCGTCTGGCGCACGGCCTCGGCCGGCACGCTCGGCGGCGCTTCGTCGAAGCCCTGGCCGAACTGGGTGTTGATCCAGTTCATCAGGTTCGACATGCCCATCGCGAACGGGCTCGCACCCGCCGGGTCGTGCCGCACCTCCACGTGCACCCCCGGCTCGTCCACCAGCCGCACGTCGATCCGCCCCGGACCGGTGGCCAGGTCCAGCTCTACCGGACCCTCGGCCTCGAAACTCTGCCGCCGGACCAGATCCTCGACATCCTCGGTCATCGCCCTCATCCCTCGTACCAGCCGTGCACGCGGGACGACGAGCCGCTCCCGCCCTTGTGTTCCTGCGACCACTCGTTCCAGCCGTACCGGCCCCACTCCTTGCCGCGCCGGCCCTTCCCGTGCAGTGCCCCCTGCACGGCCTGCTGCACGAACGTGTTCAGCGAGACGCCCTGCGCCGCGGCGGCCTGCTCGGCCTTGCTCTTCAGCTGCTCGAACAAACGCAGCGTCATGCGGCTCATGTCCCCGCCCTCGTCCGGCGGCGGCAGCTCCTCCTCGTGCGGCTGCTCGCGTGACGAGCCGGTGCCGGTGACGACCACCTGGACGTCCCGGCCGTCGAGCCGGACCTCCACGACGTGGTCCTCCAGCGAGGCGGTGACCTCGGCGGCGAGATCGGAGAGCGCGTTCATGATCGCCAGCCGCGCGGCGGGCTCCAGCGCGGCGGCCAGCACCGCGGCCGCGCGCCGGGTGTTCTCGTCGCCCGCGGAGGCCGCTGTGGTCAGGTCCTCCCGCATGGCGGCGACGTACGGTGTGAGATCCATGATGTCACTATGGCATCAGATCTGACGTCAGGCAAGGGCGAATGATGTCACCGTGATGTCAGGCGATGTCGTGACGTCCTGACGACGCCTCGACAACGAACGGCGGCCGGACTTTGCTCCGAGCGGCGTGGATCCCGATTCGGCGAGGGCCGCCGGTTAGAGTTCGGGGCATGACGGAGACCGTGGCCCCGAAGGTGCAGCTCGTCGCCAAGACGGAGTTCTTCCCACCGGCCGACGTGCCGTGGTCCACCGACGCGGACGGGGGTGAGGCGCTCGCCGAGTTCGCCGGCCGCGCCTGCTACCAGTCCTGGAAGAAGCCAAACCCGGCCACCGCCACGAACGCCGGCTACCTGCGGCACATCCTCGAGGTCGGCCACCTCTCGGTCCTGGAGCACGGAACCGTCAGCTTCTACATCACCGGCATCTCGCGCAGCCTCACGCACGAGCTGATCCGCCACCGCCACTTCTCCTACAGCCAGCTCTCCCAGCGCTACGTGCCGGAGAAGAACGCGAAGATGGTCGAACCCGGCGTCATCGCGAGCGACCCCGTGCTGCACGAGAAGTTCCTCGCCGCGGCCGAGGCGAGCGTCGCCGCCTACACCGACCTCCTCCGGGGACTCGAGGAGCGCTTCGCCGACGTGCCCAACGCGACCCTGCGCCGCAAGCAGGCCCGCCAGGCCGCCCGCGCGGTGCTGCCCAACGCCACCGAGACCCGCATCGTCGTGACCGGCAACTACCGCGCCTGGCGGCACTTCATCGCCATGCGCGCGAGCGAGCACGCCGACGTCGAGATCCGCGAGCTCGCCGTGGAATGCCTGCGGCAGCTGCAGAAGGCGGCCGCCAACGTGTTCGACGACTTCGTGATCTCCACGCTGCCGGACGGCTCCGAGGTCGCCTCCAGCCCGTTCGTCACCGAAGGATGAAACGCCTCGTAGTCGACGTCCGCGGCGGCGACTACTCCGTGCTGCGCCTGCCGCCGGGCACCGCGCCCGAGCCGCACCTGTTCACGGTCGGCGGCGTGACCGTGGTGTCGGTGATCAGCGCGCCGGACGGCGTCACCGTGGTATGCCCGACCCGCGTGGCGCCCGCGTCCGAGCACCGGGAGGACGGCTGGCGGCTGCTGTCCGTCCGCGGCCCGCTGGAGTTCGCGCTCACCGGGATCGTGGCCGCGCTCTCGGGCGAGCTCGCCGCGGCCGGCGTCAGCCTGTTCGCCGTCTCGACCTACGACACCGACCACGTGCTCGTGAAGTCCGACGACCTCGAGCGCGCCGTGCAGGCACTGCGGGAGGCCGGCCACGAGGTCGGCCCGCTCTAGACCGGGTCGGCCGGCACGAACTCCGCGCGCACGCCCAGCAGCCGGATCGGCCGGTCGGCGGCGAAGCGGGCCAGCACCTCCAGCGCCGCCTCCTCGATGACCGCCGCCGAGCTCGTCGGCGCGGGCAGCGTCATGCTCCGGGTGTGGGTGAAGAACGGCGCGAACCGCACCTTCACCGCGACCCGCGCCGCCGGCCGGCCCTCCGCGACCACGTCGTCGGCCACCCGCCGGGCCAGCGCCGCCACCTCGGCCGCCACGTCCGACGGCGACGTCAGGTCCTGCTGGAACGTCGTCTCCCGCGAGCGCGACCGCGGCACGTACGGGGTGCCGCGCACGGTCGTCGATCCTGCGCCCAGCGCGAGCGTCCGGCACCACGGGCCGATCCGCGGACCCAGCCGCGCCGCGAGGACGTCCGGGTCCGCCCGGGCCAGGTCGGCGACCGTCACGTAGCCGAGCTCGGCGAGCTTGCGCGCGGTCTTGCGGCCGATACCCCACAGCGCCTGGGTCGGCCGGTCCGCCATCACCTCGACCCAGTTGTCCCGGGTCAGCTCGAACACCCCGGCCGGCTTCGCGAACCCGGTCGCCAGCTTCGCGCGCAGCGTGTTGTCCCCGATGCCGACCGAAGAGGACAGCTGCGTCTTCTCCTCCACCTCACGCTGGATGTCCCGCGCGACCGCCCACGGGTCCTCAGTGGACACACCGAGGAACGCCTCGTCCCAGCCGAGCACCTGGACGACCGCGTCGAACGAGCGCAGCGTGTCCATCACGACCTCGGACGCCGCCTCGTACGCCGGCGCGTCGTGCGGCAGGAAGACCGCGTCCGGGCACTTGCGGGCGGCCAGCCGCATCGGCATCCCCGAGTGCACGCCGAACTCGCGCGCCTCGTAGGACGCCGTGGCCACGACCGCCCGCTGCGTGGGGTCGCCGGCGCCGCCCACGATCACCGGCCGGCCGCGCAGCTCGGGCCGGCGCAGCACCTCGACCGCGGCGATGAACTGGTCGAGGTCGACGTGGAGTATCCAAGCCGCCATGACGACAGTGTGGCGCGCGTTAGCATTCCGCGCGTGACCCAGCCGGAACAGGAGCAGACCACCCGAGCCACCCAGCACAGCGGCCAGCGCGTGATCGCGGGCCGCTACGTCGTGCTGGAGGAGATCGGCCGGGGTGGCATGGGAATCGTCTGGCTCGCCGAGGACAACACGATCGGCAGACGGGTCGCGATCAAGGAGCTGCACCTGCCGGCCGGGGTGCCGGACGACGAGCGCAAGGTCCTCGAGGAGCGGGTGCTGCGCGAGGCGCGGACCGCGGGACGGCTCAACGACCC
>NZ_DATBKY010000204.1:0-21268 GCF_036555685.1 Actinophytocola sp. | reverse complement strand
GTCTCGGATGTGGTGCGGGAGCGGTATCTCGGCGTGATCGAACAGCGGTGTCTCGCGCAGCGCACGGGATCCACGTGGCAGCGCGCGACCGTCGCTCGCCTCGAGGACCGCGGGATGGACCGGGACGCCGCGCTGGTGGGCATGTTGCGGCGCTACATCGAGCTGGCGTCGTCGAACGAGCCGGTGCACTCGTGGACGGTGATCTGAGGCAGCTTCGGCAACGCTCTGCTACCTGGCATATTGTCGCGGTGTGCAGGAGGACGGGCCAACCACGTACGTGGTCGGCGACGTGCACGGGCACCTGGACGAGCTGCTCGGGGCGTTAGCCGACGCCGGACTGGTCGACGACGAGGCGACCTGGTCCGGCGGTGACACCCACCTGTGGTTCCTCGGCGACTTCGTGGATCGGGGCCCCGACGGCATCGGCGTGATCGACCTGGTCATGCGCCTTGCCGGGGAGGCGAAGGAAGCCGGCGGGCAGGTCGAGGCGCTGCTCGGCAACCACGAGATCCTGCTGCTCGGCATGCACCGCTTCGGCGAGACCGACGTGCCGTCGGACTTCGGTCCGCGCAGCTTCGCGCGCAGCTGGGAGATGAACGGCGGCCAGATCACCGACCAGGAGGCCGTCACCGGCGAGCACATCGAGTGGCTGAGCTCGCGGCCCGCGCTCGCGCTCGTCGGCGACCACCTGCTGATGCACTCCGACACCGTCGAGTACCTGGTGTGGGGCGGCGGCATCGACGAGATCAACACCGGCATCCAGGACGTCCTGCACGGCGAGGACATCGTCGACTGGTGGGAGGTCTGGCGCCGGCTGACCACGCGGCACGCCTTCCGCGGCCCGCACGGCGGCGAGGTCGCGAGCCAGCTGCTGGCCGTGCTCGGCGGCAAGCAGGTCGTGCACGGACACAGCGTCATCGCCGACCAGCTCGGCGTGGCCCCGGCGCAGATCGAGGCCCCGTTCGAGTACGCGGATGGCCTGGTGCTGGGCGTGGACGGCGGCGTGTTCGTCGGCGGCCCGTGCCTGGTCGTGCGGCTCCCGTACACCGACGACCGCGAGGACGAACCGGCCGAGCCCGAGGCGCGGGACGAGCCACCGGCCGAACCACCCGCCGAGTCACACACCGGGGACGTCGAGGACACCGGGGACGCAGAGGACACCGAGGACGCCGAGGAGGAAACCGCCGGGGAGGAGCGGCCGGCGGCGGAGGCTGACGAGGCGGTCGACTAGAGGCAAGATGGGACCGGTGCCGCAGGAGGCCCGCACGAGGAGGTGCGCCCAATGACGACCGTTCCCAGCCAGGTCAGCTACGTGTCCGGCACGTCGGACAAGCCGCTGCTCGGCGACACGATCGGTGACGACTTCGACCGCACCGTAGCCGCGCACGGGGACCGCGACGCGCTCGTCGACCGGGCGAGCGGGCGAAGGTGGACCTACCGCGAGCTCGCCGACGAGGTGAACGCCGTGGCACTGGGCCTGGTGGACCTCGGCGTCGAGAAGGGCGACCGGGTCGGCATCTGGTCGCCGAACTGTGCCGAGTGGACGTTCACGCAGTACGCCACCGCCAAGATCGGCGCCATCCTCGTCAACATCAACCCGGCCTACCGCACGCACGAGCTGAAGTACGTGCTCAACCAGGCCGGCATCCGCACGCTGGTCGCCGCGCGCAGCTTCAAGACGTCCGACTACGCCGCCATGATCGAAGAGGCGCGGCCGGAGTGCCCGAACCTTCGCGACGTGCTGCTGATCGGCAGCGAGGAGTGGACGGGGCTGGTCGCCGCCGGCCGCGGCGGGTCGGCCGCGCACCTGGCCGAGCTGCAACAGAACCTCGCCGCCGACGACCCGATCAATATCCAGTACACGTCCGGCACGACCGGCTTCCCCAAGGGCGCGACGCTGTCGCACCACAACATCCTCAACAACGGCTACTTCGTCGGCGAGCTGTGCAACTACACCGAGGCCGACCGCGTCTGCATCCCGGTGCCGTTCTACCACTGCTTCGGCATGGTCATGGGCAACCTCGCGTGCACGTCGCACGGCGCGTGCATGGTGATCCCCGCGCCCGCGTTCGACCCGAAGGCCACGCTCGAGGCGGTCGCGGCGGAGCGGTGCACCTCGCTCTACGGCGTGCCGACGATGTTCATCGCCGAGCTCGCCGACCCGTCGTTCTCCTCGCACGACCTCTCGTCGCTGCGCACCGGGATCATGGCCGGCTCGCCGTGCCCGGTCGAGGTGATGAAGCAGGTCATCGAGCGGATGGGCATGGCGGAGGTGACGATCTGCTACGGCATGACCGAGACCTCGCCGGTGTCCACGCAGACCCGCGCCGACGACAGCGTCGACCGCCGAGTGTCCACTGTGGGCAGAGTGCACCCGCACCTCGAGGTGAAGGTGATCGACCCGGAGACCGGGCTGACCGTACCCCGCGGCACGCCGGGCGAGTTCTGCACGCGCGGGTACTCGGTGATGCTGGGTTACTGGGAGCAGCAGGACAAGACGGCCGAGGCGATCGACGCCGCGCGCTGGATGCACACCGGCGATCTCGCGGTGATGGACGAGGAGGGTTACCTCAACATCACCGGCCGGATCAAGGACATGGTGATCCGCGGCGGCGAGAACGTGTACCCGCGGGAGATCGAGGAGTTCCTCTACACGCACCCGGACATCCAGGACGCACAGGTGATCGGCGTGCCGGACGAGCGGTACGGCGAGGAGCTCATGGTGTGGGTGAAGATGCGCGAGGGCGCCACCCCGCTGACGGCCGAGTCGCTGAAGGAGTTCTGCACCGGGAAGCTCGCGCACTACAAGGTCCCGCGCTACGTGCACATCGTCGACGAGTTCCCGATGACGATCACCGGCAAGATCCGCAAGGTGGAGATGCGCGAGGAGTCGGTGAAGCTGCTGGGCCTCGAAACCGCGGCGGCCGCCAAGCACGCCTGACCGGGCGTGACCGGCCGGTCCGGCACCGAAGCGAACGTGGCCACGCTGGGCCGAATGGCGCAGCATGGGTGAGCCGCGCCCGTCCGAACGAGGGCGCCCGGCCACGAGGAGGCCACATGCTCACCAAGGCCATGACCACCACCATGCTTCCGGTGTCCGACATGGAACGCGCAGCGAGGTTCTACGGCGACACGCTCGGCCTGCACGCGAAGGCGACCGGGGCGGACGGCAGCCGGATCTTCGACGCCGGCAACGGCGACGCGATCGGGCTGATGGATGCCGAGCCGGGCGCACAGAGCGCGCACACCGTGCTGAGCTTCGAGGTGTCCGACATCGCGGGTGAGATCCGCGACCTCGAGGGCCGCGGTGTCCGGTTCGCCGACTACGACCTGCCCGGCCTGAAGACGGTCGACCACGTCGCGGAGATGGGCAGCGAGAAGGCGGCGTGGTTCAGCGACACCGAGGGCAACATCCTGTGCATCCACGAGGTGACCGGCTGATCCGGCACGGATAGCAGGCAAACCGGCTACCCCCGCCGCCCCGAGGTGGCCTAGGCTGGACGAACGCGTCCTGGGTACGCCCTAGGGCGCGTTCGTTTGTGTGGAGGTGACCGTTGTGCCGACCGGAAAGGTCAAGTGGTACGACTCGGAGAAGGGCTTCGGGTTCGTCACACAGGATGGCGGCGAGGACGTCTATGTCCGGTCGTCTGCCCTGCCGGCGGGAGTGCCGGGGCTGAAGGCCGGCCAGCGCATCGAGTTCGGCGTGGCCGACGGTCGCCGCGGTCCGCAGGCGTTGTCCGTGCGGTTGCTGGATCCGCCGCCGTCGGTGGCGGAGGCACGCAGGCGGCCGGCCGAGGAGCTGCACGGCCTGATCGAGGACATGATCAAGCTGCTGGAGGCCAAGGTGCAGCCGGACCTGCGCCGCGGCCGCTACCCGGACCGCAAGGCCACCAAGCGGATCGCCGACGTCGTGCGCGCGGTCGCCCGCGAGCTGGATCCCTAGGCGGGTTCGACCTGGGCGGACCACACCGCGCGCGTCACGGCCTCCGGGCCGTCCTCCCCCTGCACCAGCTTGCCCCCGGCCTGCTTGACCTCGACGGTCTGCAGCTGGTCGCCGGCGGCGGGCGGCTTCGCGTCGAAGGAGTCCTGCTTGCCGGGCCCGAACGTGGCCACGGTCCGCGGATCCTGCTGCACGCCGGCCGCCGTGCGGTACTGGATCACGACCGACCACGGCGTGTCCGCGATCTCCTTGGGCACGCGCACGCGGACCGGTGTGCCGGGCGCCGCCTTGAGCTTGACCTGTGCGGCGGTGTCGCGCTTGCAGTCCTGCACCTCGACGGTGCAGTAGAGGAACGGCTTCGCGGTGACGGTACCGGCCGCCACGGTGAAGTCGACCTTCGGTGGCGCGGGCGGCGGTTCGGGCGCGGCCGAGCATCCGGCGAGGACCAGGACGGCCGCGGCGAGGACGAGCTTGCGCACGGCGACGAGCCTACGTGCGCTGGTCCGGCGCCTCCCGCACGGCCGGGCTGGGCGTGAACTTCCGCGGCTGGCCCGGGCGCCACGGACGGATCGGCCGGTCGCCGCCGAACCACGGGAGCAGCGACTGGCCGCGGCGGTTCAGCATGGTCTGGACCAGGCCGAGCGCGAGCAGGACGCTGATCACGAGGAAGCCGACCCAGAACGTCGGGGGCAGCAGGACGCCGATGGCCCCGCCGAACACCCAGGCGAGCTGCAGGACGGTCTCCGAGCGGCCGAACGCGGACGCGCGCGACTCCTCGGGCAGGTCGTCCTGGATCACCGCGTCGAGGCTGTTCTTCGCGATGGCGCTGGCCGTCGCGCCGACGAGGCCGACGATCGCGGCCGTGCCGATGCCGGGCAGGATCGTGGCGACCAGGCACGTGGCCAGGCAGCCGACGACGCAGCCCAGCACCACCTGTTCGGGGTGGCCGAGGTGCGTCCGCGCGCCGATCCCGTTGCCGATGAAGCTGCCCGCGCCCGCCGCGCCCGCGATGACGCCGAGCAGCAGCAGCTGCATGAACGGCTCGCCCTCGGTCTGCGCGCGCACCGCGAACGCGGCGAACATCATCAGGAAGCCGGTCAGCACCCGGACCGTCGCGTTGCCGGACAAGGCGACCACGACCTGCCGGCCCATCGGCTGGCGTTTCGCCTTCTCCGGGTTGGCCGACAACGAGGCCGGCACCTCGCCCTCGGTGACCTCGACCCACGCCGGGATCCGCATGGCCTGGAACGCGCCGACGACACAGATGAGCGTGGTGAACCACAGCGCGCCCGGCGAGTCGAAGATCTGCAGGACGAGCGTGGCGACCGCGCCGAACACCGCGCCCGCGGCGAGGCCGAAGACGGTGAGCCGCGCGTTGGTCTTGGCGAGCGTGATCTCCGGCGGCACGACCCTCGGGGTGACCGCGGCCTTCAGCACCGTGAAGGACTTGGACAGCACCATCTTCCCGAGCGCGGCGGGATACAGCAGCCAGGTGTCGAAGTTGACCGCCATGATCACGCACATCAGCGCCTGGCCGGCCGACGCCGCGCACATCGCCAGGCGCCGCCCGCGCTGGATCCGGTCGAGCGCGGGGCCGATCACCGGCGCCACCAGGGCGAACGGCGCCACCGTGATCAGCAGGTACAGCGCCACCTTGGTCTTGGAGGCGTCGGCGCTGGCCGCGGAGAAGAACAGCGTGTTCGCGAGCGCGACGGCCATGGCCGCGTCGCTCGCGTAGTTGAGCATCGTGGCGTAGGTCAGCGCGGTGAGGCCGGACTTGTCGGCGCCGTCGGCGTTCGCCGCGCGGCGGAACGCGCGCACGGCGTTGTTGGTGAGCTGCCGTCCACGGATCGCGGCGACGCGGGTGACCGTGAGCTTCTTCGGGTAGTTGGGGGCGGCGGCCGGGCGTTCGCGCCGGGGGTCGGCCTGGCGGTCTGCCGGTGCGTCGCGGCGCTGGGCCTCGGGGTGGTCCGGCGCGTAGCCGTCCGGGCCGTAGGTCTCCGGTGGTGTGCCGGGCAGCCGGCGGCGGGGTGGCGGGACGTCGCGCCAGTTGCGCGCGGGCGGCTCGTCGCGCCAGTTGCGTGCGGGCGGCGGCTGGCGCCGGACGGGCTGGGTGCGCCGCTGGTCCTCGGACGGGTAGGCGGGCGCGCCCGGGATCGCGCCGGTCAGCGGCTCCTCGCGCGGCGGTGCCGGGCGTGGCGGCTGCTCGTAGGGCAGCGTGGGCTTGGGCCGGATCGCGGGCTGCTGCTGGTCGGTCCAGCTACGGCGGCGCTTGCGGCCGGAACGGCCCTTGCGGCCGTCCGGCTGCTGGTCACCGGAACCGGAACGAATCACTCTTCCATCCTGCCGTAAGACGAGCTCGCATGAGGTGTTGACGGCTCGCACGGCCAGGGCATGTCAATCGCCGTCGGTGACGAACCGCACCCGGAACATCGCCGGCCACAACTTCCCCGTGACGAGGAACTCGTCGGTGCCCGGTATCGATGCGATGCCGTTGAGGACGTCGGTGCCCGCGCGGTCCTCCGCGGGGAGAAGCCCGGTGAGGTCGACGGTCGCGGTGACCTTGCCGGTTTCCGGGTCGATCCGGACGATCCGGTCGGTCCGCCACACGTTCGCGTAGACGTCGCCGTCGACGCACTCGAGCTCGTTGAGCTGGTCGATCGGCCGGCCGTCGGCGTCGGTGACGTCCGTGTGGCCGGTCTCGTCGAAGGTCGCGGGGTCGCGGAAGGTGAGCCGGTCGGTGCCGTCGCTCATGATCAGCCGCTTGCCGTCGTGGCAGAGTCCCCAGCCCTCGCCGGCATAGCTCGCCCGGCCGCGCTCGGCGAGCGTCCTCCGGTCGCGCTTGATCGCGACGCCGTCCTGCCACGTGAGCTGCCAGATCGTGTCGCCGACGACCGTGATGCCCTCGCCGAACATGTCCGCGGGCAGCCGCGTGGACTTCTCGACCTGTCCGGTGTCGGGGTCGGTGGCACGCATGCTCGACTCGCCCTCGAGCCCGGTGCCCTCGTAGAGGACGCCGTCGTCGATCTCGAGGCCCTGGGTGAACGCTTTGGGGTCGTGCGGAAGGGTTTCGAGGACGTCGGCCTTGAGGCTCGTGGGTGCGCTCGGCGTCGGCGGTGACGGGTCGGCGGGCGCGCAGGCGGCCACGAGGAGGGCCGCGACGGCGGCGAGAAGAGCCCGCACGGGACCAGCCTTACATGAGTTGGGGGGCGGTGCGGCACAATCGTGCCCGATGAGTGCGACGGAGCCTGAGCTGCGGGACCACGCCCTGCTGGGTGAGGTCGACCTCGCGCGCGCGGCCGCCCAGGAGGAGGCCGCGGACGAGGAGGTCGGCGCGCACGTAGGTGCCCAGGTCGAGGGCGAGACCGCGGTGACCCACCTGTTCGAGGCCGACAAGCCCGGCTACCAGGGCTGGCGCTGGGCGGTCACGGTAGCGAGCGCCGGTCCCGAGACGGACGTGACGATCAGCGAGGTCGTCCTCCTGCCCGGCCCCGACGCGCTGGTCGCGCCCGAGTGGGTGCCGTGGGAGATGCGCGTGAAAGCCGGCGACCTCGGCGTCGGCGACCTCCTGCCCACCGCACCGGACGACCCCCGGCTGGTCCCGTCGTACCTTCAGTCCGACGACCCGGCCGTCGAGGAGATCGCGTTAGAGGCCGGTCTGGGGCGGCCGCGGGTGATGGCCCGCCCGGCCCGCCAGGAGGCGGCGACCCGCTGGCAGCAGAGCGAGTTCGGCCCGCGGTCGGACATGGCCCGAAGCGCGCCGGCGCACTGTGGAACGTGCGGCTTCTACCTGCCGCTGGCCGGCTCACTGCGGGCGGCCTTCGGCACGTGCGGCAACGAGATCTCCCCCGCGGACGGCCACGTGGTGCATGCGGAGTACGGCTGCGGCGCCCACTCCGAGGCGGAGGTGGAGCAGGTCTCCCCGGTCCTGGTGGCCAACCTGATCTACGACGACGCCAAGCTGGACCTCGAGCCACTGCCGTCGTCCCCCGAGGCTGCTTCGGCGGCGCCCGCCGCCGCGATGGCGAACGTCGGCGAGTTATCGAACGCCGGCACCGCTGAGGCGCCCCCCGTCGAGCCCGAGGCGACCGAGCCTCCGGCCGAAGTCGCCGAGCCGTCGGCCATCGAGCCGCCGATCACCGAGGCATCACCGGCCGAGGCCGCGCCGGAAGTCGCGCCCGAGGCGACGGTCGAGCCGCAAGCCGCCGAAGCCGAGACCCCAGCCGACATCGCAGCGGAGGCGGCCGCCGAGCCCTCGCCGGTCGAAGCACCGACCACCGAAGCACCGGCCACCGAAGCGCCAACCGCCGACGCGACCGAGACCGCCGAGGCTCCAGCCGACACCGCGGCCGAGGCGACGGCCGAGCCGTCGACCACAGAGGCGCCACCCGCCGAGGCCACCGAGACGGCGGCGACCACCGGCGCACCACCGGCCGAGGCGCCCAGCGCCGAAGCGCCCGGAACCGCCGACACCGCAGCGGACGCGGTCGACGAACCAGCGGCCACCGAGGCGCCATCCATCGAGACGCCGAGCGGCGAGACCGCAGAAGTGCCACCCGACTCCGCAGAGGTCGCCGCCGAACCGTCGACGATCGAGGCCGAAGTCGCCGAGACGGTGGCGTCCCCTGCGGACCCGGCAGCATCGGCAGTCGCCGAACCGGCGGCCACCGAGACGCCTAGCGCCGAGGCCGAAGCGATCGAGACCGCCGACACCGCAGCGGACGCGGTCGCCGCATCAGCGGCCACCGAGGCGCCCACCACCGAGGCGCCCACCACCGAGGCGGCCGAGACCGCGGAGCCGCTTGCCGGCACCGCGCCCGAGCCGCCGGCCGCCGAGGCCGTAGCGCCGCTCGAGCCGGTGGTCACGGCCGAGACGTCGCTGGACGCGCCGGCCGAGCCGTCGACGCTGACGCCGTGGATCCGCCCCGAAGGCGCCGCCAAGCAGGACGAGCTGCCGGAATCGACCGACGCGGTCACCGAGCATGCCGAACCATCCGCGGGCGAGGATCAACTGCCGGCCGGCACGGTCCAGCCGCCGGTCGAGGTCGGCGAACAGGTCGAGGAGACAGCGGAAGCGGCCGCCATCGAAGGCGAGCCGGTCACGACCGGCGACCAGTCGGCGGTGCCCGCCGAAGCGTCGGCTCCGTCCGGATGGCAGCCGGCGGGCACTGAGCCGAGCACCGGCGAACCAGCCGCCGCGACGGCCGAGCCGGAGACAGCCGACCAGGCCGCGGCCGAAACGACCACGATCGACGATCAGCAGCCGGCGGCGGATCTGCCCACCGACACCGCTGAGCCACCGGTGGCCGGCGCCGAGCCGGAGACCGGCGACCAGACCGCCGCCGCCGAAACACCGGCAACGGACGTCGAGCCCGGCCCGTTCGACTTTGGACCGGCCCAGGCGGGCACGGACCTGGAGACAGGCGACCAAACCGAGCCCACCGACCCCGCCACAAGCGGCCAGGAGCCGTCCGCGCACCAGCCCGGCGAGCAGCCGAGCGAGGTAACCGCCGACGCCGAGCCGAGCGCACCCATCACCGGCGGCGCGGCGGAGACCGCCACGAACCTGGAGACAGGCGACCAGACCGCGGACGCGGGCCCGGCGACAGACGAGCAGCAATCCGTGGCAGACCAGCCCGGCGAGCAGCCGACTGCGGAGGGCACGTCCGTCGAACCGGTGGTAGATGAGCCCGGCTCGCCTGTCATCGGCAGTGAGGCCGGCGCACAGCCGGGGGCCGGCGACGCCGCGGATGCGGAGTCAGCCGCCGCCAATGAGCGGGAGAGCGTTGCCGGCGAGCCGATCCCGTACTCGGAGCAGAACGGCGACGAGCCGGAACAGGCTGAGCAGCAGTCGATAACCGAGGAAGCAGGCGACGCGGCGCAGGCTGGAGCAATCACGCAGCTGACCGAGTCGGCCGCCGGCGATGAGCCGGCGGACATCGAGCATGCCAATGTCGCCGAGCGGGCCAGCGCCGAGCACACCGGCCAGGACCACCCCGAGCAAGCCACCGACCAGTACGCCGAGCACGCGCCGGGCGAGCAGCCCGGGGCTGAGCAGGACGAGCAGGGCCACGTCCAGCAGGCCGCGGGTGAGGACTCGCCGGGTGAGCCAGCCGGCGAGACTGCGGGCACCGAGCCGGACACCGGCACGGCCGACCCGGATGACGGGGCGCGGCGGGTGCTCGGGTGGTCGCCTTGGGGTGGGGTTGAGCGACGGTCCGAGGGTGACTGATCCGTTCGGTACCGGGGCTCTTCGTGAGTCCGTGCTCGCCTCGTGGCGGGATTCCCCTACCCGCTTCCGCGAGGATGCCAACGCCGAAGAGGACCTCTTCCTCGGCGGTTACCGGGACCGGCTGTTCGTCGAGTTGGCGCAGAACGCCGCGGACGCGGCCGGACAGGACGGCCGGCTCCGGGTGTCCTTTGTAGACGGGGAGCTGCGGGTCGCCAACACGGGACGGGCCCTGGATCGCGACGGGGTGGCTTCGCTCGCCTCGCTGCGGGCTTCGGCCAAGCAGCAAGGGGTCGGGCGGTTCGGGGTCGGGTTCGCCGCCGTGCTCGCCGTCTGCGACGCTCCTCGGGTGGTCTCGACGAGCGGCGCGGTCGCGTTCTCCGCTCAGCGAACGCGGGAGGCCATCGGGCGCGACGGGCGGGTTCCCGTGCTCCGGCTCGCCTGGCCCACCGACGAGCAGCCGCCTGCCGGGTTCGACACCGAGGTCCGGCTGCCGCTCCGCGAAGGCGTCGACGCGGCACAGCTGCGGCGTGAGTTCGAGCGGCAGGCCACCGACCTCCTCCTCGCCCTCGACGGCCTGCGCACGATCGAGATCGGCGAGCACGCCTGGCGTCGGGACGACGGACCCCGCACCAGCGTCCACGGCCCGGACGGCACGACCGACTGGCTCGTCGTCCGCGAGCGCGGGGAGCTGGCCGACCTCACCGGGCTGGGCACCGAAGCTCGTCCACAGTGGACAATCTGCTGGGCGGCCAGCACCCGTGGCCCGCTGACCGACGAGGTGCTGCACGCCCCCACCCCCACCGACGAGCGCCTCTCGATCCCGGCCCGCCTCATCGCCACCCTCCCCATCGAGGCCGACCGGCGCCACGTCCGGCCGGGCCGGGCCACCGACACCGTCCTCGAGCACGCGGCGAACGCGTATCCCAGGCTGCTCGAGCTGACCGAACCCGAACGACGGGTCGCCTACGTCCCCGCGCCCGGCTTCCCCTTGTCCGAAGTGGACGAACAGCTGCGCGCGAAGGTCACCGAGGCGCTGCGCACCACCGCCTGGCTCCCGACGCGAACCGGCACCGTCGAACCCCGCCACGCCACGACCGTCCCGAGCCGCCAGCTGGTCGACGCCCTCGACGACACCATCGAGGGCATCACCACGGCCGAACACGACGCCAAGCTCCAGGCCCTCGACGTCACCCGCCTGACCGTCGCCGACATCGTCGAGCGGGTCACCGGGATCGACCGGCCACCGGACTGGTGGCACCGGCTCTACGACGCCCTCGCCCCGATCGCCGACGTGGACAAGACCGCCCGCGAGGCGCTCGGCGCACTGCCGGTACCGCTCGCCGACGGGCGCACCCTCCCCGGGCCACGCGGCACGCTCATCGCCGACACCGCGCTCGAGGTCGACCTTCCCATCGTCCACCCGGACGCCGTGCACCCGATCCTCGAACGGCTCGGCGCCCGCCACGCCAGCCCCGCGGACCTCCTCGAGGCCACCCGCGAGGCGGTCGAGCGCAGCCTCGACGACGCCGAGTCCGGCCTGGACGTCGGCAAGCTCCGCGACACCGTCCTGACGCTCGTCGGCGAGGCCGGCGCCCGCCCCGGCGAGCACCCGTGGCTCGGCGCCCTCGCCCTGCCCGACGACACCGGCGACCACCGCCGCGCCGACGAGCTCGCCCTCCCCCAGGCCCCCTTCCTCGACGTCCTCGACGACGACTCCCCGCTCGGCGTCCTCGACGACGACGTCGCCCGGAGCTGGCCACCTGCGTCGCTCAGGGCGGTCGGCGTGCTCGACGGCTTCGCGCTGGTCCAGGACGAGTCACCGACCGGGCCCGACCACGACCTCGCCGACGAGGCCGACTGGTGGGACGACCAGCCCGAACCGCCGGCGCGCGTCAACGCCGTCCGCGACCTCGACCTCGTCGCCGACGAGGCCTGGCCCGCCGCGCTGCGGCTCCTCGCCGGCGAGCCCGAGACGTGGCAGGCCCTCCACGAACCCGGTGGCTACACCGGCTGGTGGATCGCCCACCACGCGCTCCTCGCCGGCCGGCCGCCCCGCGAGTGGCGGCTCGACACCGCCCACGACCTCGCCGGCCTCTACGACCCAGTCCCCCCGGTCGGCGTCGACCCGTCGGTTCTCGCCGCGATCGGCGTGCGCACCACGCTCGACGTCACCGACGACGAGCTCCTCGACCGCCTCGGCGACCCGCAGCGCGAGGTGAGCGCCGGCGCCACGATCCGCGCCCACGCCGCGCTCGCCCGGGCGGTCCGCGACGGCACGCTGTCGGCTCGCGACCTCGAACCGCCGCACGCCGCGCGCTCGCTGACCGGTCAGGTCGTGCCCGCCGCCGAGGGGCTCGTGCTCGACAGCCCCTGGGTGCTCGGCGTGGTCGAACCGGAGCGCGTCATCACGGCCGGCGACGACTTCGCGCTCGCCGAGCCGCTCGCGGAGCTGCTGGACCTGCCGCTCGCGTCCGAGGTGGTCGTCGGGACCGTCGCCGAACCGGCGGAGACGGTGCGCTGGGCCGATCTCGGCGCCGTGGTCGACGCGTGCGACCTGGCCGGCATCCCGGTGCCGGACGGCGGCCCGCGCGTGCACGACCGGCTGACCGTGCGAATCGGACTCGCCCGTCACGAGGTGACGTGGTGGGTCGACGACGGCGTGCTGCACTGTGTCGACTCGACGGCCGGCCTCGCCCGCGGGCTGGCGTGGGCCGCGGACCGCTGGGCCGACCGGCACCTGCTCGCGGCCCTGCTGGACGATCCGGAAGGCGTGCTCCGCTAGAGGTTGCGCTGCGCGCCCTTCGCGCCGCGGCGGGACGCGCGGCGCTGCCAGGCCATGATGGGCATGCCGATGAGGCCGAGCACGAAGCCGGCGAGAGCGGTCCACAGCCAGATCGGCGGGCCGGCATCGTAGCCGTACCGGGCGATCAGCAAAACCACCAGCGCGACCAACCAGAGTGCCGTGCCGGTATACACAACCGGCGGAAGTGCCAGCAGGCGCGCCGAAAGTGGGGGTGGAGGTGACTTCTCAATATCTTTTGGCGCGTCGGGTTCCGCTGGGCCTACCACATGCGCGAGGCTACCGCCTCATGGCGAACACGACAGCGTCGAGCACGACGGAGTCCTCGTCGGGGCTGGATCGCTTCTTCAAGATCTCCGAGCGCGGCTCCACCATGGGGCGGGAGATCCGCGGCGGCCTTGTCACGTTCGTGACCATGGCTTACATCGTGGTGCTGAACCCGCTCATCATCGGCAGCTTCACGGCCGACCCGAACAACCCCGCCACCCACGACGACGCGTTCGGCGACATCCTGCCCGCCGGACAGGTCGCCGCCGTGACCGCGCTGGTGGCCGGCGTCATGACGATCCTCTTCGGACTTGTCGCGAACTTCCCGTTCGCGCTGGCCACCGGACTCGGCATCAACGCCTTCGTCGCGTACTCCATCGCGCCCCAGATGAGCTGGGCCGCCGCGATGGGCCTGGTGCTGCTCAACGGAGTCGTCGTCCTGATCCTCGTGCTGACCGGCGTCCGAACGATGGTGTTCCACGCAGTGCCGGCGTCGCTGAAATCCGCGATCGCGGTCGGCATCGGCCTCTTCATCACGCTGATCGGCCTCGTCGACGCCGGGTTCGTCCGCCGGCTGCCGGATGCCGCCAACACCACCGTTCCGGTCGGACTTGGCATCAACGGCTCGATCGCGTCGTGGCCGACGTTCGTGTTCGTCATCGGCCTCATCATCACCGGCATCCTGGTCGCCAAGCGGGTCAAGGCCGCCATCCTGATCGGCGTGCTGGCCACGACGGTCATCGCGATCATCGTCGAGGCCATCGTGAACGCCGGGCCGTCCGCGGGCACCAACCCGAAGGGCTGGAACCTCGGCTACCCGGCGCTGCCGGACAACGTCGTCGGCGCCCCCAACCTCTCGCTGCTGGGCAACTTCAACTTCGACGCCTGGGTGCAGGTGCCGGTCATCACGGCCGTCCTGTTCCTGTTCACGTTGGTGCTGACCGACTTCTTCGACACGATCGGCACGATGACCGGGCTCGGCAAGGAAGCCGGCCTGCTGGACGCGGACGGCAGGTTGCCGAACACCGGCAAGGCGCTGTTCATGGACGGCCTGGGCGCGGTGGCGGGCGGCGCGGCGTCGTCGAGCTCGAACACCGTGTACATCGAGTCCGCGTCCGGCATCGCCGAGGGCGCGCGCACCGGGCTCGCGAACATCGTCACCGGCCTGCTGTTCATCGCCGCGATGTTCTTCACCCCGCTCTACGCGGCGGTTCCGGTCGAGGCCGCGGCGCCGGCCCTGATCGTCGTCGGCGTGCTGATGATGGCGCAGATCAAGGAGATCGACTTCACCGACTTCACGATCGCGCTGCCGGCGTTCCTCACGATCGTCGTGATGCCGTTCACCTACTCGATCGCCAACGGCATCGGCGCGGGCTTCATCAGCTACGTGCTGCTGCGGGTGGCGACCGGCAAGGCACGCGGCACGCACCCGCTGATCTGGATCGTCGCGATCCTGTTCGCGGTGTACTTCGCGATCGGGCCGATCGAGGCGGCCATCGGCTGAGCTCCGACGAACGCTGCCGCGTGATCGGCGAACGTGATCGACTCAACGTGATCGCGTCGCTGATCATTGTGACGCAGCGCAATTCGTGAGGTATGCTAACGATGTGTCGAGAACGGAGCAGGACGTAGCCGAACGCTCGCTCGCCAGCCGCCTGCGGCTGGCGACGGTGCGGCTCAACCGCCGGCTGCGCGGCCAGCGGACCAGCTCCTCGGTGACGCTCACCCAACTTTCCGCGCTTTTCTGTCTGCACAAGTGCGGCCCGCTCACGCCAGGTGAGCTCGCGGCCAAGGAGGTCGTTCAACCCCCTTCCATGACAAGGGTGATCGCCGCTCTCGAGGAGGCCGGCTACGTCAGCCGACGACCGCATCCGAGTGACGGCCGGCAGGCCATCGTGGAGATCACCGAGGAGGGGAGCGCTCTCATCCTGGCCGACATCTCGGCGCGCGAAGCGTGGCTGGACAAGAAGCTTGCGGAGCTGTCCCAAGAGGACCGGGAGCTCCTGTCGCGCGCGGCCGAGATCCTGGACCGGATGGCGAGCCAACAGGATTAGTGGGAAGAGCCAACACATCACGCCGCAGCATGTTCGGGTCGCTGCGCGTCCGTAACTACAGACTGTTCGCGTCCGGCCAGGTGATCTCCAACGTCGGCACCTGGATGCAGCGCATCGCCCAGGACTGGCTGGTGCTGGAGCTGTCCGGCTACAACCCGGTGGCGCTCGGTATCGCCGTCACCCTGCAGTTCGTACCGACGTTGCTGCTGACCTTGTGGGCCGGCGTGCTCGCCGACCGGCACGACAAGCGCCGCATGCTGATGCTCATCCAGAGCGGCATGGCGACGAGTGCGCTCGTGCTGGGGGTGCTCGACGTGAGCGGGCTCGTCGCCCTGTGGCACGTCTACGTGCTGTGCTTCGTGTTCGGCGTGTTCACCGCGTTCGACCCGCCCGTGCGGCAGTCGTTCGTCGGCGAGATGGTCGGCAAGGAGCAGCTGACCAACGCGGTGGCGCTGAACTCGTCGACGTTCAACATGGCGCGGATCGTCGGCCCGGCGATCGCCGGCCTGATGATCATCTGGACCGGCACCGGCTGGGTCTTCCTGGTCAACGCGGTGTCGACGGTGGCCGTGATCGTCAACCTGGGGCGCATGAACCCCGCGGAGCTGTACCGCGACCCGAAGCCCGCGCGCCGGCGCGGCCAGCTGCTCGAGGGGCTGCGGTACGTGCGCAGCCGGCCGGACGTCCTTGCGGTGCTCGTGCTGATCTTCTGCGTCAGCACGTTCGCGTTCACGTTCAACACGACGCTCGCGATCGCGGCGGCGAACGTCTTCCACCGGCGGGCCGACGGCTACGGACTGCTGTCCACCTTGCTGGCCGTGGGCACGTTCGCCGGCGCCGTGCTGGCGGTGCGGCGCTCGACGCGGCGGCGGCCGGGGCTGCGGCTGCTGATCGGCGCGGCGTTGGCGTTCGGCGTGCTCGAGGCGGTCGCCGGGCTGATGCCGAGCTACCTGACGTTCGGGCTGGCGCTGATCCCCTGCGGGGTGGCGATGATGACGTTCATCAACACGGCCAACGGAACCGTCCAGCTGGGCACCTCGCCGGAGATGCGCGGGCGGGTCATGTCGCTGTACATGCTGGTGTTCATGGGCGGCAACCCGATCGGCGGGCCGATGACCGGCTGGCTCGCGGCGGAGTTCGGCGGCCGCTCACCGTTCGTGCTCGGCGGCATCGTCGCGATCGTGTGCACGGCGGTGTGCGGCGTGCTGCTCGCGCGGCGCGGCGGCGTCCAGGTCCGCGAGCGGATCATGCCGCGCTTCGCCTTCCGCCGTCGGGCGCCGGAACCCGTCGCGCAGGAGCTCGAGCAGGACGCCGCTTGACCGTCGCTGGTCAATGGTTGCCGGATCCGGTTAAGTTAGGCTAGCCTAATCACGTCGCTTCGTGGTGGGAGCGGCGGTCAGTTCGGGAACATGCGGAACCCCGGTCCCCTCGGGCGGCACCGTCCGGGACCGGGGTTTCGTACGTCTACGGCTCGGGAAACGGCTCGTCGGCGCGGCCGACCAGGTCGGCGACCGAGTCGATCACCCGGCTCGGGCGGTACGGGAAGCGTTCCGCGGTCTCCGGGTTCGAGATCCCGGTCAGTACCAGGATCGTCTGCAGGCCGGCCTCCAGCCCGGACCGCACGTCGGTGTCCATGCGGTCGCCGATCATCAACGTCGACTCGGAGTGCGCGCCGAGCGTGCGCAGGGCGGAACGCATCATCAACGGGTTCGGCTTGCCGACGAAGTACGGCGAGTGCCCGGTGGCCCGTTCGATCAGCGCCGCCACCGAGCCCGTCGCCGGCAGGGAGCCCTCCCGGGAGGGCCCCGTGGCGTCCGGGTTCGTGGCGATGAACCGTGCGCCCTGCTCGACGAGTCGGATGGCCGTGGTGATCGCGGTGAAGCTGTAGGTCCGCGTCTCGCCGAGGACGACGTAGTCCGGGTCGCGGTCGGTCAGCACGTAGCCGATCTCGTGCAGGGCCGTGGTGAGCCCGGCCTCCCCGATCACGAACGCCGAGCCCTCCGGGCGCTGGGAGTCGAGGAACATGGCCGTGGCGAGGGCGGAGGTCCAGATCGACGTCTCGGGCACGTCCAGACCCGTGCGGTGCAGCCGCGCGCGCAGGTCACGTGGCGTGTAGATGGAGTTGTTGGTCAGCACCAGGAAGCGGATCTCCTTGGCGCGCAGCTCCTCGATCAGCTTGTCCGCCCCGGGAATCAGGTGCTCCTCGTGCACGAGCACGCCGTCCATGTCCATCAGGTAGGTCCAGGCCATGGCCACATCGTCCCGCACGCCCCGCCGGGCCCGCGTGTCGCGGCGGTTAACCTTGTGGATGTGACCACAGCCGCCGCAACCACCGTGCGGGTGCGCTACTTCGCCGGAGCCCGCGCCGCGGCGGGCGTCAACGAGGAGACCGTCCGGCTGCCGGCGGACGCCCGGGTCCGGGACCTGGTAGCCGACCTGGCCGACCGCCACGGCGACGCGCTCACGCGGGTGCTGACCGCCTGCAGCTTCCTCCTGGACGGGGTCGCCGTCCGGGACAAGGCCAACCCGCTGCCGGACGGCTCCGAGGTGGACGTGCTGCCCCCCTTCGCGGGCGGCTGAGCACCGCCGCGCGCCACACAGCCTGCGCCGGCCAGGCGGTCTGCGAGCGAGGTGCACGCCGACCGCCTCAGCCGCAACCCCCTTGACGTCTGATGACAAGCGGCTGACCTGCGACGACACAGCCTGTCCAAGATCAACGGCGGCCGGCGGCCCCCCGATCACCACTCTGGCCACGACGACCGACGAGATCGGCGCGAGCGCCTGAGGTCTGTGGACAACCAGAAACGCACAGCAACCGTAGACCGTATACAAAAAACGGTGACACGCCGAGACGAATCGCCGTTTGACACCCCGATTCGGCGGACGACTTCGCCGTCGAATCGTCCCCCGCATTAGTTATCGCATTGCAGCAGGTAACGAAGCGATTTCAGAGGGCTGTCGTCAACCATTCGGGCAACGGTTTACCACACCGGCAATCGGCGGCCGGTGCACGTGACACGCGCCTCAGATCTACTGAATTATCCGCATGAGATTCACTCCCCTAAACAACAAGCAGCACCGCGCTGACCTGCGTGAACAATCGCGATCGAATCGCTTCAAATAGCGTTACTGTGACGACGGTCACACCGCTCTCAATTTCCAATCCTCGAATTGCTTACGTACCGTCGCCTCCGGTTGGTCTCGACCAACCACGCAAGACCCGAGTGTCCGTAACGCCTAGCCCGGTCCGGCGGGCACTCGCAGAAATACCCCCGACTGAAAGAGATCCTCTGGACCGGGACGAGGGAACACGACGAGCCCCCGAAGCGAGGCGTGGCGCCGGATATCCGGCTCGACCTCCCCGAAGGTCGGTCCCACAGCGCAGGACGCGTAGGCGTTGAGGCAGAGAGCGAAATGGCGTACGTAGGCAAGCACCGCAAGCCGTCTTTGCGCAACATCGCGCGCGTCGTCGTCGCCGGCGCCGTGATCGGTGTTCCGCTGGCGGTCGCCACCGCCCCGGCCCAGGCCGATCCGGTCAACTGGGATGCCATCGCTCAGTGCGAGAGCGGCGGCAACTGGGGCACGAACACGGGTAACGGCTACTACGGTGGCCTGCAGTTCTCCCAGGGCACCTGGGAGGCGAACGGCGGCTCCGGCAACCCGGCCAACGCTTCGCGTTCGGAGCAGATCCGGGTGGCGCAGAACGTCCTGCAGAGCCAGGGCATCGGCGCGTGGCCGGTGTGTGGCGCCCGTGGTGGTTCGTCCGGTGGCGGCGGGGGCTACAGCGCCCCGCAACAGCAGCAGCAGTCCTCGAACGAGTCGAGCTCGAACCAGTCGAGCTCGAATGAGTCGACCTCGTACGAGGCCCCGCGGCAGGTGCAGTCCGCTCCGGTGAAGCCTGTGCTCGCGAAGTCCAACCCGAAGGGTGACTACACGGTCAAGGCCGGCGACACGCTGACCAAGATCGCGAAGCAGCACAAGGTGACGGGCGGCTGGCAGGCGCTCTATGAGAAGAACAAGCAGTTCATCGGCGACCCCGACCTGATCCTCGTGGGTCAGAAGATCGCCACCAAGTGAGCTGCTCCGTGACGTAGCGAACGCCACGAAGCACTGAGGGGCTCCACCGCGTAAATCCCCCGGCGGTGGAGCCCTTCGGCGTCTCCGGGGCACACCGGGGCACAACGGGGCACGACGGGGCGACGAGGCGCCTCAGGGCCCTGCCGAGGCGCGCAGGGCGCTCAGGGGCAGTTGACCCACTCGTCGGTGCCGTCGGTGAAGTTCTGGTGCTTCCAGACCGGCAGCCGCCGCTTGACGTCGTCGACGAGGTCCGCGCACGCCGAGAACGCCTCCTGGCGGTGTTCGGCCGCCACCGCGCACGCCAGGGCCACGTCGCCGATCGCCAGCGCGCCGATCCGGTGGCTGACCGCGACCGCCCGCAGGCCCGGGTGCCGCCCGGCGACCGCCGTGGCGACCTCCTCGATGACGGCCTTCGCGCTCGGGTGGCCCTCGTAGTCCAGGTCCACCACGCCGCGGCCCTTGTCGTGGTCGCGGACCACCCCGGCGAACGTGACCACCGCGCCCGCGGCGGCCTCCTCGACCAGGTTCGCGTGCTCCTCGACCGCCAGCGGCGACTCGCTGATCTCGGCGCGCAGCACGCGCGCCGGGGCCGCCTCCGCCGCCGACCGGACGTGGTCGCCGCCGTGGACCTGGTCCACGGCGTGGTCCAGGACGTCGGCCAGCACGCCCAGCCCGTCCTTCACCCCACCCGTGGAGCCCGGCAGGTTCACGACGAGCGTCGAGCCCGCCACGCCCGCCCGGCCGCGGGAGAGCACCGCCGTCGGCACCGCCGGCAGGCCCGCGGCACGTACGGCGTCGGCCAGCCCGGGGATCTCGTAGTCCAGCACGGACGCGGTCATCTCCGGCGTGCGGTCGGTCGGCGAGATGCCCGTGCCGCCCGTCGTGATCACGACGTCGACCCCCGCCGCGACCGCGGAGCGCAGCGCGTCGCGCACCGGCTCGCCGTCCGGGACGACCTCGGCCGGCCCGACCTCGTAGCCGTGGTCGCGCAGCCAGCCGGTGATCAGCGGGCCGGTCTTGTCCGAGTAGACGCCGGCGGCCGCGCGGTTGGACGCGGTCACCACCCGTGCCGTACGCGTCATCGGTCCTCCGGTCGGGTCCAGGTGCCGGTCTTGCCGCCGTCCTTGCGTTCCAGGCGCACGGCGTCCAGCGCGGCCGCGGGGTCAACGGCCTTGATCATGTCGTGCAGGGTGAGCCCGGCGACCGCGACCGCGGTGAGCGCCTCCATCTCCACGCCCGTGCGGTCGCTCGTCTTCGCGGTCGCGGTGATGGCGACCTCGTTGTCCCGCAAGGAGAAGTCCACCTTCACCCCGGACAGGGCGATCGGGTGGCACAGCGGGATCAGGTCCGGCGTCCGCTTGGCGCCGGCGATCCCGGCGATACGGGCGACGGCGAGCGCGTCGCCCTTGGGTACCTCCCCGGCGCGCAGGGCCGCGACCGCCCGCGCCGACAGCCGCACCCGTCCGGTCGCGCAGGCCGAACGCGCGGTGACCTCCTTGCCGGACACGTCCACCATCCGCGCGTGGCCGGCGCTGTCCACGTGCGTGAGCCCCAAGTGGCCGGAGCCCGCGTTCTCGCTCGTCACGGCAGGACCATCACCTCGGCGGTGTCGCCCTCGCTCATCTGCACGACCCACTCCGGCACCACGACCAGCGCGTTGGCCCGGCCCAGCGTGGCAATCTGGTGCGAGCCCTGCCCGGTCAGCGGGGTCACCCGCCCGCCCGGCCGGTCGAGCACGCCGCGCACGAAGGACCGCCGGCCGGCCGGCGAGCGCAGCGGCCCGGTCAGCTCGGCCTGCACCGTCTCCAGGCCGAGCCCGTCGTAGCCCTGCAGCGCGGCGATCGCGGGCCGGGCGAAGACCTGGAACGAGACGTAGGCGCTGACCGGGTTGCCGGGCA
>NZ_DATBKY010000203.1:0-31758 GCF_036555685.1 Actinophytocola sp. | reverse complement strand
CGTGACTTCCAGAACGGCGGCGGCATCTGCACCAGCATCGACGCCGATGTCGCGGTCGAAGTGTCCAAGGTGTACTACACAGACCGCGACGTGCGTCTGGTCGGACTGGCGTTCCAGCGAGCCGGCTCGTCGGGCATCGGTCCGATGCTGCCTTACCACGCCTCGGACAAGGCGGTCGCCGCGGAGTTCGACGCACTGGCCAAGGCAGCCGAGCACCAAGCCGAGATGGCGGCGGGCAAGGCACTGGCCGACAAGATGACCAACCGCGGCGATCCTGACAATCTCAAGTGGATCAGTAGGCAGCTCGCCTTGCACGGCTCGGATGGCTACTTCGCCGCAGGGTTCTTCAACGCGCTGTCGGCCGACCAGATCGCCCGGCTCATGGGACACGACGACCAGGCGCTCGCCAACGCGCTGGCGACCGGCGCGGTGGACCAGCGAACCGCGCACAACATCGTCATGGCGCTCGAATGGACGCAGGGCTCGGACTTCTCGCCGCAACACTGGCACATCACCGAGCGCACCCAGCTGGCGGTACTGCAGGCACTGGCGAACAACCGCACCGCCGCACGCAACTTCGCCGACCTGCTGTCCGCGAAGGATCTGCATCGGCTGATCGACCTGTCCCGCGACTCCGACGACGGCAAGGTCTTCAGCCAGGTCTTCAACGTGTTGTCCCAGGCGGCGTTGACCCACGGCACCGACCCGGACGCGATGCGGGCGTTCATGAACCGCGTCTCCGCCGCGATGAAAGGCGTCGACCTCTCGTTCGTTCCCGGTTCCGCCGCCGCGTTGCTGCAGTTCGTGTCCGTCGGAATCGCGGGCTCGGTGGCGGACCCGGGGCCGGGGCGAACCCCGGCCGAGCTCCTGGCGTGGGCGAAGCGCCAGGGCGTGGTCATGGACGAGATCCTCGCCCCGTTCCTCACACGGATCGCCCAGTCCAATGCCGGCCGGGACGCACTGGACAACGCGGTGAACGGCATCCTCGTGGGCTCGCTGCCCAGCATCCTGCCGTGGACCAAGGTCGTGAAGACCGGCTCGACGGTGCTCGACAACATGGTCATAAACGGCCTGCAGAGCTGGACGGGCGTCAAGGACCAGGACCTGTACGCGAAGGTGCTGGGCACGAAGAGGCCCAGCAAGACAGACGCGCTGCAGTTCGCGCAGAGCGCGGTGCGCGGACCAGGCCAGGTCGCGATGTGGACGATGCTCGCCAAGAACGGCTACCTCGTCGACGTGCACAACCGGCCGGTGGACCTCACCTCGGACGGCGGGGGCTCCTCGTCGCCGTTCCTGACCGCGCGGCAGAGCAAGCTCAACGACCTGGCCGCACATCCGGAGAACTACCACCTGAAGGGCGACTCGAACATCGATCTCGAGACGCTCGACAACGACTTCGGCAGCTCCGTCAGTCTCGCCAACCCGGACTCGAGGAGCCTCGCGGCGATCCGCGATGCGAAGTGACCGACAGAAAGGACCGTGTCGACGACGCCTTCCAGAAGCAGCCGAGCCCAAACACCACGAATAGCGAGGAAACAGCACTATGACCACTGTCAAGTCCACCGACTTCGCCCACCAGGAAGCGGCGAAGATGCTCAGTCTGGTCAACACCCAGATGCCGACGATGATCAACCAGCTCAACTCCCACGGGCAGCAGCTGTCCGACCCGAACCACTGGGATGGTCCGCTGGCGCAGCGGTTCCGCGGCGAGGTGTGGCCGCAGGCCAAGGGTGATCTGGACCGGATGCGGACGTCGCTGGAGCAGCTGCAGCAGCAGGTCCAGAAGATCCTGACCAACATCTCGCACGCCGGTGGTGCCTGAACCGCCCGGCGAGGTCCACTCCGCGGGTGGTGGTGCGCCGCAGGGCGCGTCGCACCACCACCGGTGTCTTCGATGAGGATGCGATTGCCATGCCACGCTTGAGGAAGCGCGCCGCGCGCACGCCGGACGGGCGAGAGTTCGAGCCCGAGGACGTGCCCGGCTACCGGAACCTGCGGCCGATCGGACAGGGCGGGTTCAGCGTCGTGTACCGCGCCCGGCAGGAGGCGATGGACCGCGAGGTGGCGCTGAAGGTGGTCACGATCGGGCTCGACGAGGCGGTGCGCCGCCGGTTCCTGCGCGAGGTGTCGCTGACGAGCAGGCTCACCGGTCACCCGAACGTGGTCACCGCACTGGACAGCGGGACCACCCGGTCCGGCCGGCCCTACCTCGCGATGGACCTGCACGACCGCGGTTCGCTCGCGGACCGGCTGGCCGAGCACGGGCCGCTGCCGCCCGCGGAGGTGGCGAAGGTCGGCGCGAAGATCGCCGGTGCGCTGGAGGCCGCGCACCGGGTCGGGGTCGTGCACCGGGACGTCAAGCCGAACAACATCCTGTTGTCCCGCTTCGGTGAGCCGGTGCTGGCCGACTTCGGTGTCGCGTGCCTGCTCGACGACCGGGCGTCGATGACCGCGCACGGTGCGTTCACCCTGCGGCACGCGGCGCCCGAAGTCGTCAACGGCGTCTCGCCGACCGCGGCATCGGACGTCTACTCGCTGGGCTCTTCGCTCTATGAGTTGGTCTGCGGCGAGCCGGCGTTCGAGGGGGGCGGCCAGGAGATGGTCGCGCTCATGCACCGCATCCTCACCGAGGAGCCGGCCCCGCTCGAGTGCCCGGGATCCCCGGAGCTGGCCCGGGTGATCCACCGGGCGATGGCCAAACAGCCCGAGGACCGGTATGCCACCGCCGCTGCCCTCGCAGCGGACCTTTCGACGCCGGTGACCGGCGCGATGGTCACCGGATCCACATCGGACGGTCCGCTCGGAACGCCGGCCGGCGCCGTCCGGCGGCACCGGACGAAGCCTTTGCCGTCGGAGAGAGTCCCCGAGGTCGTGTCACCGTGGTCGGCCGACGGAGATGCCGAGACGTCGGTGCGTGCCGGACGGGATCGAGTGCCGGTCCGGGCTGAGCCGGCCCCGGGCCGCGGCCGGACCGTGGCCGCGGTGTTCGCCGCGGTCGCGGTGGTGGCGGCGGCCGGAGCGGTGGCCTGGCTGAACTGGCCGTCCGGCGACGACACAGCTGAACGGGCCCGTCCGGCGCAGGCCGCGCACACCACGACGGCCGTGGTGAAGCCGTCCGGGCGACCCCGTCACACCACCACGCAGCCGACGGCCGGCCGGCAACCACCACAGGGCGGAGAGGTCGCAGCTCCACCAGACGCGGCCGCCCCCCAGCCGGCCACCGACGCCGCCGGCCAGCCCGCCAAGCCGGCCCCACCCGCCCCGAGTACCCCGGCACCGACGCGGCCGGCCTCCGCGTCGGTCTGCACACCGAACGGCTGCGCCGGCCGGGCCACTTTCGACGCGACCGGTGAGCACCTCATCGTGTGCGACAACAAGGACGACGGCTTCGGCGCGGTCGCCCGGTACACCCGCTCGGACGTCCCCGGTCAGAACAACGACGCCTGGAGCCGCGAGGGAACCGGCAAGTGCATCGACCACAACATGAACATGCCGGAGGGGGCAAGGATCACCTTCCAGGTGTGTCTGGAGGACAACGGCACGCGGGTGTTCAGCTGCAGCGACTTCCGAACCGGCACGTCGTAGCGGAGCCGGGCAGGACGCCGTTGTGGCCGGGGTTGAACGAACACGCGGTACCAACTGGTGCCGCGGCCCCGGGCGTGGTCGACGCCCCGGCACCGGCGAAGGGGCGGCGCCGGCTAAGTTCCATGACAGGAACTCCGTTGAACCACTGACCGTGCGCGTCGTCGGCGTAGATGTCCACGTTGAAGCCTAAGTCCATGTGCTTGCCCGGGTAACCCCAGCCAGCCCGACGCGGCCGTGTTGTCACAGATGCCGTCATCCGTGCAGATTTTCACGGTCGGGGTGTCGCCGAAGAAGTTGTCCGCTCCGGCGAGCGGCGAACCGACCAAGGGAAGCGCTGCTCTACGCGGCAGCCGGACATCGAGTGGTACGACGTCACGGCGATGACGCCCGAACGGTTCGCCGAGCCCGGCTGGGCCCGATCGCCATCGGGTCGTCGTTGCGACCCTACGGCACGGGCTGTCGTACGAGGCCCGCACGGCGGTCCCGGACGCCGCCGACGGCACGCAAGTTCGGTCGCTACTGGCGCGTCATCCGTCCCTTCGCGGGCACAGCATGCGAGCCGTCCTGGCGAGCCTGCGCCGGAACGTCGTCCACGCGGCCCGGTCGGCACGGTGACCATCGGCGCCACTCAGGTGACGTTGGTCGGTGGTCGCCGCCGCGGCCACCCCCAAAGCTGAGAGCGTTCGAGTCCTGCGCTACTACCGGGAGGACGTCATGGGCCCATATGCGAATGACGGTCCGGCTCGCCGACCAGTGGATCACGGCTGGGTGGTGACGGCGTGGGTGCTGCCGCTGGCGGTCGCGATCGGTTTCTCCATCGCGACAGCCGGGTTCGGTGCCATCACCATCCCGTTCGCCATCATGATCGGCTTGATCTCGACCGTGCTGCGTTTCTCCGGGCGCAACAAGTAGCCCGCTGATCCGTGGCTCCGCAGTCGATCCTGGTCAGCCTGTCTCGGATCATCGACTCGGGATCGGGACACGCCACACGACGAGCGTGGCCGCGCCGGGGTGAGTCGTGACGTCCCAGCTTCGGTCGGTCGTGCAGCCTGAGATCGCGATGCGAAGGTCCCGGATGGTGACTTCGCATGGCGGGAGATGGTCGACTTTCCCGCGCCGCTGCCGCCGCCAATCCATCTGACATCCCGAAGACGGTCTCGAACCTCTTCGGCATCGGCCAGCTCTTCGCGCATCGGTGGCACCTTCGTCCCTCGCTCGCGGTCGCATGGTGTGTACCACATCGCTGCGTGTCGCGCGGCCGGCAGATCAGGCTGTTGCGGGACTTTCAGTAGGCGAGGGGACGCGCCGACACCGTTCCGGGTGTCTACTGAAGGTCGACTGGCATAGGACCTGGCGATTGTCGACGGCGGGTGAACGGGTTCTGGTGCTGGCCCGTTTTCGTGATCGAATCGACCCCCCTTGCTGGTCAGGCGGCGTGCAGGATGCGTTTGCGGAGCAGGTCGAAGTTGGCTCGGCCGTACATCTGCCTCTTGATCATTTTGATACGGTTGACGTTGCCTGCCACCGCGCGGAGCTGTGCGGCAGCGTGAGTCCATTGAGGACAGCGTTGTAGTCGCGGCGCACGCCGCGCACGAACCGGTGCAGGTGGGGTAGTTCATCGGGCTTCGATCGCGGCCATCCACTCGTCCAGTTGCTCGGCCTGATCGTCATCCGATCTCACCCACCAAAGAAGATCAACTTGCGTTCTACGGCCATCGGGACCCGGCGCCGCGGCGCCCGATCGCTCGGTGCTACTCACCTGTGCTGCTGCGAGCGGTCCGCGTGGCAGCGAAGTGGGGCATCATCAGTGCCGCTGCGGAGGCGCGGGTGCGTTCGCCCGTGCGGTCGTAGATGTGCTCGAGGTGCTTGCGCACGGTGGCTACTGATATGAACAGTTCCCGGGCGATGTCGGCGTTGCTTCGGCCTTGGTCGGCGAGTTGGAGCACCTCCCATTCGCGCGGGCTGAGCTTCGGAACGCGCTGTTGGCGTCGTCGGGCATCGAGCAAGACGTCGTAGAGATGGGGCTGGAGCAGGCGCAGTACGAGCCGATCGCGTTCGTTGAAGTCGGATCCTGTGTCACGCCAGAGGGAGATCTTGCGATGGCGGCCGGGGGAGGTCGGCAAGGACAGGCCGACGCTGTAGCGGCACCCCAACGGGCCGAAGTACTCGGCGAACAGCGGTTGTTCCCGCAGCTCGCGGAGGCTGTAGAAGTCCGACCAGCGGACGACGCCGACCTGATTGCCGGCACACCCGCCGTGGCGGAACGGCAGGAAGTTGGTGAAGTTTGTCCACATGTCCGCAGAGAAGGGGTTCGGCGGATCGAACCATCGCTGTCCCTCTTCGTAATTCTGGTCGAAGAGGGCGCGGTGGTGCACGAGATCGCCTTCGGTAAAGGTCACCGCATCGCAGCGGATGAGGCCGGCCAACTCGTCCAAGACCGCCCAGGGCAAACCGTCGGTGGGTTCGTCCTGGCGGCCTTCCTCGACCACTGCCATCAGCGTGCGAAGATCGCGCTCGGTGAGGACCTCGGACATGAGGCTCCTCCCATCCAGTCCGACCTCACGCTACGCCGCGGAAAGTCTGCGAGAGACACGCCTGACAACGAGTATCCGAGACAGTACGGGGTGCGCTGGCTCCTCAAGACGAGGAGCGTTCCCGTGGACGCTTCAAAGAGGCGGACTACGCGGAGTCGGGTTGTGCGGAGACATGGGTATGCGCTGGTCTACGGGCAACGGGGTTCCACGACCTACGTGCCAAGCCGGCGCGGTGCTTGGTTCTGTCGCCGACCTGCGGGAGTACGCGGTCTGAAAATACCGGCCGCAGCGGGCAATGTCATCCGCTCGGCTCGTCCGGCTCCATGCCGAGGAGGGCACAGAGGCGCGATTTCATCCTGCTCGCAGCAAAGCTAGCACCGCGAGGACGCGTCGATGGTAGTTGGTGGACTCTGGGATGCCCAGTTTCATGAAGATGTTCCGTACGTGTGTCTCGACGGTTCGCTGGCTCAACTGCAGCTGCGCCGATAGGCCGTGGTTGGAGTGTCCCTCGGCCATCAGCGATAGCACTTCGCGTTCTCGTTCGGTGAGGTCGTTCAGCGGTCCGGCGTCGAACTTGTGTAGTAGCCGCGCGACGATTGTCGGATCGAGTACGCATTCGCCGTCGGCGATTCTGCTTAGGGCGTCAACGAATACCGCGACGTCGGAGATCCGGTCCTTGAGCAGGTAGCCTGCGCGTTCCGGTTGTTGTTCGAGCAGCTGCATGGCGTATCTGGACTCGAGGTGATGTGACAACACGAGGACGCCGGTTGCGGCGAAGCGCTCTCGGATCTGGATCGCGGCGCGCAGGCCGTCGTTGGTGTGGGTCGGTGGCATCCGGATGTCGACAATCGCCACGTCCGGCCTGGCTTTCGTGACTTCCTGGAGCAGTCCGGGCGCGTCACCGGCCGTGCCGACGACATCGAGGCCGACCTCGGTGAGCAGCCGGGCGAGCCCCTCGCGGAGCAGTGTCTCGTCCTCAGCGATCACGATGCGCACGGGAACTCCGCTCTGACGGTGGCGCCCTGCACCGTCAGGGAGCCGTGCACCGCTCCCACCCGGTCCTCGAGGTCGGTGGTTGCGGCGAGGTCGGTGCCGTTCGTGTTGATCGCGATTGTCGTGCGTGCACCGTCATCGGCTGCTTGTACCGTGGCCTCGGTGCAGGCGGTGCGTTTGAGTGTCTCCGCGACGAGCACGTAGGCCGCCTGTTCCACGGACCGGTCGAGCCGTCGGGCGGGGAGTCCGGTGACGGTGAGCCGTACCGGCGAGCGCTCGGCGAGTGCCTCCAGCCCGGCCGCGAGACCGTCCGAGTCGAGGACGGCGGGGCACAGGCCGTGCGCGACCTCGCGCAGATCCGACAGGGTGGCCTGGACTTGCGTTTCCGCGGCCGCCAGCATGCGTTCGTCGACGGGGGATGCCCGCAGCCGCGCGAGCCGGATCGAGAGGGCGAGTGTCACCAGCCGCTGCTGGACCCCGTCGTGGAGGTCGCGTTCGAGCCGGCGGCGTTCCGCGTCACCGATGGCGACGATCCTGGCCCGGGAGGCGCGCAGGTCATCCAGCTTCACCTGGGTCTCGGCCTGCAGCCGTTCGGTGTACAGCGCGAGCCTGGCCAGGGTGGTGAGCTCCTGGACGGCGTCGGGCTCGTCGAGCAGGCCACGGCGGTGCGCGAGCACCGCGACCACCGAGCCGTCGTGCCGCAGTCCGGTGACCACCTGACCAGGCTCCGGCGCTGCCGGGCGGCCATGTGCGTCGACCGTCCGCCCGTCCGCGAGCGGGAACAGGAGGTTCAGTGACGGTTCGTTCAGCATGTCCGCGAACGCCTCGCGTAGCCCGCCGGGGCGTGCCCGGGCGGCGTCCACCACCAGTTGGGCGACGGCGGTCCGCACCCGCCAGGCCTGCCAGCGATCGAATGCGACGCCGCCCGCGACGCCCAGCAACGCCGACGCCTGGCCTAGCCAGAGGGCACGCCCGACCACGTCTGGCCCGGGGAAGCCCGGACCGAGACCGTGCCAGAACCACGCGCCGACGAGACCGAGGTACACCACGCCGGGCAGCAGGACGGGCAGGAGCCGCCGCCGTGCGGCGACAGTCGCCGCGCGAATTCGTCCGCCGAGCAGCACCAGGACCGTGAGTGCCCAGCCGATCAGCAGCGACGACCCGATGTTCAGGCTCCACCACACCACGTCCGGTGCCGACCGCAGGGCCAGCAGGTTGTCCGGACACACCGTGCAGCCCTGCCGGGCCGGCACGAATGCGACTGCGGGAAGCAGTCCCATGGGCACGAATGCGATGGCGTATCCCCACGCCAGCACGACACGCTCGGACCGGCTCGGGGTTCGGGCCGGATAACCGGCGAGTGCGTGCGCGACTAACGGCGGGCACACAGCGTGCAGAAGCAGACCGATCGTGAACACCACTGCCGACGCACCCGGATTGTCGAACTCCACCAGGAACCAGGCCGAACCGGCGGTGAGCAAGGCGAGCCCGAATTGGCGGCCATGCCGTTCCGGATGGGCCAGCACACCGGCGGCTACGAGGCTCCACCCGGCCGCCAGTTCGACGGCGAGGAACGGCCGGGAATGACCGCCGAAGGAATATGGCGTCGAAGCAGTCGCCGTCGCGATGGCGATGATGCTGATCAGCAGCCCGCCGGCCAAGCCGAGAATCCGGGCGCTTCGACCCTTCATTCGAAACATTCTTCCATCTCGGACGCGCAGTCACGACCGGCGCGTGGGACGCGATGAACAGGAGAGCGCACGAAAGAGGTGGCCGTTGTGGGCTGGCGGCATCTGGTGACGACTGTGCTCGTCGGTGTGGCAGTGTCGGGATGCGGCGTCGCGGGTGACAAGGCCGGTGGAAAGGACTCTCCGGAACCGGTCGTGCTCTCGCTCGCACACGCGATCGACGCCGGCGATCTTCGCCCGTTCATCGACCAAGTCGTCCGACTCTCTCAGGGCGCGGTGCGCATCGAGCCGCGCGCCGTGCCGCGCACGGCGGACAAGGACGACAACGCGACGGTGCTCAAGACCGTGGCGACCGGCAGCGCCGACCTGGGAGTTGTGTCCACCATCCTGCCGCCGTCGGGGCTGGAATCCGTGGCGGCGCAGGAGCGGGCGTTCCGCAACGAGTTCATGGTGGACGTCAGGTCGAGCGTGCTCGACAAGATCGGGGTGCTACCCGGGTCACTCGTCAGGCCGGCCGGCGTGACGAGACCCCTACGCGGCCCGGAGAGCTATCGCGGCATCCGGGTGGCCATGCCGTCGGACCCCGATTCACCCAGGATCCTTTCCGCGCTGGGCGCCACCCACGTGCCGAACAATCTTCGTGGCGAGGAAGAGTTCACCGCTGATGCGATCGCGGCGCCGTTGACCGACATCGTGTCGAACGTGTACGACGGCGTGGCCACCACGGTGACGGCGAACGTGGCGCTCGGCTACCAGGCTTTCGCCCTCGTCGCCGGTCCGACCGAACAGCGAGATCTCCTTGTCGCGGCGGCGAGAGCCGCGATACCCGCGTCTTTCGCGCTCCGGCGCAAGGAGGATGGTGCCGCCGTGACCACGCTGTGCCGGCGGGGCCGTGTCGACTTCGTCACGGCCGGAAGCGAGGATCTCACTGCGGTGCGACGGGCATTGGCAACCCTTCCGTCGATGGTCGCGACGTCCGCCGACGCCTTGCCGGCGAAGCTCCCGTCCTGTGCTGATGCCGCCATTGACGGGGCCAGCACGCTGCTCGACGGCGTGTACGCGGCCACGACCGATCGCGGCAGACACCGGATCGTCCTCGCTCGCGGCCGGTTCGACGATCAGGGCCGACGCGGTACCTACACCGTCCACGGCGATCTGGTGGTGCTGAACTACCCGTCGCCGCGGGGCACGATCGTCTACCGGTGGACCCTGGACCACGACGAGCTGACGCTCGTTCCAGTGGCCGGCAGGAATTCACCATCGGCGTGGCGCGTAGCGCCGTGGCGTCGTATCGGCCACGTGCCGGCCGCCGCACGGACACCGGCGGACGGGGTCTACGAGCTCTCGACTGCGGCCGGCGAGTTTCGCTGGACTCTCGATCGCCATCAGCTGCAGCAGACTCGCGACGGCGGGTTGACCTGGGCGCGCGCCAGCTACACGATCACCAGTGACGTCCTCACCGTCACCTATGCCGACATCGGCGGTGAGCCGTTGGTCAGCACCCCGGTTGCACCGGGGGAGACCGTCCGCTACCGGTGGAACCTGTATCGCGGCTGGCTGTGGCTCCGCCCGGTCGGCGGCTCCCCGACGATCTTCGCCGGTGTGTGGCGCCGGATCGGCGATGCGCCATGAGGGGGCGACGCTTCGTCTTCGGTCTGATCGCGGTGTCGCAAGTCGCGCTCGTGGGTGCGGACGTGGCGGGACCGGGCACTGCCGCGTTCACTTCGTTGTCCATTGACGAGCCGCTCGTCGACGGCCACTCCGGCGGTACCTTTCGGCTGGTCTCCCCGGAACCCATCTCGATCGACCCGAGCAACACGGCGAACGGGTACGAGATGCAGGTCACGTCGTACTTGTTCACCGGCTTGGTTACCGTCGCACCGAACGGGGCAGTGTCACGAGGCGTGGCGACCGACTGGACGAAGGACGCCGGATGTGTGCGGTGGACCTTCCACCTCGCCCGGGGGACCCGGTTTCACAACGGCGAGGAAGTGACTTCGCGGTCCTTCAAGCGGGGCTGGAAGCGTGCCGCGAGCGGTAGGGTCGCATGGCTGCTCAAAGGGATCGATACGGTGGACGCCACGGATCCGTACACGTTGCGGGTCGCGCTCGTTCCCGGCGACTGCGAGTTTCTCCAGCGCATGATCCATCCCGTATTCAGCCCGGTCCCGTCGAACGCGGGGCCTGCTGGTAACGACAACTACAACGATCGTCCAATCGGCAACGGACCGTTCAGGATGGGCGGCCCATGGCGGCACAACAGTCACATCAGGCTGGTCCGGTATGACGGCTACCGGCTCGGCAGGAAGGCCAGTCTGGCCGCCGTCGACATCGCCACCAGCATCAACCCTGCCGCGGACTCCTATCGCGCTTTCCGTAGCGGGAAGGCGGACTGGGCTCAGCTGCCGAAACCGGGCCTGCCGTCACCACGGCCAGGTGACGTGCTGGTCCCCACGACCGTCGCCACAGTCAGCTACCTGCTACCCGCGGTGACCACCAAGCCGTTGGACTCGGCACCCGCTCGCAAGGCGATTTCCCTGGCTATCGACCGCGCTGCGATAGCGCGCGAGACTTTCGCCTACCAGCCCACCCCCGCGACAAGCCTCGTCCCCCCACCGGTACGTAGATCGTCCGCCTCCGCGCTGTGCGGCGCCTGCCGCTTCGACCCGGCGGAGGCGCGACGGCTCGCGAAGATCGCCGGACTGACCCGGGGCACGGTGGTGCACTTCCGATACGCCGACCGGGCCCGGCACGAGAAGTGGACCTCGGCCATCAAACGTCAGTTGGAGTCGACGCTCGGCATCACGGTCAACTACTACAACCTGCCGTTCGCCGCCCTGCTCGAGAACGAAGTAGCACCCGGTGTATCCGGCATCACGCTGAGCGGGTGGGGAATGGACTACCCGTCCCCCGGCGACGCCCTCGCGACGTTGCTGTCGACGCGCGAGATCGGCACCTTGGACCCGGCCGAGCCGGCTACCGGCGGCAACGCTGGCCGGTACAGCAACCCGCGCGTGGACCGGCTACTCGACCAGGCGCGGCTGACCGCGAACAAACAGGCACGGGAGATTGTGTACGAGCGGGCGGAGCGGATCGCCATCGGCGCGGACCTCGCGGTCATCCCGCTCTTTTACCACCGGGACTACCGACTGGCGGCGGGTGACCGTTTCGTCAACCTGCGCACGGACTGGTCCGGCAACGCCGACCTGGCGGCGATCTCCCTCAGATAGGGAGCCTGCAGATCACATGGGTGCCGGCGGCTGTCGCCGCATTCACCTGAAGCACACCGCCGAGCGCGGTCACCCGGTCGACGAGACCCTGCAGGCCCGAACCCAACCGCGGGTCCGCGCCGCCGACGCCGTCATCCACCACCTCGACGCGTACCTGGTCGCCGTCCTTCCGCACCCGCACGAGCACCGACGTCGCCTCGGCGTGCTTCAACGTGTTCGCGACGGCCTCCGAACACACGAAGTACGCGGCCGCCTCCACCTCAGGGCGCAGACGGTTGGCCATCACGTCCAGCTCGACTCGGAGCCCGAGGCCACCGGTCAGCTCCGCCAGCGCCGCCGCCAGCCCCGACTCCGTCAGCGTGCGCGGATGCACACCGCGCGCGAAACCGTCCAGCTCGGCCAGCACCATCGCGAGCAACTCACGCAGGTCGGCGTGCTCGACGCCCACCAAGAACTCATCCGCCTTGCGCAGGCGCTGCTCCGCGCCGTCGCGTAGCTCCCGCTCGAGCCGGCGCCGTTCGTCGTCGGCCGCCGCGATGATGCGCCGCCGCGAGGCCTCGACCTCGACAAGACCCCTCCACACCGCCGCCCGCAGCCTCGCGTTGACCAACGCGGTGCCGGCGAGCGCCACGACGTCGGCGACGAGTGCGGCGTCCCCGGCCACTGACACGTCGTGGATGAGCGCACCGAGCCGCTCACCATCGCGGGCCAGGACCGTGAGCGCGCGGTTCGGATCGTCGACGGCCGGCATCTCGACCGGCCGTCCCGCGACGTCGACATAGCCATTCGCCCCCGGTACCCAGTAGGCGAGCCGCGCGGACGGGTCGCCGAGCGCCACCGCCAACCTGGTCTGCAGCGCACCGCCCTGTGCCATGTCGCCGAGATCCAGGGCGAGACCGGTCACCGCGGCCCGCCGCCACGGTCCCCACCGGCTGTCGACGAACACGACGGCGGCGACGAAGATCATGGCGAGTTCGTAGACCCACAACACGAGTTCATCAACATCCGCACCCACGAGCCGAACACTGGCGCCGAGGACCAGCATCGTCCCGACCACCGTCGCACCGACCACGCCGGCGAAGCGGGCCCGCCGTTCCGCCGTCGTCGACCGCGCCTGGGCGACCAACACGGTGCTGACCAACGCAACACCGAGGCCCGCAGAGACCCAGTCGTTGCGTCCCAACGGGTACACAACGGCGGTGACGTAGCCGGCGACCACGACAACACGGGCAGACCACCCTCGAGGACGACCGGACGGGTACCCGACCAGCAGGTGCACGAGCGGGCCGCGATGCAGGAAGAGGAGCGCGGTCGCGTAGTCACCCGCGAACCACGTGAGACCGCAACCGACCATGAGCCCTGCTGTCCGCTGGTCGCGGACGGACAGTCCGCACCAGACGAACGCGAGCCCGACGAGAAGATCGACCGGCCCGAGTGGAGTCTCAAACACCCCGGCGGCTAGCTCGGCGCCCACGCCGAGTGGCACGGCCAGTGCCCCTGCGAGCAATCGCGGCATCCGCATCCCCTCACCTCAGCAGCTCGGTCAAAGCGGCCGCGGAGAACTCGCTCTTAGGCAGGAAACCCAACGCCGGGCTCGCGGCGACCCGCCTGCGCTGGGCGGGGTCGTCGCTGACGGAGATGAACACGATCACGGGCAGGCAATCGATTTCCGCCAGGCGGCCAGCGACGTCGAACCCGTCGAGGTCCGGCAGGTTGACGTCCAGCGATACGAGCTCTGGCCGGATGCGGACGATCCCCGCCAGCGCCAGGTGACCGTCGGCTGCCTTGCCGACCACGTCAAACCCTGCCTGCTCCAGCGCGCGCCGTGCGACCGCCCGGAATGGCTGGTGATCATCGACGATGAACACACGAGTGGCCATCCGACGATGGTCGCACAGCACGGCCCGGATTGGGATCCGTGCCACCACTGACATTCAGCCGCGCAAGTTACGGGTGCGCACGGATGGCACATGGCCTCCCGCCACCAAGAATCGGTCTTGCGAATGGTTAGGAGCAAAGCGATGACGAACAGCAGTACGGCGGTGGAACTCGTCAGGTGCGCCTGGATGGCGACGAGTCGGCGTGGCGCGCCATCGTGCGGGCGTACAGCCCACTCGTGCGGTCGGTATGCCGCCGTCACGGTTTCGGCGGCGCTGTCGCGGAGGACATCTGCGCGACGGTGTGGCTACGGCTTGTTGGCCGAGTCGGAACCATCCGCGAGCCGGCTGCGCTAACGGGATGGTTGGCCACCAGCGCCCGCCGGGGATGCCTGCGACATATGCGGAATCGGAAGCGGGAACACCTCACAGCCGAGTTGAGGGAGACTGTTGCGACCACGGTGCCTTGCGCGGTACTCGGGATGCCGGTCTGTGCCATCGGACCGACCCGCCAGCGGTGTCTGACTCGCATGCGCCGCTCCCCGGCATTGTCCACGTTGCTGCGCAGCCAGCCATAAGGATCGGTTTCGCAGGCACCAGCTTCTGCCCGTGTGACCGTCACGGTAATCCGCGCGCCGGCGCAGATATAAGCCTGAAAACCAATATATCGAAACGAAATGCACCCGCGAGATTTTCATGCACGGACAAGCAATAGAACGAGGAGAAGTGATCCCAATGCGCCGATCAGCCATTTTTGTCGCGGTACCGCTAGTCGCGGTCCCCGTCATCACCGCCGTCATGCTCGTTGGTGGAAAGGTGGAGCAGCCCGGCCGGCCCGCCTCAGACCCGACCGTCGGCCGGACCGTGTGCACCGAGGATGTCGGCTGCCCGCAGGGGTTCAGGCGTCCGCTCGAGTGCTGACCGTTCCACGCGGGCGCCGCCGACGGCGCGGCGGCACGCGCTCGATGTGTAACGTCTCGACATGCTCTTTCCGCGACGCGCGCCATGTCATGCCCGTTGACCCGGTGGCCCGAACGGATCGCCGGGTCCGCCACCCGCGGCACCGCGCCAGTGATCGGGTCAGCACCCGACGACGCTCAGGCATGGCGCGCCTGCGTCTTCGCGTCCCTTAGTACGTCGTATCCGACGAACGTGAACATGCGCGTGCCCAGGGCAAGTTGCTGCGGTTGGCGGGTGAAACGGTGTACGCCGACGCCGAAGTCCACGTTCGGCTCCGACAGCCACCGGCGCTCGAAGCCGCGCTCCTCGAACCACTTGCATATCAACGGAACTCGGTCCGGAGCGCCGCGGTGGCGGGTCCAGATCACGGTGCCGCCTGTTCTGCACAACTGAGCGCAGACGCCGACGGTCCGCTCGATGTCCTCATCGGTGATGTTGCCGAACACCCCGCAGACCAGAACGAGGTCCGCCGGCACGACGTCCCGGTAATGATCAGTGAGCGAGGCATCAGCCGTCACCACCTCCACCCCCGGCAAGCGAGCCGCTCCGGCCGCTTCCTCGGCAACCGCGGTGTTCCGGGCGTCCAATTCCACCAAGCGTGCTCGGACGTCACGTCGGCGTGGGTGGTTGGCCAGCACTCCCAGCAAGTCACGCCCCTGGCCGGCGCACAGGCTGATCACCTGCAGCGCCCCGGACGGGCTGTTGTCCAGCACGGTCCGGATCTGCTGCTGAACGACCTGCAGCCGTCGCGCCAACCCCGACTCAGGAAGCTCGTATCTGTCGTGCCATGTTCGCCAGTCCACGGACGAACCCTATGGCGGCCTTACGTGACGGGCGACCGGATTTGCCACCGGCGACCAGCGGTGCACGAGCCGCTCGAGGAACCGCGCGGTCAGGGAGTCGCGTTTGGACAGTCCGGCGAGCAAGGTCGCGCTCACCTCGCGGTCGCCTGGCCAGCCGCTGAAGCGCCTTGCGAGCTCCTCTGTAACTACTAGTATGTACACATGACCGCCGTTAGTACTCGGGATCGGCTCGTGGAAACCATGCAGGCTCTGCTCTGGGAGCGCGGCTATGCCGCGGCGAGCCCGCGCGTCGTGCTCGAGCGGGCCCAGGTCGGGCAGGGCAGCATGTATCACCACTTCGCCGGCAAGGAGGCGCTCGCCGTCACCGCGTTCGAACGCAGCGCGGACGCGCTGGTCGACAGGGCCGCCCGGGTGCTACGCGACGGCGGTGACGCCGTCGCGGGGTTGCGTGCGTACCTGGACCTGCCGCGCGACGCGCTGCGCGGCTGTCCGGTGGGCCGGATGGCCGCTGATGCGCAGGTGCTCGAGTCCGCTGTCCTGCACGAGGTGCTGGCCAGGACGTTCGGCCGCGTCCGGGCGCTGATCGTGGAGGTGATCGCGGACGGCGTGCGGCGGAGCGAACTGAATTCGGGCATCGACCCGGCGGACCTGGCCGACAGCATTCTGGCCGTGGTGCAGGGCGGTTACGTCCTGGCGCGCGCGTCCGGCGACCAGGCACCGTTCGACCGCGCCATTCGCGGTGCCCGGACGCTCCTGGAGCTCGCCCGAGAGGAGACGAACCCGTGAGAGGGCTCGACACGACCCCGGCGACCGTGACCAACAGCACGTGCGTCACCGGGTCGATGCCGGCGGTGTCGCGATGACCACCGCGGCGGAACGCATCCGGGACAGCCAGCTGATCATGCAGTACCCGATCACGCTGCCCACCGACTACGACATGGACATCATCCGCGAACGGGTGCGTACCCGCGGCGCCGCGCTCGACGACCGCGCCGGGCTCATCTGCAAGGCCTACTGCATCCGCGAGACCGGCGTGCACGCCTCACCGGTCAACCAGTACGCACCGTTCTACCTGTGGGCCGACGCCGCGGCCGCCGCCGACTTCCTCTGGCACGGCACCGGATTCGACGGCATCGTCCGCGACTTCGGCCGCCCCACGGTACGGACCTGGCTGCCCGAGATCCGCGTTCTGGGTCCCGCACCCGCGAACGCGGTCACCCACGCACTCCTGCATACCGAGCCGATCGCCGGCGACACCGACCTCGTCCGTGCGGGTACCGAGCTCACGACGCGAATCACCGCCCGCCACCGGGACGACCGCGTACACCTCGCGCTCGGTGGCATCGACCCCACGACATGGCAGACGGTCGAGTTCGTGACCGTCACCGACCCCGACCAGTTCGCTGTGACCGCAACCGCCGAAATCTTCGACGTGCTGCACATAAGCCAACCGGCGCCGTGGTCGTGAGCCTTACGGCCACTTGTTGCGGGCGTGCGGACCAAGTGCTTCCGCCGCATTTGGTGATCTTGGGTTGGGTAATCGGTCGATCTCGTGGTGACCGATGACGATCTTGACACATGGGTGCGGGGCTTGCGGGGCCGTTCGTCCAAGTGGCGGGGCCGGCTGTACCGGGTCGAGCCCCGTCGGACCTGGCTCGGGGGGATAGCCTGATGATCGTGCGCAACTCCGCGGACACCGAATCGGCCATCGAGTCACTGCTGCCGTTCGTCCCGGTCGACGAACTGGGCTGCTACGTCGACAAGCCGGCCGAGCCCAACAACGTTCACCTCGAGGTAGTGCTCGACGGGCACCTCGACCCGGCCGGGTTGCACGCGGCCGTACACGACACGCTCGCCGCGCACCCGCTGGCCAGGGCACGGCGGGGCCGGTGGCACGGCTGGCACCGCCGGTTCAACTGGGAGATCGTCGGCGCACCGGATCAGTCGCCGGTCGACCACGTGCGGTGGCGGACCGAGGAGGAGTTGGCCGGGCACCGGCAGTCGCTGCTCGATTCGGCGCCGCCGCTGGACCTGTCCCCACCCCTGCGGGTCAGGCACGCGGTCGGCCCGGACCAGGACGTGCTGATCCTCAACGTCCATCACGCCGCCATGGACGGGCTGTCCTGCCTGCGCCTGCTGCGCTCGATCGCCCGGCGTTACGCCGGCCGGCCGGACCCCGTCGGCGCCGATCCCCTGGCCGTCCGGGTACCGGCCGGCGGGCTCGGCTCGCCGGCCCAGGGCGCGGTCAAAGCCAGATATCCACGGCCGGCCGCCCGGATCGCGGTGGACAGCGCCGATCCGGGGCCCGGGTGTGGTTTCCGCCTGCTGTCCATGCCGGCCGCCACTGTCCGGAGTGGATCGGCGGAACTCGGGGCCACTGTCAACGACGTCCTGATCGCCACGCTCGTGCTGGCGATCGAGGAGTGGAACGGGACACACGGTCGCGATGCCGGAACGATCCGGATCGCCATGCCGATCAACGCGCGGGCCACGGCCGGCGCCGACGAACCGCTTGGCAACCTGTCCAGGCTGGCGGTCATCGCCAGCAAACCGGCGGACCGACGATCGGCCGACGCACTGTTGACCGACATCACCAGGCAGACCGCCGCGGCCAAGTTGCCCGGCGGGCCACAGATCGACCCGATCAGCCGGCTTTTCGCCACGCCCTTGCTGCCGGTCGCGGTCAAGGCGTGGCTGCTTGCCATCGCGCAGCGGTTGGTCGGTCCCGCGATCGTCGACACCTCGTTGCTGTCCAACCTCGGTCAGGTCGGCGAGCCGCCGGATTTCGATCCGGACACGCGTGCCGCCGGGCTGTGGTTCTCTCCGGCGGTCCGGATGCCGGCCGGCTTGTCCGTCGGCGTGGTCACGCTGAACGACCGACTCAACCTGTGTTTCCGGTACCGGCGCGAACTGTTGGACCACCGGGCGGCCGACCGGTTCGCCGCGACATTTCGCGCCGCGCTCGACGCGTTCGGTATCCCCGGCTCGTGATGTCCAGCTGGGACAAGGACCACTGTTTCGTGAACCAGCCAGCTGGCGGGCGAGAACCCGAATAGCTCCCGGTATCCCCAGCACCTCGACGCGGCGACAAGTTTTGTCACGATGCCACCACCGGTTCCTCCGCGCGTCTTCCCTGGCAAGGTCGGGGGTCTTACTATTACGTGGCGCGATGTATCGCGCTGCGTAGGAGGTGACGATGGAGGCCAGGTTCGCCGAGCCCAGCGTGCTGATCCTCGCCAGTCTGTCCAGCGGTCCCAAGCATGGCTACGCGCTGATCAAGGACATCGAGGAGATGGCCGGGGCGAGGTTGGGCCCGGGGACGCTGTACGGCGCGTTGACCCGGCTGGAGCGTGGTGGCCTGGTCGAGGCGTTGCCGGCGCAGGACCGGCGCCGGCCGTATCGGATCACTCCGGCGGGGGCCGCGGCGGCTCGCGCGTATCTGGAGCATGTGCAGCGTGTGGCGGTGGTCGGGCTCAAGCGGTTGGAGGCGTACTCGTGAAGTGGCTGATCCGTCTCTACCCGGCCCGATGGCGCGAACGCTATGGCGGCGAGCTCGAACAGCTGGTCCGTGACCTGCGGCCGTCGAGGTCGACTGCGGGGATCGCTCTCGATCTTGTCAAAGGGGCTTTCGACGTTCATGTTCAGCAGGGGATCGGCCTGCAGGTGGGGGATCGTAAGGCGATCAAGCGGGGGATGGTGATCGCAGGCGCGGTGTGGTTGGGCCTGTCGGCCGAGATTTTCGTCGTGAACGTGGTCTTGCCATCGCAGTCCGATGATGAATTGCTCTCCGTGCTGGCCTCGTATCTGTGCATCTTCGCCGCGTTGTTCCTGACCGGGCTGCTCGCCGCCCCGGCCGACGCCAGCCTCAAGGGACATTTGCTTGCCGGCCTGGTCGCCGGGTCGATGATCGGGGCGCTGACCGCCGCCACTTTCGCCGTCGTGGACAATGTGTGGCTCGACATCGTCGCCCTGCAGCAGTCGAAGATCGAGGGATTCGCCCAGAGCGGCGCGGGATCGATGCGGGAATTCATCAACAAGGGGCTGGTCGGTCTTGCTGTGTTCCTCACGGTGGGACTTGGCGTTGGCGGCGCGATACTGAGCTGGGCAGGCGGAGTCGTGGGGCGGCACGGCCGGTTGACCGGGACGACGGTGGCATCGACCAGTACATGACAGGTCCACGATGGCGGCTTCGCCGTGCTGAGGCTTCGTCTTGATCGTCGGCATCAGGGGGCGGCGACCGCTCGACCGGCACGGTGGCGTGTGCCGCGCGGGACCCACGGTTGGGGGGTGGGTCCCGCGCGGGTCGGTCAGGTGAGGACGAGGGAGAGGCCGTAGGCGGACAGGATCGGGTTGACCGGCTGGAAGAAGGTGGTGCCGCCGGTGCTGCAGTTGCCGGAGCCGCCGGATGTCACGCCCTGGGCCTGGTTCGCGGACAGCCAGGAGCCGCCGGAGTCGCCGGGTTCGGCGCAGACGTTCGTCTGGGTCAGGCCGTACACGGTGCCCTGCGGGTAGTTGACGGTCTGGTTCTTGGCCTGCACGGTGCCGCACCACATGCCGGTGGTGGAGCCGGAGCGGCAGATCGAGGAGCCCTCAGGCATCTCGGCGGAGCCGTGCACGTAGTAGTAATAGCCGTCGTATCCGTAGACGTAGCCGTAGAGGTTCACGCCGCCGGCGGCGCTGACGTAGGAGTAGTCGTTGCCGGGGAACGTGGAGGCCTGGAAGTAGCCCAGCAGCGCGCCGCTGCTGTCGGTGGCCACCGAGCCGGGTGTGCCGCAGTGGCCGGCGCTGACGAACCCGGTGGTCACGGTGAAGCCGATCGAGCAGCGGGCCGCGTTGTTGATGTAGTACGGGTAGGCGCCGACGATGTCGGCCATGGTCCGCGGCGAGGAGGTCTCCTCGACCACCCGGACGGCCCGGTGTACGGCGGTGGCCCGGTCGAGGAACGCCCGGGCCGTAGCGTCGAGCTTCGTCTTGTTGACCGTGACGACCACGCTGTCCGAGCGGGTGTCCACGTACCAGCCGTTGATGGCGGCAGGCGCCTTCCTGCCGGCAAGGGCGTCGATGCGCGACTTCACACCGGCCAGGGTGGCGCTGCTGTACGGCACCTTCGTCGCATGCACGCCGGCGGTGCGCACCGCCGCGGCGGAGCCGGTCGTCTGCACGACGAGCTTGCCGGTGGCCGCGTCGAAGTAGCTGCCGCCGTAGGCGGCGCCGAGTTCCTTGCGGGCGGCTTGTTCGAGGGTGGTCGCCGTGGCTTCGGCGGCCAGCCGGGACTGGACCTGGCCGGCCGTCAGGTGCAGGTCGCGCTGCATGGCCTGGGCCATCGCGGCGGTGACCTTGGGTGCCGCCTCGACGAGCGGGGTCACGGCAGTGTCGGCGGTCGCGGCCTGCGTCGCCGGGAGCGCGAGGCCGGCCGCTAGCAGCAGCGCGCCGGCGATTCTGGTCGCGCGGGCATGGTTCATGGTTGGTTGCCTCCATCGGTTGCAGGGGTGCCGAAGCAGGACAAAGCGGTTTGGAGCGCGACAGTGGGAAACTTCCGCACTATCGAGAACTGAGGGTAATCGCCAACGTGCGGTCCTGATACCGCCGGACGGTCGGTCGGCCGGCGAATTCCCTGTGCTGCTGAATGAACAATCTGTAAGGAGCGTGCCATGCGCTGGTTCATCCGCTTTGGCTATTGCCACCGTGTTGGCGACGGGGCGCTGCTCGGCGCCTCGCACGGTTGCATTCATTAGTCAGGGGACTGCCACCGGACGCCCCAGCTGTGGCCGTCGAGTTCGCGGCCCCGTTCCAAAACGAACAGCCGACCGCCGCCGGGATGGACGGCACGACAGAAGACCCGCCGATGGCCATTCTTCCTTAGTCTTTCTGGGCGGCTCGCTCGATCGACTGGGGATGGAAGGGGCCACGACATTGTGAACGTGGAGGCCCGGCACAACGACGCGACCCGATGGGACCGACTGGTCGGGAACACGACCGGGTGGCATGGCTTGCTGGTTCTGCTCGCCGTCGGTGTGGCGGGCGTGTTCCTCCTCGTCTATCCGCGCGCGTTTCTCGGCGTTGACTTCGACGTCTACCGGGGCGCGGCAGCCGCGGTGCTGCATGGTGACCCGCTGTACGGCTTCGCCTCGTCGTTGAAGCTTCCGTTCACCTACCCACCGATCGCGGCCGTGGTGTTCGGTCCGCTGGCTCTCCTGCCGGCCACGGTCGCGGTGGCCGCCTGGACGCTGCTCTCGGTACTCGCCATGGAGGCGGTGATCTGGTCGCTGCTCGGTGCGCTCGGGGTCACCGATCCGGCGGCGCGCATCCGGTGGACGGCGATCGCCAGCCTGGTCATGCTGCCGCTGGCTCCGGTGACGTTCAACCTGTGGATCGGTCAGGTCAATCTGATCCTGCTGCTGATGGTCGTCGACCTGGTCGGCGCAACCGGCCGGTTTCGCGGTGTCGGCGTGGGGATCGCGGCGGGCATCAAGCTGACACCGCTCATCTTCATTCCCTACCTGCTGTTCACCCGCGGCCGGCGGCCAGCCGGCACCGCGGCGCTGACCTTCGGCGCAACCATCCTCGCCGGTTTCCTGCTGCTGCCTCGTGATGCCGCACGGTACTGGTTCACCGAACTGTGGGACTTCACGCGGGTGACGGAGATCCCGGACGATGAGGTCGCACGAACCCTGAACGCCTCCATTCGCGGCGTGCTCGACCGCCTGCAGACGCCGCACGCCGGCGCGGTCTGGCTGGTGCTCGCGGCGCTGGTCGGCACGGCCGGGCTCGCGGTGGCGATCCGGGCAAGCCGGCGCGGGCACGAGTTGGCCGGCATCGTGGCGTGTGCCATCACCGGACTGCTGGTCTCACCGGTCTCCTGGATATTCCATTGGGTGTGGTGCATACCGTTGCTGTTGCTGTGGGCCGTTCGGGCCTGGCGAGACAACCTGCCGGCCGAGAAGGTCGGCGTCGTCCTGCTGTGGCTGGCGTTCGCGATGTCCTCGTGCTGGATTGTCCTGCAAACGCTCAGGGTGCCCCACCCAGACGGAATGGCCACACTGTTCGGCAACTACCTGTACGTGCTCATCGGCGCCGGCGCGCTCGGCGCGCTCGCGGTGCTCCCTCGGCGCGCGGAAACCCGCCGCCTGAGTTCGCTCGATCAACCCGGTCGCGAATCGGGGGTCGCAGGACCTGGTGTGTCGCCCCACTGAGGGCTGCCAGGTAGTCGATCTTTCTGGTCGGTGTGTCGGGTGTTCGGTCAGCTGGTGAGCGGGCCAACCGAATCACCATCGCGCTGACCCGCCTACGGCTGCCTGACCAGCAGCAATGCGTCCAGGAACCCAATGAGGCGGTGGCGTCATGGTCGGCGCCGCACCTTGTCATCACGAATGGGTCGGAATAACGTCAGTCGTCCGCCGTCGCGCGGCGCGGCGTTCGAGTATGTCGCCGCCGTCGGTGCGCTCTCGGATCATGCTGGTGGTCTGGATGGGAGGTGTTGGATGAAGATCGAGGTCAAGAAGCTCGAGAAGGTTATCGCGACGTCTGGCAAGCCCAGCTGAACTCATTGAATGCTCTCCGGTCGTCGACCCGTCGCAGCGGTCGACGACCGGAGCGGCTTAGGACGAGGCTCGTCGATGATTCCGAGACTGAAAGAAATGACCTGGCAGCGGGTGGCCGACGAGTTGGTGGTCGCGTTCGATCCCAGTGAGCAGGTGGTGCTGGCTGATCCGAGCGGCCAGGTGGAGGCGCTGTTTCGGCTGCTGAGTGAGGGTACGCGCGATGCCTCTCAGCTGGCCGCCGCGCTGGTGGGTGACCATCCGGACGTGACCGCGGCCGAGGTCGAGTCGGCCATCGACGCGTTGGATGCGTTGCACCTGCTCGAGAGCGCCGAACGGAAGCCCTTGCCGAACGGCCAGCGCGAGCGGCACTTCTCCAACCTGGCGTTCTTCGAGACGTTCGCCTCGCTCGGTCGCAGCGCGGAGGATTTTCAGCGCCGGTTGCTTGACGCGCATGTGGTCGTGCTCGGTGCGGGCGGGCTCGGGTCCACCGTGCTGCTGAACCTCGCCGGTCTCGGCGTCGGTCGGCTCACCGTGCTCGATCACGACCGGGTCGAACCACGCAACTTTGCCCGCCAGTTCCTCTATTCCAACGCGGACATCGGCGATGTCAAAGTGGACCGGGCGGCGGCCAGGTTGCTGGCGTTCGATCCCGAGCTGCGAGTGAGCACGGTCGCGCGGCGGGTCACCGGCCCAGCGGACGTGGCGCCGTTGCTGTCTGATGCCGATCTTCTGGTCACCGGCGTGGACCAGCCGGCCGAAGTGGACGTATGGGTCAACGAGGCGTGCCTTGCTGCCGGCGTTCCGTACGTGCGCGGCGGGATGCTGCCGACCAGGGTGGTGTACTGGTCGGTCGACCCGGGGCGCAGCGCCTGCTATTCCTGTGCGCTGCGCGCCGACGCGACCGCCGCGCAAGCGGCGAGCACCTCGAGCGCGGCACGCACGCTGGCGCAGCAGCGGCCCACGGTCAACCGCGGGATCGGCCCGGTCGCCAGCCTGGCCGGCTCTCTGGTGGCGCTGGAGGCGCTGCGCTATCTCACCGGGTTTGCTCCGCCGGCCGCGGCCGGGCGGTTCCGGCTGGTCGACTTCCGTGATGGCGTGTCCGAAACCGAACAGGTCTGGCCGCGCGATCCCGACTGCCACGCATGCGCCGCGGTGCCGACCCTGGTGGCGTCGACCGGGGTGGACTGATGGTGGACCCGCTGCCGCTGACCCAGCAGAGCCGGCTGGTGCTAAAAGAGCTCACCGTGGTGCCCGACGACAACGGAGAACACCTCGTCGGCGATCCGCAGACCGGCGTGTTCGTGGCGCTCCCCACGATCGGTGTCACCGTGATCGACCAGCTGCGTGGCGGGGCCACCCTCGGGATGGCCGGGCAGGTGGCCAGCGTCGATGCCGGCGAGGAGGTGGACGCGGTCGACTTCGGTGAGACCCTGGTCGAGCTCGGGTTCGTCGCCGCGGTTGACGGTAGGCCGGTCGCGCCACCGCCGGACGCGCCGACCCGGCGGTGGATCGCCGGCGTGCGTCCTGAGCTGGCCCGCCCGCTGTTCGCGCCGCTCGCCTGGCTCTGCTACGGGCTGCTGTTCGTCGGCTGTGCGGTGCTGATGGTGGCGCGTCCGGCCTACCGGCCGGCCGCGGACGACCTGTACTTCTTGTCCAGCCCGGTGGTCAGCCTTGGTGTGCTGGCGGTCTGGGCCATGTTCTCCACCGCCGGCCACGAGATCGCCCACTGGTTGGCCGCCCGGGCCGAGGGGGTGCCGGCCCGGTTCAGCATCGGGCGACGGCTGTACTTCCTGGTCTTCGAAACCGACCTGACCCAGCTGTGGGGGCTGCCCCGCCGTCGCCGCTTCGCGCCGCTGCTCGCCGGTCTCGCCTATGACACCGTGGTACTCAGCGGGCTGCTCGCGGTTCAGCTGATCAGCGCCGACGAGTTCGTGGATCGGGTGACCGCCGCGCTCGTCGCTGTCGAGATCTCCGGGATCCTGTTCCAGTTCCTGGTGTTCCTGCGCACCGACCTGTACGCCGTACTGGTCATGCTGTTCGGCTGCCGCGACCTCTGGCGGGTCAACACGTTGGAACTGCGCCGGATGTTCGGCCGGCTGGACGAACCACAGGCCGCCGAGCTCGCGAAGGCCCACCCCCGGGACCGCCGGGTAGCCAACTGGTTTCGCTGGCTGTCCATCGCCGGGTTCGCCGCCGCGGCCTGGTACTTCGTGGCCTTCGTCGTGCCGGCACTCTGGACGCTGCTCGGCTGGATCACCGAGAGCCTGTCGACCGCGGCTCCCACCACCGGCCGGTTCTGGCAGTCGGTCATCTTCGCAGTTCTCGCGCTTGCCCCGATGGCCCTTCTCCTCGGCGTCACGGCCCGGGAACGCCTCCGCCGCCACTACCGCCGATCTCGATGACCGGCACCCAGCGCGAAATGACGTCGCGCCGGTGCGGCTCGATCTGGGTGCCCGGTGTCATCGCGGTGTGTCGCGGTTGACGGCGGTAGTGAGTTCGGGCGTGTAGCCGTAGAGGCCGGGCATGCCGCCGGTGTGGAGGAATACGACGGGTTCGTTTGGGTCGATGTCCAGGTTGTGTTTCCAGTCGACGAGGGCGGCGGCGACCTTGCCGGTGTAGACCGGGTCCAGCACGACGCCTTCGGTGCGGCCGAAGAGGCGTAGCGCGTGCCAGACCGCGTCGGTCGGGATGCCGTAGCCGGGGCCGAGTGTGGCGTCGGTCATCGAGAACCGTGGGGGCGTGGTGCCGACGCCGAGGAGTGTGGCCGCGCTGGTGTGAAGTTCGTGCAGGTTGGCTCGTGCGTCGTCGGTGGGGTGGCTGACGCAGACGATGTTGACCTCGAGGTTGCCGAGCTGTCCGGCGGCGAGGGTGGTTCCGGCGGCGGTGCCGCCGCTGGCGTGGGGGATGACGAGTTGGGCGTGGTCGATGCCCCGCTCGGCGAGTTGCCCGGCGAGTTCGCGGATGGCGCGGAGGTAGCCGAGCGCGCCCAGGGCGTTCGATCCGCCGATCGGGACGGTGGCGGTTGTCCTGCCCTCGGCCGCGGCGTCGGCGATGAGCCGGTCGTAGATGCGGGTGGTGTCGGCGTCGTCGGTGCCGACGTGGACGGTCGCGCCGAAGAGTTTGTCCAGCGGGATGTTGCCGGATCGTTCGTAGGCCTCGCCGTCTCGCGGGACCTTGGCGGTGAGGACGAGCTCGCAGCGCAGGCCGAGCTTCGCGCAGGCGGCCGCGGTTTGGCGGCCGTGGTTGGTTTGCAGCGCGCCGAAGGTGATCACGGTGTCGGCGCCGGCCTCACGGGCGGCACCGAGGTGGTACTCGAGCTTGCGCAGCTTGTTGCCGCCGGCACCGAGCGGGTGCACATCGTCGCGCTTGAGCAGGAGGCTCGGCAGGCCGAGGGCGTCGCCCAGCCTGGGTGCCGCGTGCAGAGGCGTCGGCCAGCCACCGAGGTCGACGCGGGGGATCGCGGCCAGCGTGGCGTCGGGGAACCGATCGAAGTCGAACGTCATCAGCACTCCCAGGCTTGGGCACCAGCCACTGTAGGCGGTGGAAGGGCACAGCCCCGGCTTGGTTCGCGGCACCGGGAATCGGTCTTGTCGGACGGAATACTCCGTTTGGCCGCTCCGTCGAAAGAACGTGGTACTGCTCCACCTCGGCAACTAGTCTGATCATCGGCGGACAATGCTGGGGGGCAGATGGAGTTCCGGGTTCTCGGACCCGTCGAGATTTCCCGGGACGGGCGGGCCGCGGCGATCGGGGGACCGAAGCCGACGACACTGCTCGCGCTGCTCGCCATCCGCGCCGGTCAACGCGTTTCCTTCGACGAGATCGTGGAGTCGATCTGGGGTGCGGAACCGCCGAACCGGGCCCGCGCGGCAGTGCACACGTACGTCTCGTCACTTCGCCGCTCCGTCGCGGGCCTGCATGACGACGACGTCATCCAGCGCTCCGGCGGGGGATACGTCCTCGCCGTCCGACCCGAACAGGTCGACGTCGTACGGTTCGAGCGCGACACCGCGCGTGGCAGGGGCGCGCTCGACGGAGGCGAACCGGCTGACGCGGCGACCGCACTCACCGATGCGCTGGGACTGTGGCGCGGGGTTGCGCTCGGCGGGGCGCAGGGCTGGTGGGCGGAGAACGAGCGGGCGCGGCTGCACGAACTCCGGTTCGCCGCCGTCGAGGACCGGGCCGACGCGTACCTGGCGACCGGCCGGGGCGCGGACGTGGTCGCAGAACTCCGGGCGGCGGCCGCGGAGAGCCCGTTCCGGGAACGGCTGCGTGGCCAGCTCGTCACCGCGCTGCACCAGGCGGGGCGGCAGGCGGACGCGTTCGCCGAGTACCGGCGGGCGTCTGCCGTCCTGCGTGACGAACTCGGGCTTGATCCCGGGCCGGCGTTGCGGGCGGCGTTCGAGCACGTGGCCCGTGACGCACCGGAACCGGAAACGCCGCGGGACGAGGCCCGGGAACGACCGCGCCAGCTCCCGTTCCACGTGGCCGACTTCACGGGACGCGCGGCCGCGACCGCGCAGCTGGCCTCGGCCCTCGTCGCGACCGGCGGCGCCGGGCGACTGTGCGCCATCTACGGCACGCCGGGTGCGGGCAAGAGCGCGCTCGCGGTCCATGTCGCACACCGGGTGCACGAGGAGTTTCCGGACGGCCAGCTCTACGCCTCGCTTCGCGGCGTGCAGTCCACCCCGGCCGACCCGGGCGACGTGCTCGCTACCTTCTTGCGGGCTCTCGGCGTGGAACTGTCCGCCATCCCCGCTGATGTGGAGGAGCGGACCCAGCTCTACCGCACGCTGCTGGCCGACCGCAGGGTGCTCGTGGTCCTCGACGACGCCGCCAGCGCGCGGCAGGTTCGCCCGCTGTTGCCCGGCAGCGGGGACTGCGCCGTGCTGGTCACCAGCCGCGAACGGCTCGGCGCGCTCGACGGCGCCACGCACCTCCGCCTGGCCTTGCTCGACGACGCCGAGGCCATGCGGCTGCTGGAGGTCGTCGTCGGCACGGACCGGGTCCGAGCAGAACGCGACCACGCCACCGAGATCGTCCGGCTCTGCGGGCGGTTGCCCCTGGCACTGCGGATCGCGGGAGCCCGGCTGGCGGCCCGGCCACATTGGACACTGAGCCGCCTGGTGGAACGGCTGCGTGCGCAGCGAGGAATTCTCGGCGAGCTGGCCGTCGGCGACCTCGAGGTGCGGGGCAGCGTCGCGCTCAGCTACAACGGGCTCGGCGAACGCGAGCGAACGGCCCTGCGCAGGCTGGGACTCATGGACGTCGCGAGCTGCGGCGGGTGGGTGATAGCCCCGCTGCTGGACTGCTCGGTCGACGAAGCCGAGGAGCTGATCGAGCGGTTGGCCGAGGTTCAGCTCCTCGACGTGACGGCGGACGGGGGGCCGCTCCGCTTCCGCCTCCACGACCTCATCCGTGCCTTCGCCAGGGAGCGGGGTGAAGCCGAGGAAACCGTCGACGACGCGGGTGCGGCGCTGGCCAGGGTCGCCGAAAGCATGCTCGCACTCGTGGAGGCGGCGGGAACCAACACGGTGCCGCCGGACGTGCCGTACCTGGGGCGCGACGTGGTCGCCGACCTGCTCGCCGACTCCGACGGCTGGTTCGAGGGGGAGCAGGCCGCGTTGGTGCGGGTGGTCGAACGGGTCAGCGAGCTGGGCCTGACCGGGGTCGCGACCCGGCTGGCGTCCGCGTTGAGCGCGTCGCGGTTCTCCGTCCGCAACCAGTTCAGCCAGTGGTGGCGGACGCACTCCGCCGCGCTGGCCGCCGCCGGACATGCCGGTGACCGGGCGGGCGAGGCCCGGCTGCTCGCCGGCCTGGGCTGGCTGCGCTACGAACAGGATCGCTTCGACGAGGCCGTGACCTACTACGAGCAGGCGATCACGGGGTACGCCTCGATCGACGATCGGGGTAGCCAGGCGAGGACGCGGCTCGCGCTGAGCACCGTGCTCCGCGAGCAGGGCCTGCTCTCCCGGGCGGGCGAGGTGCTGGAGCTGGCCGCGGGGGACCTGACCGAGCCGCGGGACGTGGCGAGAGCCGCGCACGAGCAGGCGCGGGTGTCCACCGAACTGGGTGAGTTCGCGGCCGCGCTCGCCGGGTGCGAGCGGGCCGCGGCTGCCTACCGCGAGATCGGCGACCGAACCGGCGAGTCGATGGTTCTCCGGTCGACCGGCATCGTGCACCGGGCCGCCGGCAGGCTGAACAGCGCCGCCCAGTACGCGACCCGAGCGGTGGAGCTGCTCCAGGCGACCGACGAGCGGTTGCTGCTCGCCTATGCCAAGCAGGCGCTGGGAAAGGTCCGCATCCGGCAGCGGGTCGGCGACGCGGTGCGCGACGATCTCCTGGCCTCCCTCGCGGTCTGCAACGACATGCAGGACGGATTCGGGCAGGCCCTGGTGTTGCGCACGCTCGGCGAGCTCGACCTCGCCGCGGGCCGGCTGACCGACGCCCGGCGCTTCCTCGACCGCTCACTCGAGTGGTGGGAGGCCCTGTCCCTGCCCGTGTGGCGTGCCCGCACCCTGCGGGACCTGTCCCTCATGCTCACCGGTCTCGGCGAGGACAAGGCGGCCGACGACACCTGGGCGCAGGCACGAGACCTCTTCCGTCAGTACGGCACCCGCGAAGCGCGGGAGCCCCGGCCCACGTTCGGCGCCGACCCGGTGGAGCCGGTGGAGACGATCCCGGCGGCGGGAGCCTGACCGTCCCGCACGGTTCTGAAACCTTCTCGCAGGAGGCTTTCAGAACTTCTTCAGCCGACCTCTGCAGCCTGTGCGCTGCACGTTCCCCTGTGGAGGAAAGGGTCGGAAAGTTGATCATTCGAAGACTCGCCGTGGGTGCCGCGGTCACCGTCGTGGCCACCGCGTTGCTGTCCACCCCAGCAGTGGCGCAGGAACATCAGCCCGACGACGACGTACACATCCTGTTCAATTGCGACACCTACGACGCGAACCAGCCCATGACCCGGACCGGGGCGCTCGCCCGGTCGTCGACCTGGGTGCAGGAGCGGGTCCCGTACAGCCAGGCGGCCTGCCACCGCAACCAGTACGGCAGCTACCGAACCGACTGTTCCGGGTACCTGTCGATGATCTGGGACCTGCGGATCTCCTACACCACCGACACCCTCGACCAGGTGTCGCACCCGATCGCCCGGTCGGACCTGCGACCCGGCGACGCCCTGCTGGACGCGGGCAGCCACGTCGCGATGTTCATCGGTTGGGCGGACGTGGCCAAGACCCAGCCGCGCGTTCGCGAGCAGGCCGGCCCGAACGGCGCTCCGACCACCGAGCGGACCTGGTCCCAGTCGTACGCCTCGATCTACACGCCGATCCGGTACGACAAGATCGTCGAGAGCAGCGAGCCGTCCCACGCTCCCGATGGCACGGACATCAACGGTGACAGCGAGGCCGACCTGGTCGGCGTCAAGTCGGACGGCACGCTCATGTACTACATGAACGACGGCACCGCCGACGGCGACCCGTTCAACGGAACCGGTAGCCAGATCGGTACCGGGTGGAACGGGTTCGACTGGATCGACGGCGCCGACATCTCCGGCGACGGCAGCGCGGACCTCTACGCACGCAAGCCGAACGGCACGCTGTACTACTACCCGAACAACCGCGCGTCCAATCCCGGCGGCGTGCCGTTCGCCGGCAGCGGCACCCAGATCGGTACCGGGTTCGACGTGTTCGAACAGCTCGACGCGGCCGACATCGACGGCGACGGCCGGGCGGATCTGCTGGGGCTCAAGTCGAACGGTTCGTTGTGGTGTGATGTCTCAGGACATCGTTCACATCTGTGTCGGGTCATCGTTCACCTTTTGGTCTGTGGTTGGTAGTCGCGGCTGGGGTCGAGGACCAGTTCTCGTACGAGTTCGCCGGTGTCTTCGGTGATGATCCGGACGTTGTGGTCGCGGATGAGCATGAGGACCGGGGTGTGGGCCCAGTGGCGGCCGATGCCGATGTGGTGCAGGCGGCTGGCGTGGCGGAGGGTGAGTTTGCCGTCGCGGTCGACGCGGTCCTTGCGGACGCGGAAGTGTTCGCTGATCTGGATGCCTTGCCGGGCGGGGATGGCGCGGGGCCGGGTGGTCCAGGCGGTGGCTGGGGTGCGGCGCCCGACGCCGCGGTGGGGGCGGTGCTGGTTGTAGTAGTCGGCGAAGGTGTCCAGCTGGGCTTGGAGGTCGACGATGGTGGCTGCCGGGGGTTGGCGGGCGAGCCAGTTCTTGAGGGTTTGGTGCAGCCGCTCGACCTTGCCGCAGGTTTGGGGGTGGTAGGGCTTGGCGTGGCGATGCGCGATGCCCAGCGCGACAAGCTCGCGTTCCAGTGCGACCCAGCCGCGGCCGCGGAAGTGGCCGGTGAACACCGCGCCATTGTCGGTGAGCAGCCGTTCCGGACGGCCGTAGCGGGCCATCGCGGCGTGCAGATCGCTGACGATGTCACCGGCTTTGAACACGGCGCGGGCGGTGCTGGCGAGCAGCAACCGCGAGTGGTCGTCGATGATGTTGAGGATCTCCACCTCGGTCTGTGTGTCGGTCTTCGCGTGGGGATCGTC
>NZ_DATBKY010000202.1:0-24297 GCF_036555685.1 Actinophytocola sp. | reverse complement strand
CGACACTGGCCAACTACCGGATGGTCATCCAGAACGACTTCGTCGGCTACTTCGTCAACAGCGCCGTGGTCACCGCCAGCACGGTGGTGATCGCCGTGACCGTGTCCTTCATGGCCGCGTACGCCATCGTGCGCGCCTGGGACTCCCGGATCCTGCGCATGGTGAACGGGCTCTTTCTCATGGGCCTGGCCATTCCGCTGCAGGCGACTGTCATCCCGATCTACCTGATCATCATCAGGCTGCACCTGTACGACAGCCTGCTGGCGCTGATCCTCCCGTCGATCGCGTTCGCCATCCCGCTGTCCGTGCTGGTGCTGGCCAACTTCATCCGTGACGTGCCCAAGGAGCTGTTCGAGTCGATGCGGATCGACGGTGCCAGCGAGTGGACGACGCTGTGGCGGCTGGCGGCACCGCTCACCCGGCCGGCCATCGTGACCGTGACGATCTACAACGCCCTGACCATCTGGAACGGGTTCCTGCTGCCGCTGATCCTCACCCAGAGCCCCGACCGGCGGGTGCTGCCGCTCGCGTTGTGGACCTTCCAGGGCCAGTACAGCGTCAACGTGCCCGCCGTCGTCGCCGCCGTCGTCCTTACCACGCTGCCCATCCTGGTCCTGTACGCGTTCGGGCGCCGCCAGCTGCTCAGCGGTCTGGCGGCCGGCTTCAGCCGCTGATCGGCGACCGCCAAAACGGTCCTGGACGATTTCGTCGCCGGGGGAGTGGAGCAGGCGAGTTGGCCGATCTGCCATTCGCCGTGGTCGAGGAGAGTGGGCGGCCGTCGGCTACGTGTGTGTCAGACACAAAAGTGAGTGCGACTTCATCGAGGAAATCGCGTTGCTCCCGGAGGCGCGAGGACGTGGCATTGGCACCCGGCCGCCGTGGCGCATCCTTCGGGCTGCGCGGCGGCGGCCGCGGTGTTCCGGGCCCGGCTTAGTGTATTCGTCAACAATCCCGCGCAGGCCCGCCATGCTCGCCTCGGGGTCGAAGTCGTGCGGATCCAGGATCCGCGCATGTCGATTCAGTGGGCCCCGGGCAAGATGTGCCGCGGACGGCGCCCGTGAGCACGCACAATCCGCCCCGCGGCGGCTGGCGCGACCGGATCAAGAGCACGCTGTACCGCTGTCGCACTAGGCCGGATGGACGTGTCCGCATGCCCGGAAGGGTCTTACCGTAAGGTTTGCGGACAACTTCCCGGGTGGAACAACCAGCGACGAAGCGAGCGCAGCGTGGACCGCAAGGAATTATCGGACGCATCGGCTTTGGAAAACAGTGTGCGACACGACTATTCGACGAGTCGCATCGGTGTCGTGCCCTTGAGCGAGCGGCGTTCCAAATATCACTTTCTGTCGCTGTGGATGAGCCTTGTCGCGGGGTTCACCTACCTGTTTGTGGGGTTCCAGTACCACGACGCGGGCTTCTCCATGGTGAAGGCCGTAGCCGCGGGGGCGGTCGGGGCGGTCGCCTACCTGATCTACGCGTTGCCGGCCGCCTACCTGGGTTCGGTCAGCGGTCAGACGCACGCACTGCTGACCCGCTCGATCCTGGGCAAGATCGGGTCCGCGCTGGTCACCGTGCTGCTCATCGGCATCGCCGCCGGGTGGACCGCGTTCGCGTTCAACCTGCTGGCCACGCTCTACGACGGGCTGTTCGGCTGGGGCAACGTGGTGCTGATCAGCGTGCTGCTTGCCGTCGTCGGCATCACCAACAACCTGTTCGGGTTCACCGGCATCGCCGCGTTCGCCCGGTACCTCGTCGCGCCGCTGATGATCGTGTGGATGGTGTACTTGCTCGTCAAGGGCTTCACCGACATCCCCGGCCCGGTGCTGACCGCGGCGCCGGCCAGCGAGGCGACGATGCCGTTCCTGGCCGGTGTCGGGGTGGCCATCGGCTCCGTGATGTGGGGCAACGAACCGGACACCTGGCGCTACGGCAAGCCCAGCTTCTTCTGGCCCACGCTGCCGCTGGTGGTCGCGCTGGCGGTGGGCCTCGTGCTGTTCGTGGCAGGCGGCTGGATGATGGCGGAGTTGTCCGGCGCGGGCCAGTACGACTTCGGCCCGGCGTTCCGCTACATCGTGCAGTACTCGATGTTCGGCGTCCTCGCCCTGGGCGCGATCCTCGCCACGATCATGCAGGTGGCCATCAACGACGGCAACTACTACGAGATGATCAACGCAGGCCAGAACGTCGCCGGCGGCATCCGCGGCTGGCGACGGTGGCACACGTGCCTGGTGATGGCAGCGATCGCGGCGTTGTTCGCATGGCGGTTTCCCGCCGTCGAAGAGGGTTTCTTCGTGGTGGCGAGCTGGTCGTCGATCGCGTTGCCGTGTGTGACCGTGGTGATGTGCGTGGACCGCTTCGTGCTGCCGAGGATGCTGGGCTTGCGTCGGTCGACCGACTTCATTCCGTCGTGGCGGGCCGCCGGCCTCGGCAACCTGCCCGGCATCGTGGCGGTCGTGGTGGCGCTGCTGTTCGGCGCATGGGGCCTCGGCCTGCTGCCCGGCCAGCAGACCGTGCCCTCCCTCGGACTCCCCGCGGTGGAGGCGTGGCTGCTCGCCGGTCTCCTCTATGTCGTGCTGGCCTGGCTGCTCGCGCGGGGCTCGCATCGGGCCGCCCTGCTGGGCTTCGGCCGGCGACCGGATGTGGCGGACGGCGACTCGGCCGGGTACGCCGAATCCGACCACGTCGCGGAGAACGTCACCTGACCGCACGGCCCGCAGGCCGGATCAAGGGGGCGGCACACCGCGGAGGCGCACACGTACGGCCGGCCGTGCCGGCCGTACGTGCTGACGTGCCGGTACATCGTCGGCCGGCGCCGATCAGAACAGCTGACGGGACTCAGAGCGCCGCGCGCATGACGGCGCCCTCGTTCCGCACGTGCAGCGAGCCGAGCTGGCCGCTGTGGTACAGCTCCAGGAACGCGTCGACGACATCCGTGTCGAACTGGCTTCCCCTGCCCCGCATGAGTTCCCCGCACGCGGTTTCGTGGCTCAGCGCGGACTGGTACGGCCGCTCGGCGAGCATCGCCGCCCACGAGTCGCACACGGCGACGATCCGGGCTTCGATGCGGATCTGCTCGCCGGCGAGGCCGAGCGGATACCCGCGGCCGTCCATCCGCTCGTGGTGCTGGTGGATGATCTCCGCCACGTCGGCCAGGTCGGGCACGACGCTCAGCATCCGGTACCCGTGCCCGGGGTGCTGGCGCACGAGCTCGAACTCGTCGGTCGTGAGCGCCGCCGGCTTGCACCAGATGTCTTTCGGTACAAGGACTTTGCCGACGTCGTGCAGGCGGCCCGCGAGCTCCGTCCGGCACACGGTCGGCTTGTCGTGGCCGAGCGACTGGGCCACCAGTGCCGCCCACCGCCCGACGGCGCGGCCGTGCTCGCTCGTCGACAGCCAGCCGTCGACCTCGTCGGCGACCCGCTGCAGATAGACGAGCAACGCGGCCATGTCGGCTGCGTTGCCGTGGTCCGGGTCGTTGCTGTTCCCTTGCACGACCCGGTCGCGGCCCTGCGCCTTGGCCGCGTACAGCGCGCGGTCCGCGGTGGTGATCAGCTCGGCCGGCGTGCCGCCGTTCATCGGCAGGCTGGCGGTGCCGATCGACACGGTGACGTGGAGCCACACGTCGGTGGCCACCTGGATCTGGCTGGAGGCGACCTGGTTGCGCAGCCGCTCGCCGATGGCGGCCAGCTCCTCCGCGTTCACGCTCGCCACAACCAGGGCGAACTCCTCGCCGCCGTAACGCGCGAGAACGTCGCTGGGCCGGACGGACTCCCGCAGCCGCCGCGCCACCTCGACCAGCACCCGGTCACCGGCCGGATGACCGTACCTGTCATTGATCGACTTGAAGTGGTCGATGTCCACGATCAGCACGGCGAGCTTCGCGCCGGAGCGCCGTGCCTTGACTATTTCCACCGGAAGCTGCGCGCCGAAGAAACGCCTGGTACGAAGGCCGGTCAGCACGTCGGTGGTCGCGAGCCTTCGCTGATCCGCGACGAGGCCGGCGAGGCGGCCGATGGTGAGCATGAACAGCGCCGCGCACGCGGCGGCGATCACCAGGATGTCGCGCTGTACGCCGAGCGAGTACTGCAACACCAAAGTGGACGGTGCGATCAGCGCGGCGCCGGCGAGCATCGCCAGCCGGAACGGCGTGAGCTGGATATCGGCGGGATCCGCCCGCTCCTCGACGCGCCCCACCGTGGGGTGCAGCGCGGCCGTGCCGAGCGCCAGGTTGCCACCCAGCCAGATGGCGTCCAGGAAGTTGCCGGTGGTGTACGTGCCGCTGAGCTGCTGCATCACGTAGATGGTGTCCGCGGTGAAGATCGCCAACAGGTTGACGGCCAGCAACATGAACGACACGGGGCGGCGACCTGGCCCGAGGATGAGCCGCAGCGCCACGGCGAACATCGCCAGGTCCATCACCGGGTAGGCGACCGACACCACGGTGACCAGGCTGAACGAGCCGGTGCGCGCCTGCGGGCCGATCAGGTACAACCAGGAGAGCATGCCGACGGCGACTGCGAGAGTGGCGGCGTCGAGCACGCTGGCCAAGTCGTGGCCCGGGGTCCGGCGTCTGATCAACAGGATGAGGCCGACGACCACCAGGGGATAGTGCAGCAGGTAGAACGCGTCCGCGGCGGCCGGGAACGTCGTCTGGCCCAGAACGTTGTGCGAGAAGTAAAACAGGATATCCGCTACGGCGTAGATGACCTGGCTGAATCCGAGGAACAACCACGGCACCCTCGGTTTCCCGCGTGGTAGCCCGTGCCAGCAGCCGATCAGCACGGCCGCCGCGGAGGACGCACTGACCAAGCAGTACAAGGTGACTCGAACCACCGGCGGGGCGTCGAGGCGCGTGGCCACGTAATAAGCGCCGACTACCAGAACACCGCCGACCAGGTAGAGAATCCAGGCTCTGCCGACCACTGAACGGACCTGCCGAGCAACCATCCGCGCCTCTCGTTGCCGCGTCGAGCCGAGTTGGCCGACGAAACGGTACACCACAGCCAAACACGCTCCGCGAACGGCCGGTCACGGGGCCTCGACTGAGGTTCCGGTGTCTACGTTCCGGCTTTCTCCCACACGAGGACATCCATCTTCACCCTCGTCGAACAGGTGTTGTCGGTGTCTTTGGAGGTGATTACCACCCGCGCCCAGCGGCCCTCGTCACTTTCGACACAGAAGGTGTCTCCCCGAGCGAAGTCATCATGTGCGATCTCGGTCCGGCGACCGGTCGAGCCGGCACAGTCGAAGTAATCTGCTCGCGGCGCGACCTTGACAATTCCGACGTGCACGTCGAGTAACGTGTAGAGTCGCAGGTCGAGGGTTTTTCCGAAATGGATGTATTTCGCCCGCGCGACGTCCCAGTCGTCCTCGCGAGAGTCAAGGTCTACCGCATGGCCGTCCGTCAATACGATTCGCCCCGTGCGGCGTTCGGCAGGAGAGCCGGCAGCACGACGTTGCGTCGAACTCGCGGCTACCGCGTCTGCGGCCGACATGCTCGCCGACGGAACAAACGTCGGTGTGGCGCCGACGACGGCGAGGACGGTGCCGGTGATCGTGACCGCGACCCGGAGAGCGAACCTGCTCGAAGTGCCGGCCCTGAGGTCGTTGCGCCCCCAGCGATACAACATGACGATACCGGTCAACATGATCGCGAGACCGGTGACGACCAAGGCTGTTCGCAGCATGTCAGCCGGCGTCGCTGTCGCTGTGCGGTACAGCTCGAACGAATGCGGGATCAGCGCGGCCTCATTCAGGTAGGAATGGATGGAGAAGGCGACCGAGGTCATTTCCCCTTTTGGGGGCCTGAGTCGGAAGTCGTACCACTCCTGAACTCGGACGCTCAACTCCCGAGATACCTCACACGGCCACGCCCACCAGCCAAAACACGGAGAATGCCCAGGTGGCAACGAGGGGTGAACATCACTCGAACAGGTGACATCTGGTGGGCAGTCGTCACCAGTGTGGCGCCTTCAGCTCGGTAAGTGGTACGCCCACCCGCACGCCACGCCGCCTGCCCAGGGAATCACCACGATCAGCCCATTCTGAACGGGATTCTCCGGCTACGGGCCCGCATCTGGTGCGCCTTGTTCGCCATGTTCTCCAGCCAGATCCGGAGCGGGCTTGAATCCCTTGACGATGAGGTAGATGCCGAACGACAGCTCCCAGACGAACTCCGGAATCGTCGCGATGCCCTGCAGTGTGGACCCACGGTCGATGACGTCGAACATGACGGCGATTCCCGAAGCGGCGACGAGTGGACCTCCGATGAGCCCCAGCATCGCCAGGCCTCGTGGCACCAGGCCGGACCGATACATCAGGTAGCCCAGGATCATTCCGTTCGCGACGCCGGCGAAGAAGCCCGGCCCGATCAAAAATGCCCGCTCATAGATGGCGACGAACGCCTCGCCGAGGCCGGCGTCGGTGCCGGCTGTGCCTTCCTGCCGCATGTACACGAACGTGAGGAGGCTGATGATCCCGATGGCGATGAACGTGCACTCGACGAGGCGCGCTGCGACGTAGCCCAGCGCGAGGACTTTGCTGTACCGCTTGAAGACCGCGTACGGCACGACCGCGGTGCCGACGTTGGCGATGATGAGGACGAGCTCGAGGAAAGCCCCCAACGCCACGCTCGCAGTGGGATCGGCGCCGGCTCCGGTGATGGCCTCGGGGTTGTCGCGCGCCGGGGCGTACAGGAAGTACGCGGGGATCGAGGTGAGGAAGGTGACCACCATCAACCAGCCCGTGAGGGTGGCGATCCTTCTGGTGCTCACCACCCGACCCTAGCTGGCGCCGCCCACGAGTCAACACACCGAACACGTCCCGGCCACGGGTTCGCGCAGCACACCGGCCGGTGCGCTGCCGGTGCCGAACGGGTCCTCGGCGATGGCGCCCGGCAACTCCTGCCATGGCGGTGCGAGAGGACGTTGGTGCGTCGGGCGACGGTGGTGGAAGACTTGCCGCCGGCGGTGTTGGTCCGCGCAGTGGTGCGCCGGGCCGGTTCAACCGAGAGTCGGGGGTGGACGTGTCCGGGTTGGAGTTGGTGGTGGCGGCGCTCGCCGCGGGGGCTTCGGCAGGTCTTACGGATACCGCGAGCAGCGCGGTGCGAGACGCGTACGCGGGACTGCGTGCGGCGGTGCGCCGACGTCTGGCCGCACGCACCGAGGACGATGCGCGGATCTTGGACGCGAGCGACGTGGAGTCCGAAGCGTGGCAGGCTCAGCTGAGCGACGTGTTGTCCGCCAGCGGCGCCGACCGCGACGAGGAAATCCTCGCGGCTGCCCGGACCCTGCTTCAGGAGCTCGAGACGGCCGGGCAGCGGCCCCGGCTGAACGTCGTCGACGCGCGCGAGGCCCAGGGCACGCAGATCGGTGACCACAACACGCAGACCAACACGTTCCGCTGACGGGTCGCGTCGGTGGCGGAGGAGGACGAGCCGGCACGGACCATCGACGCCCGCGGAGCCAAGGGCGTCCAGGCCGGCGCCGGCAACATCCAGTTCAACGTGCATGTGGACGGCCGCCCTACGGCACGGTCCGCGTATCACTACCAGGTGCGTGCGATCGCCCCGGACATGCTCGTGGGCAGGGAGGCCGAACTGGCCGATCTCGAGTCGTTCTGCACCGGCACCGATACCGGCGCCTACCTGTGGCTGCGCGCCGAACCATGGGCGGGCAAGACAGCGCTGCTGTCCTGGTTCGTGCTGAACCCGCCGCCCGCGGTACGCGTCGTCTCGTTCTTCATCACCGCCGGCCAAGCCGCCCAAAGCGATCGCAACGCCTTCCTCGATGTCGTCATCGAACAGTTGGCGAGCATGCTCGACGAACCCGTTCCGGCGTTCCTGACCGATGCCACCCGTGCCTCGCACCTGTGGGCGAAGCTGGACACCGCGGCGGTCTTGTGCGCGGATCGGGGGCAGCGCCTGGTCCTCGTCGTGGACGGTCTCGACGAGGACGCCCAGGCGGATGTGCACAGCATCGCCGCGCTGCTGCCGGCCCGTCCGGTGGCGGGCATGCGCGTCATCGTGGCGGGACGGCACGACCCGCCGGTCCCGTCGGACGTGCCGGCCAAGCACCCGCTGCGGGACCCGGCCGTCGAACGCACCCTGGCGGCGTCCCCGCACGCGCAGGACATCCGGCGGGAGGCCGAGCGGGAGCTGATGCGGCTGCTGCGTGGCGCGCATATCGGACAGGACCTGCTGGGCCTGGTCACCGCCGCCGGGGGCGGATTGAACGGCCGCGAGCTGGCGGAGTTGACGGGCCAGTCCTGGGAGATCGAGGAGTCCCTGCATGCCGTCGCCGGGCGGACATTCGCTCGTCGGCCCGCGCCTGGCTGGTCAGAGCCGAACTCACCGGAACAGGTCTACGTGCTCGGCCACGAAGAGCTCCGGTCAGCCGCGGTGCGGTTCCTGGGGGAGGCCCGTCTGTCCGGATACCGGCAGCGGCTGCACGACTGGGCGCAGCGATACCAGCGCGATCGATGGCCCGCCGGCACGCCTGACTACCTGCTCCACGGTTACTTCCAGATGCTGCACGCGACCGGCGATGTCGCACGGATGGTCGCGTGCGTCACCGATCTCGCCCGCCGGGTTCGCATGCTTGATCTGTCTGGTGGTGACGCCGCGGCGTTCGCCGAGATCATCACGACCCAGGACGTCATCGTTGCTCAGGAGCACCCGGACGTGATCGCGATGGTGCGCCTGGCCATCCATCGCGACCACCTCATCAACCAGAACCGGGACATCCCGTACCGCCTTCCGACGGTCTGGGCGCTGCTGGGCCGGTTCAACCGCGCTGAGGCGGTGGCCCGCTCCATTCCCTACCGGCAGGGCTGGGGTCTGCAGGCGTCTGCGCTGCTGTCGGTGACCGAAGCGACGGCCGACGCCGGCCACCTCGACCACGCCGAGGCCATCGCCTGCTCCATCGCCGAACCCTTCGAGCAGGCAGTGGCCGTGGCTGCGGTGGCGCAAGCGGCGGCCGAGGCCGGCGATCTCGACCGGGCCGACATGTTGTTCGTGCGCGTGGAGACCATCGCCCGCTCCATCACCCACCTCAACCAGCAGGCAAGGGCCGTGGCGTCGGTGGCGCAAGCCGCGGCCGAGGCCGGCGATCTCGACCGGGCCGACACGTTACTCGGCCGCGCCGAGACCATCGCCCGCTCCATCGCCGAGAGCTACTCGCGGGCGGGTGCCCTGCTGTCGGTGGCCGAAGCGACGGCCAAGGCGGGTGATCTCGACCGCGCCAGGGCGATCGCCCGCTTCATCACCGACCCCGAGCGGCAGGCAAGTGCCCTGGCGTCGGTGGCCGGAACGACAGCCGAGGCCGGCAACCTCGACCAGGCCGAGGCGATCGCCGGCGCCATCACCGACACCTACTGGCAGCCGAAGGCGTTGGCATCGGTGGCCGGCGCGGCGGGCGAGGTCGGTGATCTCGATCGAGCACGCGCGTTGATCGTGCGCGCCGAGGTCATCGCAGGCTCCAACACCAAGCTCGAGCGGCAGGCGTGGGATCTGGTGTCGGTGGCGGTTGCGGCAGCCAGGGCCGGTGATCTGGATCGAGCAGCTGCGTTGGTCGCGCGTGCCGAGGCCATCGCCCGCTCCATCACCGCCGACTCCCGGCTCATGCGCGACCAGCAGGCGGGGGTGCTCGTGTCGGTGGCGGAAGGGGCAGCCGAGATCGGCGACTTCGACCGAGCCGAGGCCATCGCCGACTCCATCACCGTGTCCAAGCAGCAAGCGTGGGCCATGGCGGCGGTGGCCGAGGTTGCCGCCAGGGCCGGTGATCTCGACCGAGCAGGCACGTTGATCGTGCGCGCGGAGGCTGTCGTCCGCTCCGTCCCGGAGCCGTTTCAGCAGGCGAAGACCGTGCGTGCCTTGGCGTCGGCGGTCGATGCGGCAACCGATGCCGGTGATCTCGGTGGAGCGGGCGCGTTGATCGTGCGTGCCGAGGCCGTCGCCCGGTCCATCACCACCTCGGAGGATCGGACAAGCGCCATGGTGGCGGTGGCCGAAGCCGTAGCCAAGGCCGGAGACCTCGACCGAGCCGTGACCATCGCGGTCTCCGACACCGACCCCTACTGGCAGGCCTGGGGTCTGAAGCGGGTGGGTGAGGTCGCGGCCAGGGTCGGTGACTTCGATCGAGCAGCTACGTTGATCATGCGGGCAAAGACGATCGCCCGCTCGTTCGCCGACTCCCTGCCGCATTCTGACCAACGCGGCTACCAGCGGGCGAGGGGGCTGGAGTCGTCGGCCGCGGCAGCGGCCAGGACCGTCGAGCGCGGCCGAGCCGAAGCAGCGGCCCGGGCCGGCGACCTCGACCGTGCCGAGGTCATTGCGAGTTCCCTCACCTCCGAGGATGAGGCGAGGGTCTTGGTGTCGATGGCTGAAGCCACCGCCAAGGCTGGTGATCTCCATCGAGCGGCGAAGCTGCTCGTGCGCGTCGAAGCCCTCGCCCACTCCGTTCGTGCCACTGGGCCCGTGCGTTCTACCCGGGTCATTCGTAACCACTTGTCGGAAGAGGCGAACGTACGTGTCCTGGCGTTGCTGGCTGATGCCGTGGCCAAGGTCGGTGATATCGATCGAGCGCGCGCGTTGATCGTGGGTGCCGAGGACATCGCTCGCGCCATCACCGTCACCGAAGCGCAGGCGCGTGCGCTGTTGTCGGTGGCCGACGCCGTGGCCAAGGTCGGCGATGTCGATCGAGCATCGACGATGATCGGGCACGCCGCGGAAATCGCCCACTCGATCGGCAACTCCTATACGCGGGCGGGGGTGCTCGCGGCGGTGGCTGAAGCCGCGGCCAAGGCCGGCGATCTCGATCGAGCCGAGACCATCGCCGACTCCATTGACACCGTCGTCACCCCTGAGGATCGAGCGCGAGCTTTGCTGGCAGCGACGGAAACCGCGGATCTGCGCCGCCGCGCGCGTGCGGTCGCCCGAGCGTTGCGGATCGCGGACTGGCACCTGCCAATTCGACAACTGATCGAGGTAGCGCCGGACGCGGTCGCGACCGTCCTCGCCGAATTCGATGCGGTAACCAACCCGGATGCGTCGTGATATCACTTGCGCGCGGCCGCTTCATCCGACACAGGTGACCAAACGCCCGACGGCTTGGCGTTTCAGTGGATACGGGCGTCAGCGAACCGGTCCCGCTCCTCGTCCAGCACCCGGCGCACGTCGCGGTCGGAAGCCTGACCTCCTCCGGTGACGTGACGGAATTGAAATTCGACGGGTTGTAATGGTGCGGTACCCCTTCGCGATATTCCCGCTGGTTGCTGTGCGCGCTCTGCTGGGGGCCGTCATGCCGAAATTTCTCAGCCGACTGCTGCGGCGCACGCCGGATTTCTCCGCCCGGTTGCCGCGGCCGCGATTCCTGCCGCGATTCGCCGCGCTCGTGGTTAGCGGGACGGTGCTCGGTCTGCTGGCCGCGTCGTTCGCCGGCCATCCGATGGACCCGCCCGGCTGGCTCGACCCGTTCGGTGCGGTCGTGACTCACATCCGGCACGTCACCGCGGGTGTCGGGGTGTTGTTCGGCAAGGACGCGGACGCCGCGGCGGTCATCGGTGCGCGCATCGAGTTCTTCGTCGTCGCCGTCGCGGTCATTATCTCGTTGCGGTGGTTGAAGTTCTGGTGGCTGACCGTGCGGCCGGGGCCGATCGAGGTCGCACATCTGGACGAGGCATCGACCAGTGTGGACATCGGATCCGAACAGAACACGGAACAGGCTGCTCTGGGCGCGTACGTGACGATGATGCTTCGCGAGAAGCTGTCCTCGGTCAGCGTCTACCTGCCCACGCCGACGCCCGGCGAAGCGGTTGGTGGTGGTTTCCTGCAGACCATGCGGGAAAGCAGCCGGGAATCCTGGTGGGCGACGACCATAGAGGTCATCAGCAGGATCATTCCGCGTTCGGCGTACCGAGTGGACGGTGCCATATTGCACCGGCCGGGGAACAAGGACTCCTGCGGGGTGTCCGTGCGAGTGACGGTGCTGCCCCGGCAGCGCACAGTCGCGGGCACGGTGTGGGCGCCGACTCCGGAACAGGCCGCGGAGCGGGCAGCGAGGGTGGTGGCGGCAGCCATCCTGCCGCTCACCCGGCGCTGCCTCGCATCCCCGTGGCGGCACTGGCACGGGCGCAGTCTCCCGGTCGAGTTGCTCGACGACTACGAGGAGGCAAGCGCCTTCCGCCAGCAGCGACGCTACGACGAGGCGCTCGGCCGCTACCGGTCCGCGCTGGGAAGGGACTCGCTGAACCCACTGATCCGCCTGGAGATGGCCCAGATACAGGAGCAGCTCGGTCTCTACCTGGATGCGCTCGCCACCTACAACAGCGCGCTCGTACTGTGGTCGGGCAGCCCGGAGCGTTACAACAGCTGGCTGCACGGCAGGCAGGTCGACGGGACCGGCCGGCACCGGTTCACCGCCTGGCAGCGGCTCGGGCGTTGGCGTCGATACGGCAACCCGTTTCTCGCTCGATTCCGGTACGCGACCGCGCTCGCCTACTTCGAGAAGCTGACCCCGCAGTGGATCAAGCTCGACGCGACGGATCCGCGATCGCGGGAACGAAGCCGACTGCGCCATATGCTGGTCAAGACGCTCGCCGAACGTTACGGACCGGTATGGCGGGACGGCGACGGCGGCCCGCGGATGCTGCGGCACGCCGGAAAGTCACACGCCGAAGAGCTGAAAACCAAGCTGACCGACCTCACCGAGAAGGCTCAGCCAGACGATGGCGCCGCGGCACTCGAGGCCAAGGTCGAGCTGAAGCGGATCTTCATCCTGATGTCCCGCTACGAACTCCAGCAGTTGGTGCGCGACCACCGCTCGTGGCTCGGCTGGGTGGACGACTCGGAGCTCACCACCCGGTCGCTGAAGATGGCCCACGACAGTTGGATCACGCTCCGGCTCGAAGTCGCCGCGCGCGGGCGCGACGAAGCGAACGAAAGCGCCCTCGCGCCAGGCGAGGCAGAGACATTGCTCGGCGGTCTTCACCGCAGAATCGAGCGCGCGACGCGGTCCACATCGGTCTGGATGGACCACTACAACGCCGCCTGCGTCTTCGGGCAGGCACTGGTCCTCATCGGACGCGACGAACAGCACCGAAGCTTCGCCCGCGCCGCCACCAAAGCGCTGTTCACCGGCCTGGAGTCCGCGGACAGCTCGCACGTCAGCCGGCAGCGGTCCTGGATCCTCAGCGAGGACGCGGACCTGCGAGAGCTCCGCCGGTGCAGCGAGTTCCAGCCGTTCGCGGCGGCGATCGGCTCCGCCAGCGGCCCCGTCGTGCTGCGCCCGCGACGCACGCAGATCACTGAACTGAGCGAATACAGCCTGCGTCTCGTCGTCGAATGCGCGCGGACGATGGAAAGCCGGTGGCACGCAGACGACGGCGGCGACGACGGACATGCGTGGTGGATCGTGCACCAGCTGACAGCCGCGCACCGCAACTGGCCCGACCGGCTGGCCGCGATCACCTACTTCCGCGACCGGCCTGCCGGTGCTGCCCCGTGGCAGGTCGCGTTGCCCGACATCGCCACACTGGATCCGCCCGAGGCAGACCATGTCGACGCCGGTCATGAACATGCCAATTTTGTCGAAACCTGGTCAGACGCGTTGATCACGCAGCGCAACCTGTGCCAGATCCGCGCCGCGCTGTGGATCCGTAGCCACTTCTTCGTCGACCAGGCGAACAAGTCGTTCACCGCCGCGCCCGGAACCGCGGCGGGCGCGCAGAGCTGGGCGGCGCTGCGCCAAGTGGTGGTGACGGGCCGGGTGCCGGCAGACAACGCCGACATACGGGAGGAGGCACTGCGCATCATCAACAAGGCCAACGAAGCCCTCGCCGACCGGCAGAAGACCGCTGAACAGCTGACCGGCCCTGAGTTCGACTGGGAGAACCAGGCCTGGCAATGGGCCGAGATGCAGCGCGTGACCTATCCCAACAAGTCCGGGCCGCCCGACTGCAGGACCACACACGCGCTGGCGCGTGCGTTCGCCGCGCTGGCGCTCGCCTACGACGCCGCCATCGACGGCGACAGCGACCAGCGCATCGGCGACGCCAGCATGCCGCTGTCGGAGGCGCGGCGGCTCATCGGCACCTAGCGAGCACAACCGTCGCGCCACGCTGATGACCGCCCGATCGGCGGATCAGGGCTGGCGCCGGTGGTGTGGAGTTCGGTGAGGACCGTGCCGATGTCGCGCAGGCGGGCGAGTACACCGTGGAGTTGTGCTTGGTCGGCGACCGAGATGGTGATGGTGGTGGTGCCGTCGTCGTGGCGGGTCATGTCGAGCGCGTCGAGCGAGGTCGACCAGTGGTCGTCGAGGTGGCCGTCGACGCGGATCGCGTACGTCGTGGGGGCGGTGTTCACGGGAGTGCTCCAACTCGCTGAGGACCTGTGGGGACTGCGGGGCGGGGGCGCGCGGGGCGGCGGATGGCCCACTCGGCGACGGCCAGGTTGAGCACCCAACCGGCACCCTTGGCGATGTCGGCGGCGAGCACACCGGTGCCGAAGATCGCGCCGCCGACGCCCTCGGTGACGGCCTGCGTCCCGGCGGCCAGGCCGATCGCGTAGGCCCGGCTCATCCATGCCCGGTGCGCCGCGATGTCGCGGCGACGTACGGCGGCGAAGCCGAGCACGAGGCAGGCGGCCATCGCGGACCCGAAGACCAGGCGGAGCACGTAAAGCAGGTCGCCGGTGCCGGGCTGCGCCTCGTAGCACAGCGTCATCCATACCGCCGAGATGGCCACGAGGAGGCCGGCCACGGCCAGCACCCGGCCGGCCCGCCGGTGCCAGGCCGGGTGCCGGCGGCGAAACCGCGGCACGAACTGCAGGATCCCGACGAGCACGTACGTCGTCGCGCCCAGGATGTGCGCCACGAGCGGGACCGGGAAGTCGGCGAACCGGTGGTCGGCGGGGATGACGGCGGGACCGCCGGCGAGCTGGATCATCCGCAGGGTGCCGGCCGCAAGCGGGATCGCGCTGAGCGCCACCAGCACGATCGGCACCGGCCAGCTCCGCTCCCGGGTGCTCATCGGGTCGCCGGCTTCGCGACCCGCACCGTGCCGTGCGCGCCGGTCTCGGCTTGCCGGCGCTGGTCGCGCCACAGCGAGATGCCGAGGCCGATCAGCGCGACGCCGGTCGGCACCGCGAACGGGCGGCTGAAGGACTCCGGCAGCACGGACAGCGCGAGGGCGGCGGTGGTGGCGCAGGCGAGCAGCAGGGACGCCCAGCGGGCCAGGATGCCGGCGCGGAACAGCGCGATACCGAACAGCAGTCCACCGATCGAGTAACCCATGCCGGAGACGAGGAACACCGTGTGCATGAGGCCGATGTCGCCGCTTGGGCTGCCGCCCATGGCCGCGTCGAGGAAGTCCTGCACGTATCCCGGGGCCGAGTGGGCCACCGTCGGGAGGACGAAGGCGACGACGCACTGGACGGCGAACAGGGCGAGGTAGCCGGCGGTCAGCAGGAGGTAGCCGGCGAGTCCGAGGACGCCGAACTCGCGGCGGTGGCGAAGGAACATGCCGGTGAAGCCCGCCAGCGCCAGGACGGCCATCAAAGCCTTCGCGATCTCGCGGACCGCCATCTCGGTGGTGACGACGTGCGCGACGTCGGCCGGCGGGTGGTTGATCTGGACCCCGATGAAGATGGCGCCGGCGGCCGCGGCGCAGACGCCGGCGGCGGCGGTGAGGCGGTTGGCGGTGATGTTCATGTCGGATTCCTTGGTGTCCGGTGCCGGGCGTTGCGTCCGACGTCGCCGCGAACGCTAGGAATCGACGTGGTGAGGCCACATCACCATGTGATGTGACCGGGATGGTGATTCGACCGTGGCGACGCTCAGAGCAGGCCGAGGGCCGCGGCTCGAGCTACCGCGGCGCGGCGGGTGTTCACGTCGAGCTTGGTGAAGATGTGCTTGGTGTGCGTGCGCAGCGTGTTCACCGAGACGAAGAGCCGACGCGCGATCTGCGGCCCGCTCAGCTCGGTCGCCAGCAGGCGCAGCACCTCGACCTCGCGCGCGCTGAGCTCGACCGCCGAGACGGATCCGGTGGGGACGGAAGGTGCGGCGGGTGCGGGTGGTGGCTGTGCGGCGGCCAGCAGGTGCGCGGCGTGCGTGCGGACGTCGTGCGCCGCGGCGTGGGCGACCAGCGCGAGCAGCTCGGCCATCGGCCGTCCCTCGTCGAGGAAGAGCCGGCAGTAGCCGGCCGGCACCCCGGCGGTGAGGGCGGCAGCGAGGTCGGCCGCCGCCGCGTCCGCGTCGCCGTTCGCGTGGTGGGCGAGCGCCCGCACCAGACCCGCCTCGACCAGGCTGCCGTCGCGGCCCGCCGCCCGCGCGGCGTGCAGTACGCGGTCGAGCAGGCCGATCGCCCCGCGCGCGGCACCCTCGGCGACGAGCAGCCGGGCGAGGGTGAGCTGGTCGTACTCGGCCAGGAAGGTCGGCGGATCCGTCGGCGCGACCCCGCGCTCGCGCGCCCATGACCGGGCGTCGTCGAGGCGGCCCTGGACGATCCGCAGCCGCGCCCTGGTCGCGGCGATCGGCCGCACGTCGGGGAAGTAGCCGGGCAGGAAGAGTGGCTCGGCCTGGTCGAGCATCGCGATCGCGCCGTCGAGGTCGCCTCTGGCCAGTAGCAGCGCGGCCGTCGCGGTGTACCAGCGGTGCCGGTTCTCGACCACCGAGGCCCGGTCGCCGAGCTCGCGGGCGATCTCGAGGTGTTCCGCGGCCGCCTCGAGCTCGCCCTGCTCGCGCAGGACGTCCGCGAGGCCGACGTGCAGGTCGCCGGTGGTGGACAGCACCGGGCCGGGGTGGTTCTCGGCGGCGGCCAGCGCGCGTTCGTAGCGGCGGCGCGCCTCGAGGGGGCGTCCGCGCGCCAGCCACATGTTCGCCAGCACGACGGTCGCGCCCAGCTCGTCCGCGATCATGCCGGCCGCGTGCAGGCCGGCCACCGCTTCGGCGAACGTGTCCACCGCGGTGGCGAGGTCGCCGGCGGCCCATGCCGCCAGGCCGACGAAGCCGGCGGCGGCGCCGCGCGGAAAGTGGTCCTCCGGCCCGGCCAGCGCGAGTGCCCGGCGGGCGTGCGAGACCGTGCCGTCGACGTCACCCCGGGCCTGGGCGACCGAGGCGCGGTAGACCGCGATCATGGCCGGGAGGGAGCGGACCTCGCCGTCCCGGTCCCTGGCTGCCTCGGCGAGCGAGTCCGCCGACTGCGCCGTGGGGATGGTCGGCCGCGGTGTCGTGCCGAGAACGGCCTCGGCGGCGTCGAGGTACGCCTCCACTCCGTCGATATCACCGTCGGAGAGCCGGCGCCACCCCACGAAGGTGGCGAGCAGCGGTCGGCGGCGGACGACGTCGTCGGGCAGCGCGCCCAGCCAGTCGCGAAGCGTGTGTTCCTGGCGTCGTCGGCGCAGGTCGGGCAGGGCGAGCTCGACGAGGTCGGCGGTGTACTCGTGGTCCCCGCCCGCCATGGCGTGCCGCACGGCATCGGCCAGCAGCCCGTTGGCGGCGAGCCATCGGCTGGCCGCGGTGTGCAGCTCGCCCACCCGGTCGGCGTGCCGGGCGGCCAGACGGGCACGCAACACGTCGGCGAACAGGTGGTGATAGCGGTACCACCGGCGCTCGTCGTCGAGCGCGACGACGAACAGGTTCTCGCGCTCAAGCGCCTCCAGCATCGGCTGACCGTCGGCGCGACCGGTCACGGCGTCGCAGAGCCCGCCGGTCAGCTGATCGAGCACGGAGGTGTCGAGCAGGAACGCGCGCACATCATCCGGCTGGCGGTGCAGAACCTCCTCGACGAGATAGTCGAGGACGAAGCGATGGCTTCCGGAGAAGGCCTCGACGAAACCGGCGACGTCGCCGGACCCGTCGCCGGACCCGTCGCCGGACCCGTCTCCGGCATGGGTCCGCGCCGACAGCGCGGCCAGCTGCAGCCCGGCCGCCCATCCCTCGGTACGCGCCTCGAGCGCGGCCACGAGTGCCGGCGCCAGCCGCAGCCCCATCACCTCGTTGAGGAACGCCGCCGCTTCGTCGGTGGTGAACCGCAGATCGGCGGCCCGCACCTCCAGTAGCTCGCCGCGCGCACGCAACCGGGACAAGGGCAGTGGCGGGTCGGCCCGGGTGGACATCGCCAGCGTGACCTGCGGCGGCAGGTTGTCCAGTAGGAAGGTCACGGCCTCGTGCACGGCTGCCTCGTCGATGACGTGGTAGTCGTCGAGTGCCACCACCGTGGGACCGGCGAGCACGTCGAGGTCATTGATCAGGCTGACCAGGACGGCGTCGGTCGGCGTGGTGCCGGCGGCGTCCAACATGGCGAGTGCGTCGACACCGGCCTTGGGCTCGGCGGTCCGAACCGCTGCCACGAGGTGGGTCAGGAACAGCCGCAGATCGGCGTCACCCGGGTCGAGCGACAACCACGCCACCCGGCGCCGCGGCTCCTCGCCCGCCGCCAACCACTGGGCCAGCAGCGTGGTCTTGCCGAACCCCGCCGGAGCCGCGATGAGCACCAGCCGCAACCCGTCGCCTCCCGCCGCGCGCAGCTGATCGGTGAGCCGCGCGCGCCGCACCAGCCGGCGACGCGGCGAGGGCAGGTGCAGTTTGGTGCCCAGCACAGGCATTCGGTCATCGTAGGCCCGCCGTTCCGCCGGCGTTTGTATTCGCGCGCCGCCGGTGAGCCCGTTGCTGGGCCGACATGTGCGTCCAATCGCGACGCCGCGGAGCGGACGCCGCGAGGGCGGTACCCGATCCGAAGGAGCACAGGAGTGCTCCGGTTGCCGTGCGGCCGTTGTAGCCGATGCATTAGCAACCCATGCGCTGTCTGCCGCCGCATCTCAAGTTGGCGGCCCAGGGCGTCGATGTGGTGTCTACGGTTCGAGTGGTGACGTCGACGGGTAGTAAGCGTCGTACGCCAGGAGGTCGGGGATGAGCACGCGTGATCACGCGCCACCGGTGGGCGAGGTGCTGGGCGGCAGGTATCGGCTTGCCGAACTGATCGGGCGGGGCGGGATGGCGGATGTCTACGCGGCGCACGACGTCCTGCTCGACCGCGATGTCGCGGTCAAGCTCAGCTGCCAACCCGATGATCGTGCCGTCGGCCGCCGGTTCACCGACGAGGTACGGATGCTCGCCGGCCTGTCGCATCCCGCGTTGGTGTCGGTGTTCGACGGCTGGCTCACCGACGAGCGGCCGTACCTGGTCATGCGGCTCGTCCGCGGCGGCACGCTGTGCGAGCGGATCGACGACGGTCCCTTGGATCCGGGCGTGGTCGCCGGGATCGGCGCGCGGCTCGCCGACGCGCTTTCCTATGTGCACGGTCACGGGATCGTGCATCGCGACGTCAAGCCGTCCAACGTGCTCATCGATCAGTCCGGCGAGGCCTACCTGGCCGACTTCGGGCTGGCCTGGTTGCGTGGGTCTGCGCACTTGACCGATCCCGGGCAGGTTATGGGCACCGCGTGCTACCTCGCGCCGGAGCAGGTCAGGGGAGAGGAGACCGGTGCGGCAGCCGACGTGTACGCGCTGGGCCTGGTGCTGCTGGAGTGCTTGACCGGACGTGCGGAATACACCGGCCCGGATATCGAGGCCGCGGTCGCGCGGTTGTACCGCCGGCCGCTGATGCCCGAGGGGCTCGACCACGATTGGCATGAACTGCTCACCGCCATGACCGCCCACCACCCGGCCGAGCGGCCCGACGCGGCGGCGTGTGCGGAACGCCTGCGCGGCGTGCGCCACGCGGGTGGCGTACCCGCCCCGCGTGGACCCGGCGACCTGCCCACCTACGGGCGCCTCAAGCCCACGATCAGTGCCTACGCGCACCTGCCGAACCCGATGCGGCCGCCGATGCGACCGGGGCGGCATGACCGGCTGGCTCACCGGCGCATCAGCCGGCAGGGCGCGATCCTCGTCGGCCTCGGCGGCGCGGCCACGGCCGCCGCGGTGTGGGCCGTGTTGTTCACCGGCGGGGCGGCACCCGCTCCAGGCCAGCAACCCGCGCCCGCCCAGCCGGCCACCGGGACCACCGGGCCAAACACCGGGCCAGGCACCGGGCCAGGCACCGACGCCCCGGTTCGCCAGCCGCACACACCGCCTCCGGTTCACCGCTCGCCGAACGCGCCGCCGGCCGCGCGGCCCGCCAACCCCCGGCCCACGAATGCCGGCGGCCACCCCGGCGGCGACGCCGACCGGAACGGTGACAACGCCGGCGGCCAACAGGAACAGGGCAACACCGGCAACGACACCGTTAACGACAAGGGCGGCAACGGCATGGGCCGTGGCAATGTCAGCCACGACCCGCACGGCCACGGCCACGACGGCGACGGGAACAACGGGCACGGCAGCAGCAAGGACAACGGCACCGGCCACACGAACGATCAAAGCCACGGACACTGACCGCGCGTGCGCGCGTTCGTCAGCGGTAGATGACTGTGGTGGCGCCGGTCGCGCGGTTCCAGGTGATCGAACCGTGCTGGAAGTCGCTGCGCCGGCCGCCGTTGACGGCGTACTCGCCGCTGATCGGGTAGGCAAGCGCGCTGCGCTCCCAGCCGAGTGACGCCCACCGGGCACGGATCGCGCCCAGCACCTCGTGCGCCCCGGTCGACGGCGTCCAGTAGATCGAGCCGCCGCGGCCGGCGTCGAAGTGGTTGTACCGGCCGATGCCGTCCGGCGTGGTGCGCTCGTCGGTGGTGGCGAAACCGAGGACTCCCGCGGTGCCGCCCAGGTTCCGGTATCGGGCGGCGATGGCGCCGTGCACGGCCTTGGCGCCGGTCCGCCAGGACCAGACGACCGAGCCACGCTCGTAGTCCCGGGCGCGCCCACCGGCAACCCGGTACTCGGCGGTCGTCGGGTTGCCGTATGCCGCGGCACCGCCGAGCGCGGTGTAGTGCAGCGCGATCGGGTCGGATGCGGACGGGCAGGACACGAGCCCGGCGGTGTACTTGGCGGTCAGCACGAGCCGGGCGTCCTCGGTGACCGCCGAACGGAAGGTGCCCTCCGCGGTCGCCCTGGCGACAACGGCGTCGATCATGACCGGGATGTCGGCGGGGTTGGTGTCCAGCACGACCGTGCCGCCGGCGGCGAGGAACGTGGTGGCGCGGGCGGCCGGGGTGAGGTCGCGGACCGCGGCGGCGGCCATGCTGTCGGAGACGATGATGCCGGTGAAGCCGAGGTCACCACGGAGCATGGTCTTCATGACGGTCGGGGAGAACACCGCCCGCTTACCGTCGATCCTGCTGTAGATCGCCTCCGAGACCATGACCGCGGTGACGCGGGCGTGCGCGGCCGTGGTGAACGGCTGCAGGTAGGCGTCGTTGCGAGTGGTGGCGCTGTCGGTGACGCCGAACGTCGTGTCGGTGTTGTCCCGGACCCGGCCCAGACCGGGGAAGTGCTTCCCGGCAGCCTGGACGCGGCCGTCACCCATGCCGGCCGCGAACGCGAGACCGTGGGAGGCGACCACGGCCGGGGTGTAGCCGAACTCGCGGTAGTAGTAACCGATCGGCTTGTTGCCGGTGCCCAGTGCGGACGGCACCGTGTCGAGCACTGGTGCCAGGTTCATCGTCACGCCCGCCTGGAGCAGCTGCCTTCCCCATGCGGCGGCGTTCGTACGCAATGTGCCGCTCGCCCAGCGGCCCTGGGTCAGCGCGGTCGGCATCGTGGAGAACCCGGGGCCGCTCAGGACCTGCACGTTGCCGCCCTCCTGGTCGACGGCGACGAACAGTGCCGTACCAGCGGTGGACGTGGCTCGCGCCTGCAGCGCGTTGGCGACCGCGCGGGTGGCGGAAACCCCCTGGCTCGTGTGTCCCATCAGGATCACGCCGCCGAGGTGGCGCGCACTGATCAGCGACAGCTGCGAGGACGTGGGCGCCGTGCTGCTCACTCCCATCATGAACAGCTGCCCGGCCTGCTGAGCCAGGCTCATCGAACCGAGCACCGCGGACACGCAGCCCGCCGGGTCGTCCGATGCCGGCGCCGCCACCGTCGGGGCCGCCCCGCCCACGAAGACCCCGCATGCCGCCACCGCGGCCGCCAGCCGTGCTTTCCTCACGCCGTAAGGACGTTCACCGTGAGGAAACGTTGCGGAGGCGCGGACATTCGAAGGCCGGGCCGCGGCCGCGGTGGTACCGGTAGTCCGGGTCTGTGCGGCGGTGTCGACCTTGATAGCGCCTTCGGGGCATCTCGCTGCACTGAACGATGTAACAGAATTTCACCGGATGGCCACTCACTTTGTTGAAGATTGTTCGCCGACGCCGGTGTCGCTACGCTCGTGATCGTCCGCGCGGGCATTCCTTATCCCTGCTCTCAACCCTGCCCTGCACGCCGACTTTGGCGTGCCTGTACTTCTGTTCGAGGGAGAACCCCGACATGGGAGATGTTCGCGCGTCCTGGTCAAGACGACTGGGCGGCCTGTTATTCGCCGCGGCCGTGGCGTCGTCGATGATGGTGGCCGCGGCCCTGCCGGCCGCCGCCGAGGGACAGGTGCTCGGTGCCGATCGTGCCGGGGCCATCAAGGACAGCTACGTCGTAGTCATGAAGGACGATGCCGCGCCGAGGGCCCAGGCGGCATCGAGCGCACGATCGCTCACCGCCGAGTACGGCGGGCACGCGCGCACGGTGTACGGCCACGCGCTCAACGGTTTCGCCGCGCGCATGACCGCCGACCAGGCCCGCAAGATGGCCGCCGATCCACGCGTGGCCTACGTCGAGCAGGACGCGGTCGTGAGGGCCACGACCGACCAGCCCAACCCGCCGTCCTGGGGCCTGGACCGGATCGACCAGCGGGACCTGCCGCTGGACGACAACTACGCCTACGGCCCGACGGCGGCGAACGTGCACGCGTACGTGATCGACACGGGTATCCGCATCACCCACCACACCTTCGGCGGCCGCGCCACGTGGGGCACCAACACCGTCGGGGACGGCAACGACAACGACTGTAACGGGCACGGCACGCACGTGGCGGGCACCATCGGCGGCGCCGAGTACGGCGTCGCGAAGGGCGTCGCGCTCGTCGCCGTGAAGGTCCTCGACTGCGGCGGCTCCGGCAGCTTCGCGGGCGTCATCGCGGGCATCGACTGGGTCACCGCCAACGCCGTCAAGCCGGCCGTGGCCAACATGAGCCTCGGTGCCGCGGGCAGTGACCAGGCCACCGAGGACGCCGTGCGCAACTCCATCGCCTCCGGGGTCACCTACTCGATCGCGTCCGGCAACTCCGCCTCGGACGCGTGCAACTTCACCCCGGCGCGCGTGGCCGAGGCGATCACGGTGAACGCGTCGGACTCGGGCGACGCGCGTGCCTCGTTCTCGAACTACGGCACCTGCACCGACATCTTCGCGCCGGGCCTGGACATCACGTCCTCGTGGAACACCGACGACAACGCGACCAACACGATCAGCGGCACGTCCATGGCGACGCCACACGTGACGGGCGCGTCCGCACTCTGGCTCGCCGACCACCCGGACGACCCGCCGGCCACCGTGCAGGCGGCGCTGATCGCCAACAGCACGCCGGACAAGATCAGCGACCCGGGCGCCGGCTCGCCGAACAGGCTGCTGTACACACCGTCCGACGGCACCCCGGGCGCGCCGCTCGCGGGCAACCCCGGCGCGCAGACCAGCAGCGTCGGGACCGCCGACTCGGTGCAGCTCAACGTGTTCGGCGGCACCGCGCCGTACAGCTGGACGGCGACCGGCCTGCCGCCCGGCCTGGCGATCGACGACTCGGGACTGATCTCCGGCACGCCGACCACCGAAGGCTCCTACTCCGTGACGGCCACCGTCACCGACAGCGCCGGGCTCTCCGACGACGCGGCGTTCAGCTGGACGGTGTTCCCGCCGAGCACGAACTGCGCCGCCAAGTCGAGCAAGAAGAAGGTGGCCATCGCCGACCTCTCGACGGTGAACAGCCCGATCGCGATCAACTGCACCGGCTCCGGCAGCTTCGAGGCGACCGTTGAGGTGCACATCGAGCACACCTGGATCGGTGACCTCGTGGTGGACCTGGTCGCGCCGGACGGCACGGCCTACAACCTGCACAACCGCACCGGCGGCAGCGCGGACAACATCGACCAGACGTACACGGTCGACCTGTCCGGCGAACTCGCCGACGGGACCTGGAACCTGCGCGTCAGCGACCAGGCGGCGGGTGACACCGGCCGGATCGTCGGCTGGACGCTCGACCTGTGACCCGTGGCCGGTGGCGGCGGCTGCCGCCGTCACCGGCACCCACGCACCGCGCGATCGTGCCCCGATCGTGCCGGTGGCCGCGTTCGTCGCGTCAGGTGGCGTCCGGTGCCGCGAGCAGGGATGCCATGCGTGCCTTGGT
>NZ_DATBKY010000201.1:0-11040 GCF_036555685.1 Actinophytocola sp. | reverse complement strand
CGCAGCACCGCCTGCTCCCGTGCGGTCAGCGGCACCATCGGCGGCACGTCCAGCGCGCGGCGCAACGCGAACACCCGCTCGGCGAACCGCTCCGCGGCACGGCCGAGCTTGCCCAGCTCGCTCGTCAGCAACTCGGTGATCTCGGGCGCGGCGAACACGACCGGGTACGGCACGTCGAGCCCATCGGCCATCGACAACGCGTGCTTGAGCGCGCGGCGGGCCCGCGGGCGGTCCCCGACGGCAAGCGATATCTCGGCCGACAGCAACCAGGCGTCGATGGGCGACCACACGATCGCGGGCACGACCGAGCCGTCGAGCACCGGCTGGACGATCTTGGCGGCCGCCTCCCGCCGGCCGAGCGCGAGCTGTGCCCGGGCCCGCATCAGGTGCACCTCGGCGGAGTCGGGGATGCCGGTCTGCGCCCACCGAAGCGCGTCCGCCGCGGCCGGGCCCCAGCCGAGGAGCAGCGCGGCGCGGTGCTCCAGCAGGGCACACAGCGCGATCTGCTCGGCCGCGAACCGGCCGCCGCCACTCACCAGCCGGGCGGCGTTGAGGCGCCGGGCACCGCCGGTGCGGTCGCCCAGCTCGAACTCGCCGGCGCCGCGCAGCGTCTCGACCGAGAGGTTCATGCCCCGCATGACCGGCGGGTCGGCGGTGTCGACGACCTGGCCCGCCCGCCGAGCCTGCCGCACGCACTCGGCCGGGTCGGCACGCAGCAGCGCGCCGTACGCGAGCATCAGCGACGCCGTCGCCGCCTCGAGGGTCCGCTGCCAGCCGCGCCGGGCGTTCTCCTCGTTCACGGCGGCGGCGAGCGTGACCATCTGCCGGTAGTCGCCCTCCGCGGCCGCGAGCCCGGACAGCTGGGTCAGTGCCTGGATACCCACGTAGTCGTGGCCGCCGTCGCGGGCGGCGTGCAGCGCGGCGCGCAGTAGCCTGCGCGCCCCCGCCCGGTCGCCGGTGGCGAGCAGCGCGCTGCCGCGCTGCAGCGCGGCAGCGGCGTCGAGCGAGTCCGGCGCGGTCGCGAGCTCCTCGGTGCTCGCCACCAGGTCGTCGACATCACCGCTGACCTGGGCCAGGCGGGAGCGGACGAGCCCGCGGAACGCGGCCAGCTCCGCGCCGGGGTCGGCCGGCCAGGATGCCTCCGCGTGGGCGATGTCCCGCTCGGCCTCGGCCGGGTCGCCCTGCTCGAGGTGCAGCAGCCCGGACACGAGCGCGAGGCGCGGGTCCTCGACGACCGGGCGGGCATCGAGGGAGTCGAGCACCTCCCGGACCAGCTCGTGGCTGCCGTTGAGGATCAGGCCGACCGCGTAGCGGTGGAGCAGCTCCGTGGTGCGCCGGTCGTTTCCCGCCCGGATCGCGTGCATCAGCGCGCGGGAGGGCTGGTCGCGCGCGCTGAACCAGTCGGCGGCGGCGCCGTGCAGCGTCGCGGCGCGCTGCGGGTCCTGCCGGGCGAGGTCGGCGAGCAGGTGGGAGCGCAGCAGGGAGTGCACGTGATACGCGCGCGGGACGGCGTCGACCCGGAACACGAGCGAGGTCCGCTCGGCGATCGCGTCGAGCACCGCGCCCGCCTCGGGCCGCCCGGACAGGTGTGCGGCGAGCTCCGCGGACACCTTGTCGGCCACGCTGATCGTGCGAAGGAACTCCGCCATGTCCTCGGGCAGCCGGGAGAGCACCTCGTCGATCAGGTACTCCCCGACGGCCCGGTCGTTCGCGGCGAACTCGGCGAGGAACCGGTCCGGGTCGGCGCTCTCGGCCAGCGACAGCGTCGCGAGCCGCAGCCCCGCCGCCCAGCCCTCGGTCTGGTCGACGAGGCGGTGGAGCTGCTCGTGGTCGAGCTCGATGTCGGCGGTCGCGAGCAGGGCCCGCACCTCGGCGGCGGAGAACCTCAGGTCCTCGGCGCGGATCTCGGTGAGCTCCTCGGCGAGCCGCAGCCGGGCGAGCGGCAGGCGCGGGTCGTGCCGGGTGGACAGCACGAGCCGCAGGCCGGCGGGCTGGTGCTGCAGGAGGGCCTCGAGCCCCTGCAACGGCTGGGGGTTGGTGAGCTCCTGGACGTCGTCGAGGACCAGCACGACCGGCTCGGGCAGGTCGTCCAGCGAGTTCACGACGTCGGCGAGGAATGCCGGGTCGGCGCTGGGGTTCGCGGGCACCGCGAGCCGCGAGAGCGGGCTGTCGCGAACCGTCGCGGACAGCGCGTCGAGCAGCGCGGACCAGAACCGTCTGTCGTCGTTGTCGTCGGAGTCGAGCGACACCCAGGCCGTGTCACCGCGCCCGCGCTCGCGCACCCACTCGGCGAGCAGCAGCGTCTTGCCGGCGCCCGCGGGCGCGCTGACGAGCGTGACCTGGGTGTCGCGGGCGGTGTCCAGCATCGCCAGCAGGCGGGGCCGCGACACGAGCCGCGACGGTGCCTCGGGCACCGCCAGCTTGGTCCCCGGCACCCGGTGGCGTTCGTCTCGCGGCTCTTCCGGCATCCAGCGTCTCCTCAGCCCCCAGCTGAGGACAACACTGGCACCCCCGAGTTGCAGGGTGGAAGGTGCGGCCGGACATTTCATCAACTCCGGGTGATGGGCGGGACCTGTCACCCGACGACTCTGGCGCCGGTGCAGCGGCAGTACGAGTTCCGGGTCAGCGGGCGGTTGTCGGATCAAACCCGGCACGCGGTCGGGGACTTCAGCGAGATGCGGATCGTGCCGGCGCCACCGGAGACCATCCTCTACGGCGCCGTGACCGATCAGGCTCACCTGCACGGGATCCTGACGTTCCTGGAGAGCCTCGGACTGAACATCGTTTCGGTGCACCAGCTGCCGGAGCCGGCGACGGATCACGCGGGCGAGCAGCCCACCGAGAACCACCGGTGAGCGTTCAGGTGCCGGTCGAGTGTGCGTGGCCCCGGCGTGGGGTCCGCAGGCGGCGTCGCGCGAGAGAGACGGCGGCGCGCCGGTAGAGCCGCTCCCGGGGCTCCTTCTTCGCCCGGGGAATGCTGCCGATCATCGCGTCGACCCAGCCGGCCTTCGGGTCGGAGTCCACGAGTATCGCCTTGACGAGCAGGGTCAGCGGCACGGCGAGGATCGCACCGATCGGGCCCAGCACCCAGCTCCACAGGATCAGCGACAGGAACGTCACCGTCGACGAGAGCCCGACGGCGTCGCCGATGAACCGCGGCTGGACGAGCGACTGCAGCACGAAGTTCAGCCCGCCGTAGACCGCGATCACCGCGATCATGAGCCCCCAGCCGCCTTCCAGCAGTCCGAGCAGCGCGGGCGGCAGCAACCCGATGATGAAGCCGACATTCGGGATGTAGTTGGTCAGGAACGCGAGGACGCCCCACAGGACGGCGAGCGGGATGCCAAGGATCCACAGGCCGACGACGTCGAGCACGGCGACGATGAGCCCGAACACCGTGGTGACGATCAGGTAGCGGCGGGTGTTGTGGATGAAGCCCTCGAGCGCCTCGTTCATCGCCGGCCGGTCCGCGGCGATGCGCGCGCGCCGGGCGCTCACGTATCGCGTCTCGAAGCTCAGGAACAGCAGCATCGACAGCAGGAACACGAGGTTGCTGGCGAGCGAGGTCGCGGCGCTGAGCAGGCTCTCGACGGCGGCGGCCAGCTTGCTGAAGTCCATGCTGCTCGCCGCGTGCCTGATCTGGTCCGGCCCCACGCCGAACCGGGACAGTGTGTCGGCGACGTTCTGGAGGATGTCGTTGGCACTGTCGGCGTAGGTGGGCAACAGGGAGGCGAGCCTCGCCACGGACACGCCGATCGTCAGCACGAGGATCGCGATCGTCGCGTAGACGACGATGATCAGCGCGGTCGTGGCGAGCCAGTCCGGCCAGCCCTTGCGGCGCAGCCACTGTGACAGGGGGCTGGCCGCGATGACCACGACCATGGCGAGGAACACGGGCGACAGCAGCCAGGCGCTGACCTGCATCCCGGCCAGGATCACGACCGCCGCCGCGGCGGCGCCGAGGAGCACGACCGCGCGTGGCAGTCCCGGCGAAGCCCGGTCGGGCTCTCTCGGCGTCACCCGGCGGACGGTAGGTGCCGGCGCGTCGTCCCGCCTCGCCCGGACCGCATGAGATCAAGCGGTTCGCGGTCAGCGGTGCGGCTGAGCTCAGGTCGGGCCGTCGTGGTCTTCGTCGTGGGCGAGCTGGCCGCGGCGGCGGCGGGAGTGCTGGACGGCGGTCAGCACTACTCGTAGCGCGACGCCGATCAGCAGCAGGTTGCCGACCATCTGCGCGGTCACGAGGATGCGAGCGCCTTCCGTGACCGGGGTGATGTCGCCGAAACCGACCGTGGCGAAGACGGTGACGGTGAAGTACAGCGCGTCGGTCCGGGTCAGCGACTCGGTGAAGCTGACCGGATTGTTGAGCGCCACCAGGTAGTAGACGTTCGCGAATATCAGCAGGAACAGCGGCACGCTGATCGCCAGCGCCTGGATGCCCTGCAAGGTCGGGCGGTCCGACCGCAGGATCATCCGGATCTCCCAGACGATCACGACGACCACGAATACCAGCCCGCCGACGAGGCCGAGCAGCGTCCAGCCGGTCAGGGACCGGTCCACCGGCAGCAGGTAGTACAGCGCGACCAGCCCGATGACGGTCAGCGTCGGGCGGATCACGGCCAGCGCGACAACGTGCCGCATCTCTGGCCGCGTGCGGAAGGCCGGCTCAGTGTCCGGCATCAGCCGCGACACGGCCCGCCTTGATCGCTTCGAGCAACGCGGCGTGGTCGCGCTCGTTCTGGTCGGCGTACGCCCTGGCGAACTCGGCGATCGCGTGGTCGAAGGTCGCGCCGGCCCCCAGGTAGGCGGCTATCGCGATGTTGTCGCCGGTGCGGGCGTGCGCGCGGGCGAGGGTCCAGGCGCAGAGCCGCCCGTAGAGGCGCAACATGTCCGCGCTCATCGACTCGACGTCCGCGGACGCCTTCCAGTCGCGCAGCTGCCGGACGTAGAAGTCCCGCGAGCGGTCGTCGAAACCGGTCACCCGGACCCAGCCGAGGAACACGTCGCTGACCGTCTGCATCATGCGCTGCCCGACGACCACCCGGCGGCCGTTGTTGTTGTACCGGCTGCGCCCGACGAACCGCTCGAGCACGGACGAGCTCGCCTCCTTCGCCTGCAGGAACAGCGGGTCCTGCTCGTCCTTGCCGAGCAGCAGCAGCATCCAGCAGCGCGTGCCCACGCTGCCCACGCCGACGACCTTGTGCGCGAGGTCGACGAGCCGGTAGCGGTCCAGCAGCGCGCGCCGCTCCGGTTCCAGCGTCGCCCGGTAGGCGTCCATCACCCCGCCGAGCTGCTCGCGCAGGTCGACCTCGCGGCCCCGTTCGTTGGCCAGGTGGCCGATCGGCAGGATCAGCGGGGGGTCGGGCAGGATCCGCGCCTCGCCGGCGTCGACCTTCGCGAACTTGTGCAGCGCGCCGATGTTGTCGCGCGACTGTGCCTTGAGCGCGTTGCGGTCCAGCTTGCGCCGGCTGCCCGGGCGCAGCTGCGCGGTGTAGCTCTCGATCATCGCCGTGTCGGCGTGTGCGTACCAGACCTGGAGCGCGGTCCGGGCGGCGAAGTCGCGCATCGCCTCGCGGTACTGGCCGACCGCGTCGAGGACGACGGCCCGGCACTGCCGCGCGTTGAGCTCGTTGTTGCGGCCGGCGATCTCCAGGCTCGTCGCCAGCCGCTTGACGTCCCACTCCCACGGCCCGGGCAGCGTCTCGTCGAAGTCGTTGATGTCGAACACGAGCCTGCGCTCGGGCGAGGCGAACGCGCCGAAGTTCATCAGGTGCGCGTCCCCGCACGCCTGCACGGTCAGGCCCGACACGGGCGTGTCCGCGAGGTCGCTCGCCATCGGCAGCGCCGCGCCGCGGTAGTAGGTGAACGGCGTCGCCGACATCCGTCCATAGCGGATCGGGAGCAGCTCGAGCACGCGCGTGACGTCCTGGCTCGCCAGCAGCTCCAGCGGGCCCGGCCGGCCCGGGTCGCGCTTGAACTCGGCGTGGCTGGACCGGGGCGCGATCGCGCGTAGCTCCTTGCCCCGTGCGGCCCGCTCGTCGCGGGACGCGTCGGCGAAGAAGGCGCGGTCGGTCGTCGTGAGCGTCATCGCGGCATCGTCGGCGTGCTCGAATCCGGGGTCTTCGCCCGCGAAGGGTGAACCCACGCATCATCCGGTCCGGGTGACGACAGCGGGATCCCCGCACACACAGGGTGTCCGGCATGACCGAACCGGCGAGCCCCTCCCTCGCGCGCCGGGCGAGCGCGGTGCTCGCCCTGGCCGCACTGGCCACCGCCATCGTCGTGGTGGTCGTCGTCCTCGTGCGCAGTCCCCTCCAGCTGATGGCCGCGCTGCTACTGCTGGCCGTCGCGGTGGTCGCCGGCTGGGCGGCACTGGTGCGCCGCGGCTGGCAGCGGGCCGTGCTCGCCGTCGTGTCGGTCGCCGCGCTCGTGGGCGTCGCGTTCCTGCCGGACCTGCGGACGTTCGTGGTGCTGGCGGTCGTGCTCGGGCTGACGGTGCTGAGCGGGATCGCGGGCCGGGCCGCGCTCGGGCACGACCTCGCCCCGCACGTCGAGGCCATCCCGGTCGGCCCGGCCGAGCACGGCGTGCTGCTGATGAATCCGCGGTCCGGGGGCGGCAAGGTGGCGCGGTTCGACCTCGAGAACGAAGCGCGCCGCCGCGGTGTCACGCCGATCCTGCTCCGCCCGGGCGACGACCTGCGGGAGCTCGCCGAGCGGGCCGCGGAGCACGCGGACGTCATCGGCATGGCCGGGGGCGACGGCTCCCAGGCGCTGGTCGCGGACGTCGCCCGGCGCCACGACATCGCGTTCGTGTGCGTGCCCGCGGGGACCCGCAACCACTTCGCGCTCGACCTGGGCCTGGACCGGGAGCGGGTCGCGCTCGCGCTGGACGCGTTCGGCGAGGCCGTGGAGCGGCGGGTGGACCTCGCGGTGCTCGGCGACCGGGTGTTCGTCAACAACGCCTCGCTCGGCGTGTACGCGACGGTCGTGCAGTCCCCGAAGTACCGCGACGCCAAGGTGGCGACCGTCGCCGAGCAGCTGCCGGAGCTCCTCGGCCCGGGTGCGGACAGGTTCGACCTGCACTTCAGCGAACCCGGCGGCGTCGAGCCGCCGGCCGCGGACGTGGTGCTCGTGTCGAACGGCGTGTACCAGCTCGACCGGCTCTCCGGCTTCGGCACGCGGGAGCGGCTCGACGGCGGGTCGCTCGGCATCGTCACGGTCACCGTGGACCGCGCGCGGGACCTGCCGACGCTGATCACCGCGGAGCTCACCGGGCAGCTCGGGCGCTTCCCCGGCTACAAGACGTGGCAGGCGGCGGAGTTCGTGGTGCGCTCCGGCCGCCCGCTCGTCGAGGTCGGCGTGGACGGCGAGGCGCTGCGGCTCGAACCGCCGTTGCGGTTCCGCTCGCTGCCGGGTGCCCTGCGCGTGCGGGTGCCGAAGGACGCGCCCGGGGCGGCACCCGCGGCGTTCGCGCCCCGGGGGTTGCGGCAGTCGGTCAGCGCCTTGTTCCGCGTGCTCGCCGGCCGGCCGGCGTACTGACCCGCCGCGCCGCGGTCTTCGTGCTCGGGGCGGTCTTCGTGCTCGGGGCGGTCTTCGTGCCCTGGGCGGTCTTGGTGCTCGGTGCGGGTTCCGTGCTCGCGGCGGCCTTCTTGCCGAGCGACCACTTCAGCTCCAGCTCGAGCTCGACCTCGTCGGCGTCGACCTCGATCTCGATCTCGCACCGAACCTGGTCCGGCACGTGCACCTTGACCTTGCTCGCGCCGAGCGCCACCTCCACCTTCTCCCCGTCGGCGAGCGCGGCCGCGAGGGCGGCGAGCCGCCTGGCGGCCTCGTCGCGGCTGAGCAGTTCCTCGCGCTTGAGCTCCACATCTGACATGGGCCGGTCCTTTCGCTCGCGCCGGTGGCGCCCAAGCCGACCAGCCCGCCGAGCCGGATGCATCACCCGACGCGAGTGAGCACATTCATCCGCAGCGGGTGAGAAGGACGGTCGCCGCGCGGACGATTCTGTGCGGCATGACCGTAGAGCTCTTCGAGGAAGACCATCCACACGCCTCCAACTGGACGGGCTGGGTCGCGTTCGGCGCCGCGATGATCATGCTCGTCGGCACGTTCCACGTGCTCCAGGGGCTCGTCTCGCTGCTCGACGACGGCTACTACCTGACGACGGCCGACGGGATGTCCGTGAACGTCTCCTTCACGACGCTCGGCTGGCTGCAGATCGGCCTCGGCGTCGTCTCGCTTCTGATCGGCGTCGGCATGTTCCTCGGCATCACCGTCGCCCTGGTGGCCGGTGTCATCGTCGCCGCGGTGAGCGCGATCGTGCACATGGCCGCGGTCGCCGCCTACCCGGTGTGGTCGATCGTGGTGATCGCGTTCGACGTCATCGTCATCTACTCGATCGTCGCGCACGGCCGGGAGATGAAGCTGTTACGCGAAGAGCGCGGCTCACCCTATCCGGGTGAGGAGGCATATATCGCGCGCGCTCGATGATGACCCCAACCGGAGACGGGAGGAAAAGACCATGAGTGAAGCCCTTCACGGAGCAGCGCCGGCCGGGGCCGGATCCGCTCCGATGACCCATGCGCGGACCCGGTCTACGTCGGCGTGGGTCGGCTGGGTGTACTTCGGCGGCGCGATGATGGTGCTGCTCGGCACCTTCACCCTGATCGAGGGCCTGGTGGCGCTGTTCAACGACGAGTACTACGTCAGGACGCAGCAGGGCCTGCTGGTGTTCGACATAACCGGGTGGGGTTGGGTCCACCTGATCATCGGCATCATCGCGGTGGCCGTCGGTATCGGCGTGTTCACGGGCGCCACCTGGGCGCGGATCTGCGGTGTGATCCTGTGTGGCATCAGCGCGATCACGCAGCTGGCGTTCCTGTCCGCGTACCCGGCGTGGGGCATCATCGTCATCGCCCTCAACGTCCTGGTGATCTGGGCGTTGATCGTGCATGGCGACGAGGCCAAGAATTCGGACTGGTGACCACGCCGGCGCGGGCGCCGTCCTGCGCCGGCCGTTGACACTCTGGGCGTGGGCCCTTGCCGAGCGCCATCTCGCTCGGGAGCTGCCCCGACGATGGGCCCACGTCCAGGGAGTGGCCCGCCTGGGATCCCGCGTCGGGCGGGAGATCCTCGCCGCCGTCGACCACGACGTGCTCGTGGCGGCGGCGCTCCTGCACGACATCGGGTACGCGGCCACGCTCGTCGACACCGGGTACCACCCGCTCGACGGGGCGCGGTTCCTCGCCGGCGAGCACCACGAGCCGCATCTCGCGAGGCTCGTGGCCAACCACTCCGCAGCCCGGTTCGTCGCCGAGATCAGGGGGCTCGGCGACGAACTGTCTGCGTTCCCCGACGAGCGCACGGCGCTGCGGGATGCCTTGTGGTACAGCGACATGCGCATCAGCCCGGGCGGCGAACCGGTCACGTTCGACGAGCGGATAGCCGAGATCCGGGTGCGGCACGGTTCTGGCTCGGTCCTCGTGCGCGCGCTCGACGCCGGCGCCCTGGACGCCCGGTGGGACGCGGTGCGCCGCACCGAGCAGCGGCTCGCCGAGGCGGCCGCCGTGCGCGAGCGGGTGTGAGTCCTTACGCGTGAGCCGGTTCCGCGTGCGCCGAGCCGGGCACGGTGTGCACGACCCCGGCCGCCGCGGCCGCCTGGTCGACCGGCTTCGGCTGGTGCAGGCGGTGCCGGCCGTAGAACAGCGACAGCGCGATGCCGATCGCGGCGGTGATCGTCATCAGCCACGCGGAGTTGCTCACACCGTTCGCGACCGCGTCCTCGGGCGAGACGTCCTTGGCGGCCGTCGCGGTGCCGTAGATCGTGGCGGTCGCCGCGACGAACAGCGACGTGCCGACGTAGCGCGCCATGTTCGAGATGCCCGACGCGGCGCCGACCTCGTTCGCCGACACCGAGGCGGTGGCGACGGAGGACGCGCAACCGTTGGAGAAGCCCATCCCCACGGCGACCGCCACGAGCGGCAGCACGAACAGCCCGTAGCCCCAGGACCCCGTGATGAACGAGAGCACGAGGAACCCGCCGGTCGTGATCAGGAACCCGACGAGGATCACCTGTCGCGAGCCGATGCGTGTCGCGAGTGGACTGACGAACGGGGCGATGATCACGAGCCCGGCGCACGCGGGCAGCGTGGCGAGCCCTGCTTGCAGCGGGCTCATGCCGAGGCCGGCCGGGTCCTGGAAGTACAGCGACATCACGTACATCAGCCCATTGATCGCGCCCGCGACGATGAGGATCACCAGCGTGGCGCCGACGAGAACCTTGTTGCGCAGCAGGCGAAGGTCGACCAGCGGAGCGTGCACGCGGCGCTCGACCATGACAAACGCGACGCAGGCGACGACGGCGATGGCGAAGGAGATGAGCGTCTTCGCCGAGCCCCAACCCCAGGCTGGCCCCTCGCTGAGCGCGAGCACGAACGGCACCAGCACCAACGCCACCAGGAGCATGCCCGCGACGTCGATCGAGCGTGGCCGGTTCGGGTCGCGCGACTCGGGGACCGTGCGCAGCGTAAGCGGGATGCACGCGGCGGCGATCGCCGCGTCGATCCAGAACAGGCCCTGCCAGCCGGTCAGATCCACCAGTGCGCCGCCGACCAGGGGGCCGGCGGCCGCCCCGACCGCGGAGGCCGCGCCCCACAACGACACCGCCCGCATCTGCTCGGCCCCCGACGCGGAGACCGACAGCAGGGACAGCCCGCACGCGAGCAGCGTCGAGCCGGCCGCGCCCTGGATCGCGCGCCCGGCGATGACGCCCGCACCGGAGTTCACCAGCGCGATGAGTATGCAGGAGGCCACGAACAGCAGCAGCGCGGCGACGAACACCTTGCGGCGCCCGGCGATGTCGCCCAGCACGCCGCCGGTCACGATCACCGCGGCGCCGACGAGGGAGTAGCCGGTCACCGCCCACTGCAGGGTGGTGACGCCGACGCCGACGTCCTCGCTGATCGCGGGCAGCAGGATGCTGACGGCCGACGTGTTCGCGTTGACCACGAGCGTGGAGATGCAGGTCGCGGCCAGCACGCCGGC
>NZ_DATBKY010000200.1:0-28354 GCF_036555685.1 Actinophytocola sp. | reverse complement strand
GGCGCCGGACGCGTGTGCGTCCGGCGCCGCGGTGCTCCGATGGCCTATGTGGACGGACACGGTGTGCTCGCGGTTCGTCCGCATGGTGTCCGGCGAGGACACCCGTGTGCCGACCGAGCTCCGGCACCGGCCGTCGGCCGGCCGGTGCCGGAGGTGAGCGTCAGCCGCCGAGCTTGTCGTTGTAGTCGGCGATCTGCTTGTCGGCCCTGTCCTGCGCGTCGGTCAGCGCCTTCTTCGCGTCGGTGCCCTGGAGCACGGCCGCCTGCAGCGCGTTCTCCACGTTCTTGCGCACCTCGGGCATCTCGCCGACCGAGCAGCCCTGCGTGGCGTGCGTCAGCTTGGTGCCCTGCAGCTGCTTGATGGCGGTCGCGAACTGCGGCTTCTGGCTCACCCACTGCTTGTCCGCCGGGTCGTCGAGAGCGGCCTTGCTGATCGGGAAGTAGCCGGTCTTCGTGTGCCAGGTGACCTGGGATGACTTGCTGGACAGGAACTTCACGAGCTCCCAGGCCGCGCGCGCCTTGGCCGGGTCGTCCTTGTGCATGATCCACAGCGACGCGCCGCCGATGATCGGGCCGCCGTCGTCGTCCGCCTCGACCTTCGGGAAGTAGCCGGTGCCCACCGTGAACGGATTCTTCGACGAGGCCGCGCCCTCGGTGAACGAGCCGAGCGAACCGGTCGACTCGAGGCTCATCGCGACCGTGCCGGAGCTGAACGCGTTGTCCCCGTTGTCCGTGTTGCTGTCCAGCTTCATCGCCAGGCCCTGCTTGACCATGTCCTGCCACCACTGCACGAGCTTCACGTTGGTGTCGTTGGCCAACGTGACCTTGCTGGCCCGGCCGGTGCGGCCGTTGTCCTGGTCGCAGAGGGTCTCGTCGGCGACGGCGTTCCACTGCTCGACGAACCAGCCGTACAGCGACGCGCCGAAGCCGTACTGCACGGTCTCCCCCGGCGTCGCCTTGATCTTCTTGGCCGCCGCCATGATCTCCTCGAGGCTCGTCGGCGGCTTGTCCGGGTCGAGGCCGGCCTTGGTGAACGCCTCGCGGTTGATGTACATCAGCGGCATCGAGGTGTTGAACGGCATCGAGTACAGCTTGTCGTCGACCGTGTAGTACCCGGTGATGTTCGGCTGCAGGTCCGAGACATCGTGCTTGTCGACGTCGATGAACGACTGCATCGGCAGCGCCGTGTTGGAGTCGATCATGTAGCGAGTGCCGATGTCGTACATCTGCATCATGTCGGGGCGCTGGTTCTCCGACGCGTTCTTGTAGGACGCCAGCGCCTGGTCGTACTGGCCCTTGTAGTTCAGCGTGACCTTGATCTTGCCCTTGTGGTCGGTGTTGAACTGGTCGACGAGTGCCTGCAGCGTCTCCCCGTTCGTACCGCTCATCGCGTGCCAGAAGGTGACGTCGACCTCGCCCTTGCCGTCGAGCGCGTCGGCGCCGGGCGCGGCGGCGTCGTTGCCACCCGAGGAGTCGCCCGAACTCGCGGCGGACGAGCACGCCGTTGCGGTGACGGCCAGCGCGAGCATGACGGCCAGCGCGCCGGCCCGGCGACGCAGTGTTGTGCGCACGTTGTTCCTTTCCAGTCGTGACGGAGTCACTTCACGGCACCGGCCATGAAGCCACGGACGAGCCAGCGCTGGCCGAAGATCACCAGCAGCAGGGTGGGCACCAGCGTGATCGTCACGCCGGCGAGCACGAGTGCCTGCTGGGTCCCGTTGCCGTTGTTCTTCAACGCGAACACGGCCGTCTGCAGCGTGTTCATCGCGTTGTTCGACGAGGAGATGATCAGCGGCCAGAAGTACATGTTCCAGCCCTGCAGGAACGACCAGACCGCGAGAGCGGTGAGCGACGGCCGCGCCGCGGGGAGCACGATCGTGAACAGGAACCGCAGGTGTCCGCAACCGTCGATCAGCGCGGCCTGGTGCAGCTCCTCCGGGAACTGGCGGAACGCCTGCCGCATCAGGAAGACGCCGAAACCGTTGGCGAGGAAGGGAAGCACGAGGCTCCACTGGCTGTTCTCCACGCCCATGCTGCGGATGAACAGCGCGTTGGGCACCACGATCGCCTCGTAGGGCACCATGATCGTCGCCATGAACAGCCAGAAGATCGGCTGGCGCAGCGGCATCCGCACGAACACCAGCGCGTAGGCGGCCAGGCAGGACGTCACGAGGTGGCCCACCATGATCACGAAGCCGACGAACAAGGAGTTCGTGAACGCGGGGAGCAACGGCACGACGTTCTGCCGCCACGCGGCGACGTAGTTGTCGAAGGAGTACTCGCCGCGCAACAGCGCCGGCGGCTGGCGAACCAGCTGCCCCTCGGGCAGGAAGCCGCCGACGACGGTCATCAGCACGGGGAAGAGCAGCACGACGGCCATGAGCACGAGCCAGACGTAGGTCAGCGTGCTGGTGGCGGCGCGCGGTCGGTCCGTCCTGCGGCCGCGTCGCGCGGGTGGAGCCGGGGTGCGCTGCGGGGTCGCCGGCCGCGACGTCGTTGTCTGGCTCACCGGTAGTGCACCCGCCTCTCGATCACGCCGAACTGGATCGCGGCGAGCGCGATACCGATGATCAGCAGGACCAGCCCCTGCGCGCTGGCCAGGCCGTAGTCGTTGTTCCCGTACTCGAACGCGTTGTGGAAGATGGAGAACACGAGGGTCGTCGTCGCGCCGTTGGGCCCGCCGTCGGTCATCACCTGCACCTGACCGAGCGCCTGCAGCGCGGTGAGCGTGGTCGTGACGACGACGAAGAACACGCTCGGCGAGATCATCGGCAGCACGACGCCGAAGAAGTTGCGGAAGCCGGTCGCGCCGTCGATCCGCGCGGCCTCGAGGACCTCCACGTCGACGCTCGCGAGCCCGGCGCTGAGCACCAGCAGGTTGAAGCCGGCGACCACCCAGACCGTCGCCCACGCCACGGTGATCAGCGGCCACGGCGCCTCGGTCGTCCAGCCGGGGGCGTCCACACCGAGCAGCCGCAGCGTCCAGTTCACCGGCGACATCGACGGGTCGAGCATCAGCAGCCACACCACGCTCGCCGCGGACGCCGAGTAGGCGAACGGCAGCGTGAACAGCGTGCGGAACAGCCGCATGCCGGGCAGCCGCTGGCTGAGCGGCACGGCCAGCGCCATCGGCAGGACCAGCCCGACGACCACGACGAACAGCGTGAACAGCAGCGTGTGCAGCAGCACCGTGCCGAACTCGGGCGTGAACAGCGCGGCGAAGTTCTCGCCCCCGACCGACCGCGAGGGGTTGCCGTTGATGTCGGTGCCTCGGGTGGACAGGAAGATCGCCTGGAACAGCGGGAAGATCACGAACGTGCCCAGCCCGGCCAGTGCCGGCACGCAGAAGAGCACCCCGAGCACGACCTCACGCGGCGACAGCCGGCGCTTCCGCCGCGGCCGGGATGCGGACAAATCCTCCGTTGGAGATTTTTCCACCGCATCCGTCTTGACCATGGCGGCATCTTGCCATCAGAAGATCACCGAACGGCAACATGGCGCGTACCTCGTGGCCGCCCCCGGTACACCGACCGCCGGCGCCGGTACGTTGAAGAGCATGGGGAGTCCCGGGTGCGCGAGGGACCGGCTGGCCGCCGGCTCCGGCATCACCGAGAGCCTGCTCGGCATGGCCGGGGACATCCGGCGACGATGACCGCACCGACCCGCGTGGTGGCCGCGCGGCTGCCGCATTCGCCCGGCGTGTACCGGTTCCGCGAGGCTCGCGGCCGGGTCCTCTACCTCGGCCGCGCCACCGACCTGCGCCGGCGGGTGTGCTCGTACTGGGGCCAGCTCGGCGACCGGGCACATCTGGCCGCCATGGTGCGGCGCATCGCCCGGGTGGAGGCCGTCGTCTGCGAGTCCGGCCACGAGTCGGCGTGGCTGGAGCGGAACCTGCTGGAACGCAGCCTGCCGCGCTGGAACCGCACGCCGGGGGGCCAGGAGGTGCCGTGGTACCTGCGCCTCGATCCGCGGCCGAGGTCGGCCGGTCTCACCGCGTCGCACACGATCGAGCCGGCTGCCGGGGTACGCGACTTCGGTCCTTACCTCGGCGGGGCCAGGCTCCGGCTGGCGGTGTCCGGGTTGCTGCGGGTGCTGCCGCTGGGATACACGGCCGACAACCTCGACGGCGCCGCGCGGAGCATGGCCCGGGTCAGAGGCGTGGGTCCCGCCGACCGCGCCCGGTTCGCGAACCGGATCGCCGCGGTGCTGGACCGCGACGTCGCGGCCGTCGCGTCGCTTCGGGGACAGCTCGAGTGCCGCAGGGAGGACGCCGTTCGGGAGCTGGCTTTCGAGCGGGCCGCGCGGGTACACGCGGAGAGCCTCGCCATCGAGTGGCTGGTCGCCCCGCAGAAGGTGACGACGATCGAGCCCGTGGACCTGGACCTGCACGGCTGGGCGGACGGCCTGCTGGTGCGCTTCGAGGTCCGTGCCGGCCGGCTGAACGGGTGGCGCCAGCGCGACTGCGCCGATGCCACGGCGCGGTCGAGGGTGGCGGCGACTCCGACGTCGTGGGTGGCGTTCGTCCAGCGCAACGCCGAGCTCGCCGCCCAGCTGTCCGGATAGGACCGGCGGTGCTCCTCAGCCGTCCCTGGCGAAGGCCCGGGTGAGGATCGCGAACCCGATGCCGGCGACCGCGACCACGATGCCGACCACCAGCCAGCCGGACAGGGCCAGCGCCACGCCGGTCGCCGCGAACAGGACGGACTCCACGATGAACCGACCGGGCTCGGGCAGCCGGCGCGGCGCCCGGGGACCGATGAACACGGCCCACACGACCGCCGCGACCAGGGGCAGCAGGATCGCGTTGACGATGCTGAACAGCAGGCCGTCGCCGAGGCGTGCGCCGGCCACGGCCAAGCCGGCCAGCAGCGCCAGCTCGGTCAGGAACCGGATGGTCAGCACGACCCCGGCGAACCCGCGCAGCTGTGGCGCGCGTTCGGATGTCACCGGCTGAGCTTATGGCGTGGCACCCGGGCGGACGAGCCCGGCCGCGCGTGCCGGCGGTTCGTCACCGGGCCGCGACCCGTTCGCGCGGACCGTCCAGGCCCGCCGGCCGGCCGGCGGCGACCGCGGCTACCGCGGCCACGGCCTGGTCGACCTCGTCGGGGGTGTTGTAGAGGTAGAAGCTGAGGCGGCAGCTGGCCGGTGGGGTGAGGCCGAGGGCGTGGTGCGCGAGCGTCGCGCAGTGGCAGCCCGCCCGTGACTCGATCCCGGCCCGGTTGAGCGCTTCGGCCACGCCCACGGGGTCGCGGCCGGCGAGGTTGAACGCGACCAGGGAGGTGCGCCGCGCGGGGTCGCGGGGTCCGTAGATCGTGATGCCGTCGATGGCGCCGAGCCCGTCCAGCGCTCTGCCGGTCAGCTGCCGGTTCCAGGTGGACACGCGATTCATGCCGGCGCGGACGGTGGACCGTTCGATCGGTTCGGCCGTGCCGAAGTAGGCCGGGCGGTCCGGCGACAGCGCCAGGTCCAGCAGCAGGCGCAGCGCCTGCGCGGAGACGACCGCGCCGAGGATGTTGGGGGTCCCGGCGGCGTACTTCCAGGGCAGGCGGTTGTAGTCGACCCGGTCGGGAAACACGCGCCCTTCGGCGATCATGTCGCCGCCGTAGAGGAACGGCAGCGCGGCCGCGAGCAGGTGCGGCTTGCCATACAGCACGCCGACCCCGAACGGGGCGAGCATCTTGTGGAACGAGAACGCCAGGTAGTCGACGTCGAGGGCGCGCACGTCGACGAACGACCCCGGCACCAGCTGCGCGGCATCGACGAGCAGGTACGAGCGCCGCTCGCCGGTCGGCTGGAGGTACCCGCTCGCGTCGGCCAGCGCGCGGACGGCGCGCAGCGGGGTCCTGGTGCCGAGGAAGTTCGAGGCGCCGGTGCAGCAGACCAGCTTGGTGCGCGCGTCGATCAGCGACGCCAGGTGGTCGAGGTCGAGCTCGCCGGTGTGCGGGTCGAACCGCGCCAGGCGGTAGTCCACCCGCCGCCCCAGCCGGGGCAGTATCTCCCGGCACATCGCGTACCACGGGACGTAGTTGGAGTTGTGCTCCATCGTCGTCGTCACGACGTTGTCGCCCTCGCGGAACTCGGTGAGCAGCGAGTACATCACCGCGTTGATCGCCTCGGTCGTGTTGCGGTACAGCGCGATGCCGTCCCGGCCGGACGCGCCGACGAAGCGGGCGATCGTGTCGTAGGACTCCTCGAACAGGGCGGTCATCTCCTGCGAGGCGCTGGACTGCCCGCGGTGGACGTTCTCGTACCCCGGCGCGAGCGACTGGTACAGCGCCACCAGCTCGCGCGGCGGCTGGGTGCTCGCCGCGTTGTTGGTGGCGATCCGGCCGAGCGTCGGGAACGCGAAGTGCCGGCGCACAGCCTGGACATCGACCGGATCGCGCATCGGGTCATCACTCCTCGGGCACGGTGACCCAAGCCCCGGTCATCGGCGGGCCGATGACACAGCCGTCGCAGGCGAGGGTCTCCGCCAGCAGGCGGTCGGCCAGCGTGGGCGGATCCACCTCGGCGTACATCGCCACCCCGGTCCGTTCCATTAGGGGCACCGCGGCGGCGATCACGTTGGCCCAGCCCCACGCGGGCGCCTCCGGCCCGCCTTCGGCGAACGTCTCGACCAGCAGGCGCGGCGCCGGCAGCCCGGCGGCGCGGAACGCGGCGAACAACGAGGGACCCATGCGCCGCTCGATCCCCGCCTTCTCCAGTGCCTCCAGGAACCACCCGTGCGCCTCGCTCCACAGCGGCGTGTACGGGAAGGCCGGCACGTAGTCCAGGTCGGTCTCGTGGATGCAGATAAGGCCGCCGGGCCGGACCCGGGTGGCGGCGCGGCTGAGCGCGGCCACGGGATCCGGCAGGTACATGAGGAACAGCCGCCCGATCACGGCGTCGAAGTCGCCTTCGACCCCCTCCAGTGTCTGCGCGTCGCCCACGCGGAACTCGATGTTGGTCGCGCCGGTGCGCCGCCGGGCGAGCTCGACCGCGGCCGGGTCCTGCTCGATGCCGACGACGGCGCCGTCCGGCCCGACCAGCTCGGCAGCCAGCCGCGCGACGTTGCCCGCGCCGCTGCCCAGGTCGAGCACGCGCATGCCCGGTGCCAGGCCGGCCCGCGTCAGCAGCCGGACGGTGAGCGGATCGAAGAGTGCGCCCTGCGCGACAAGACGTTCGTCCTCGGCGGCTCGGTCCGCGAACGGGTAGCTGTTCATCTCGGTGCCCCTCTGTGTTGCCGTTTGCCTGAGGCACAGGATCGGCGGAGGGGCGCGGAGCTGTCGTTGGGCTACCGCGCAGAGACGTTCACATCGCGTGCAAACCTGCGGTACTCCGAGGGCGGCAACCCGTGCACGGCCCGGAAGACGCGGCTGAAGTCGGCCGCGCTCGTGAAGCCCCACCTGCTCGCGATGGCCGCGACCGGGCGGGACGCGAGCGCCGGATCGGCGAGGTCGCGGCGGCAGCCCTCGAGGCGTCGCCGGCGGATCCAGCCGGCGACCGTCAGGCCCTCGTCGTGGAAGAGCTGGTGCAGCGACCGCAGCGAGATGTGGTGGGCGGCGGCGACCGCGGCCGGTGTCAGCGCGGGGTCGCCGAGGTGCTGGTGGATGAACGCCTGCACGGTGGTGAGCAGGGCGTGCCGGCGGGACTCCGGCGTGCCCCAGCCCTCGACGTCCAGCGCCCGCGCCAGCCGCGTTGCCAGCACCTCGAGAGCGGCGGCCGACAGCCGCGCGGCCTCGGCCGGGCTGTAGAGGTCGACGTTGCGGGCCAGCTGGAGGAGGAACTGCGAGGTCAGGTCACCCAGACCGGCGGTGGCCGGGAAGCGCAGGGCGGCCAGCTCGCTGAGCCGGCTGCGCGGCAGCGGCATCATCGACGGCGGGAACATGAAGGTCATCATCTGGGTCGGCTGCTCGCCGTCGACCCCGCAGACGACCTCGTACGGGCGCCGCGTGTCGTAGACGGCGAACTCGCCCGCCTCGAGGTGGGCCTGCCGGTCACCCTGGTCGACCACGCAGGAGTTGCCGCCGCGCACCAGGACCATCTTCAGCAGGTCCGGGTCCACCTGGGAGATCAGGTCCGGCGTGCGCCGCACGGTGATGGGCATGATGTCCATGACGACCACCTGCATCGCGCCGAGGCCGCTGGCGCGGAACTCCCCTTGGTAGTCGGTCTTGTACAGGGCGCGGCATTCCATGGGAACCCACGTGGCTGCCGTCATGTCCGTGACGAAGTCGAGCCGCTCGGCCGCGGGCACCTCGTCGACGCGAATCAGCGTGCTCATCGCTTCTCCACCCCTGCGAAAGCTCAGCATAACGCCGAACCCTTCGCCCACCCAGCAATGATTCCCATGCCCGGATACGCCGGTTTCCCATCAGGTGCACGGATTGCCCGGTGGAAGTCCCGGTGGAAGTCCCGGTGGACCTCCCAGCGCACCGGTCCGTCGTCGTGCGCGGCGATCTCCCGCTCGTGCCGGACGAGGCCCGCGCGGTCCCCCGTCGTAGGTGATGGTCGCGGGTGGCCGGCCCCACGCCGCGTGTCCGACCACAGCCGCTCCCGGGACGCCGGCACGGCGGAGAGTCGGTGTCCACATTGGATTCCCGGATCGGCAGTGGTGGCCGGGGCACGGTCGTCAGGTGGTCAGATCAGGTCGTGGTCGAAGGCGAACCTGGCGGCGGCCGTTCGCGACGAGACGCCGAGCTTGGTGAAGATGTTCGCCAGGTGGCGTTCCACGGTCTTCTGGCTCAGCACGAGGCTTTTCGCGATCTGCGGAGTGCTGGCGCCGTTCGCCACCAGCCGGAGGACGTCGAGCTCGCGGCGGGTCAGGCCGCCCGGTGCCGACGGGCCCATGAGGACGCTCGCCGCGTGCTCGGCGGGCAACGCGCCGAGATCGTGGAACGCGCGACACGCGGTGGCGAGCTCCGCGGCCGCCGACTCGGCGTCATCGAGGGCGAGCATGGCCTTGCCGAGCAGGAGCCGGCAGTGGGCGACCTCGTACGGGGCGCCGAGCTCCTGCCACAGGTGCATCGAGCGGCGCAGCTCGGCGATCGCGGCCGACGCCTCTCCACGAGCCAGGAGGACGCTGCCCTGCGCGAAACACGCGAACGCGCGGATCGCCGCGATGCCGAAGGTCGCCGCCGCTCGGGTGAGCTCCTCGCCGAGTGCCGCCGCGTCCTCGATCGCACCGGCCGCCAGCAGTACCTCGACCGCGCCGGGGAGCAGCCGGGTGCGGCTCACCGGATCGCGCGGCTCGGCGAGCAGCCGGCGGATCGCGGCGACGGCGGCGTCGGCCCGGCCGCGGGCGAGCCACAGCTGGGCGAGACCCGGCTGCGGCTCGTAGCCGAACTCCCCCGCCTCGCGGTAGGCGCGCGCGGCGGCGGCGTAGTCCCCGCGGATGCGATGCACGTCTCCGCACTCGGCCCAGGCCAGGCCCGCGGCCGCCGGCGTCTCGGTCGCGACGTACCGCCGCGCCGCGCGTTCGAACTCCTCCACCGCCTCGGTGTACGCGCCGCGCACCCGCATGATCTGGCCACGGTGGACGGCGGACTGTCCGGTGAACGCCACCAGGTCCGGCTGCGCGTCGACGAACGCGGTCAGCGCGGCGGTCCATTCCACGACCCGGCCGTAGTCGGAAACCTCCTGGCAGGCCTCGACAAGCGAGCAATAGATCATGCCGGCGAAGACCGGCGACAGCTCGCCGGTCGTGATCGCGACCATCGCCTCGTCCAGCAGTGCGAGCCCTTCGGGCACCCGGCCCTGGTAGAGCAGCATCCGGCCCCGGGCGTTGAGGCTCTGCGCGGCCAGGGCGGGGTCGGCGAACCGCCTGCCGTAGTCACCGATCTCGACGGCCAGCGCCTCCGCGCGGTCGTACTCCCCGGCGAAGATGTGCCCCATCATCACCATGACCAGCACGTGCCCGCGCTCGACGACGTCCTCGCCGAGCTCGTCCAGCAGCCGCCGGCAGCGGGCCACCCAGCCACCGCCGACCGCGGGCTCGCCGGCTTCCATCAGCAGGAAGGCCAGCCAGAATCCACATCGGACCGCGGCGAGCGTGTCCCCGGCGTCGATGCTCACCTGGTACGCGCGCTGCAGGGCCTGGATGGCGTCGTTGCCGCGCCCGACCAGGAACGCCGCCGTGGCGAGCCGGGTGAAGTCCTCCGGCGTCAGCGCGGAACCGTCGCGTTCGGACAGCCCGGTGTACGCCGCGAGCCACTCACGCCGCTCGAAGGCCTCGCGTGCCCAACGCAGATCCTCCACCACGCCCATCGCGTCATCGCCTCGGCCGGATGATAGCCCGCGACGGCCGGGCCCGGACCTCACGCGAGCACGCGGGCCCGGGAGCGCGCGGCGACGTGGCGGGCGACGTACGCCGCGTCGCGGCCGATCCCCGGCAGCACCATCGAGCTGAACGCGTACTGGAACGCCAGGCCGCAGAAGTACAGGCCGGGCGCCGCGTCGACGACGCCGCGGTACTCCGCCGGCCAGCCGTCCGCCCCCAGGATCGGCAGCTTGATCCAGTCGAAGACCTGCCGGAAACCGGTGCACCACACCACGTTGGCCGCCTCGACCACGTGACCGTCGTCGAGCATCGCCTGCCCGCCGGACACCCCGGTCACCCGCGACAGCACCCGCTCGACGCCGCGGTCGGCGAGGTCCGCCCGCTTGACCCGGATCATCGGGCCGCCATGGAAGCGGATCTCCCCCATCGCCCTGCGGCCGATCGGATTGCGCCGGGTGAGCAGGTGCCGGGCGAGGAACAACAGTGCCGGCATGATGATCCGGGCACCGCGGTGCTCGAACCGGAACGGAAGCTGCCCGCAGTCGCGTCCGCAGAGGACGGTCTCGTGCCTGCGGGCGACCTCGTAGGCGACGTCGGTGCCCGAGTGCGAGGCCCCGACGACCAGCACCCGGCCCGGGCGCAGCTGGCCCGGCCGGCGGTACTGGCTGGAGTGCAGCTGCCGCACCGAGGGGTCGAGCTCCGCGGCGAAGGCGGGCACGTAGGGGGTGCGGCCGAACGTGCCGGTCGCGACCACCACGTTGTCGCACGTGATCGTGTCCGCCCCGAGCGACGCGGCGTAGCCGCCCTCCGTGCGGGCCTCGAGCGCGTCGATGCGGGTGCTCATGCGCACCGGCAGGTCCCAGTGCAGGGCGTAGCTCTCCAGGTAGTCGGCCACCGCGTCCTTCTGCGGGAAGGCCCACCGATCCCCCGGGAACGGCAGGCCCGGCAGGCCGTCGTACTTCGCCGGCGTGTACAGCCGCAGCGTGTCCCACTGCTGGCGCCAGTTGTCGCCGACGCGCTCGTTGCCGTCGACGATCAGGAACGGCCGGTCGAGCCGGCGCAGGTGGTAGCCCGTCGACAGGCCGGCCTGCCCGGCGCCGATGACGAGCGTTTCGATGTGCTGGTGGGACATGGCGTGCCTCCGGGTCGTGGACAGGCACGACGCTAGGAACTCACCCCACCGGCGGCATCGGGTGAATCATGCATCTTCCGGCGGGTCGCCCTTGGGGGAGGCGACGGTGGTCAGCATCTTCAGCACGCGGTCCAGGTGGGTGCCTAAGGCGCGTTCGGCCCGCTCGGGGTCGCGGGCGGACCATCTGTCGTGCAGATGCTCGATGAGCCGCGTCGCGGTCTGGTGGCGGGCGATGCGGCGGACGTGCAGCCTGGCGTTCAGGTCGGCGTAGCCCAGCATGTCCATGTCCCGAAGGTCACCATCGTGTCCCCACCGCGCCGCGGCGGTACGCTCACCACACGGACGTTCATCCCGCATCGAGTCCACGCGCGATCGGTGTCCTCGGCGCCATTTCCGTCGCGGTGGCCGTGCGGACCCCGGACACCGTCGCGCATCCCGGCACCCCGGTCGACCGCGACGTCCACGTCGAACACCCGGCCGGCACGTTCGACGTCGCCGTCGACCTCGGCCCCGCGGGCCCGGCGACGCGTGGCCCGCAGCACGGCCGTGCGCCCGGCCCGCAAGCTGTCCGACGGCCGCGTGTGGCCCCGCAGTGGAAAGGCGACCGAATGAGCCCGGACCCGCTCCTCACCCACGACCGGACGTGCGCAGGGACATCGCCCACGTCGGGCCGATCCAGCTGCGCACCACCGAGACGTTCCACACCCACGGCACCCCGATCGTCGACCAAGGCGCCGACGTGATCATCGACTGCCACGGCCACTTCACGACCGCCCCGGCCGCCCACAGCACCTGGCGGGAAGCCCAGCAGACCGCGTACCAGGCGGGACGGCAACCACCGCGCTACCCGGCGATCTCGGACGACGAGATCCGCGCGTCCCTCGAGGACGGTCAGCTGCGGCTCATGCGGGCACGCGGTGTCGACCTCACGATCTTCTCCCCGCGCGCGTCCGCCATGGGCCACCACTTCGGCGACGAGACGGCCAGCGCCGCCTGGGCGCGCGTGTGCAACGACCTGATCGCCCGCGTCGTCTCCCTCTACCCGCACCACTTCGCCGGCGTCTGCCAGCTGCCTCAGTCCCCCGGCGTCCCGATCGTGCACTCCGTCGGCGAGCTGCGGCGGTGCGTGGAGCAACTCGGGTTCGTCGGCTGCAACCTCAACCCCGACCCCAGCGGCGGGCACTGGACCTCCCCGCCGCTGACCGACCGGTACTGGTATCCGCTCTACGAGGCCATGATCGAGCTCGACGTCCCCGCGATGGTGCACGTCTCCGCGGTCACCAACCCGAACTTCCACGCCACCGGATCGCACTACCTCAACGCGGACACCACCGCGTTCATGCAGCTGCTGCAGGGGAACCTGTTCACGGACTTTCCCGGGCTGCGGTTCGTCATCCCGCACGGTGGTGGCGCGGTGCCGTACCACTGGGGCCGCTTCCGCGGGCTGACCGACATGCTCGGCCGGCCGCCGCTGTCGGAATGGGTCCTGCCCAACGTCTTCTTCGACACCTGCGTCTACCACCAGCCCGGCATCAACCTGCTGTTCGACGTGATCGACGTCGACCACATCCTGTTCGGCTCGGAGATGATCGGCGCCGTCCGCGGCATCGACCCGCAGACCGGCCACTACTTCGACGACACCCGCCGCTACATCGACGCCCTGCCGCTCGGTCCCCTCGACCGGCACAAGGTCTACGAGGCCAACGCCCGCCGCGTCTACCCGCGCCTGGACGCCCGCCTCGACGCACTCGCCTGACCGCTCACCGACGTGGTTCGCCGGTGCCGTCGTTTGGCCGCGCCCTGCCCGGGTAGCCGGGCCGGCGGAGGGGATGCCGATGGCGCACGACCTGGACCACAGCCGCGCACCGGTGCTGGAGGCTGTGCGCGCGTACCACGAGCAGGGGTTCACTCCGTTCAACCCGCCGGGTCACCGCCAGGGACGGGGAGTGGACCAGCGGGTCCTCGACGTCCTCGGCGAAGCGGTGTTCACCTCGGACGTCATCGCGTTGAACGGGCTCGACGACCGGCTGGCGTCGCAGGGCGTGCTGAAGGAAGCGCAGGAGCTGATGGCCGACGCCGTCAACGCCGACCACGCCTTCTTCTCCACCTGTGGCAGCTCGTTGTCCGTGAAGAGCGCGATGCTCGCCGTCGCCGGTCCACACGAGAAGCTGCTCGTCGCCCGCCAGTCGCACAAGTCCGTGATCTCCGGCCTGATCCTGTCGGGCGTCGCGCCGGTGTGGGTGCCACCACGCTGGGACGCCGAGCTGCACCTGTCGCACCCGCCCGCGGCGGACGACGTCCGCAAGTGCTTCGAGGAGGAGCCGGACGCGAAGGGCATGCTGCTGGTGACCCCGACCGACTACGGCGCCTGCGGGGACATCGCGGCGGTCGCCGAGGTCTGCCACGAGTACGGCAGGCCCCTGATCGTGGACGAGGCGTGGGGCGCCCACCTGCCGTTCCATCCCGACCTGCCGCCGTGGGCGATGGACGCCGGCGCCGACGTCTGCGTGACGAGCGTGCACAAGTCCGGCTCGGCGGTCGAGCAGAGCTCGGTGTTCCACCTGCGGGGCGAGCGGGTGGATCCCGCGGTGTTGAAGGCGCGCGAGGACCTGCTGGGCACGACGAGCCCGACCTCCCTGGTGTACGCGACGCTCGACGGCTGGCGCCGGCAGATGGTCGAGCACGGGGCGACCCTGCTCGGCCAGGCGCTCGCCCTCTGCCACGAGACCCGTGCCGCGCTCGCCGAGCTGGACGGTGTCCGGGTCATGGGCGAGGAGTTCACCGGCCCCGGCGCCGCCTGTGCCTACGACCCGCTCAAGATCGTGATCGATGTGTCCGGCCTGGGCATCAGCGGGTACCAGGCCACGGACTGGCTGCGCGACCACGAACGCGTGGCGGTCGGCCTGTCCGACCACCGCCGGATCGTCGCGCAGCTGACGATCGCGGACGACGAGGCCACGACGGCGACGCTCCTGCGTGCCGTCGCCGGACTCCGGGAATCCGGCTTGCCCGCCCCGCGTCCCGTGGACCTGCCGAGCCCGTCCGAGCTGGAGCTGCGTACCGAGATGTCGCCGCGGGACGCGTTCTTCGCCGGGACCGAGCAGCTCGCGGTGACCGACGCGGTGGGCCGGATCAGCGCGGAGATGATCACGCCGTACCCGCCCGGCGCACCCGCGGTGCTGCCCGGCGAGGTCATCACCGAAGCCGTGCTCGACTACCTGCGCACGGGCATCGCCGCCGGGATGATGCTCCCGGATCCGGTCGACGCGGACGTGCGGTCGGTGCGTGTGGTCGCTCGATGAGCGTCGCGGAAGCGGACGTCCGGGCACACGTCCAGGCGCACGCGACCCGTCTCTGGGACCTCGCCCTGGCGTTGCACCGCGACCCGGAGACCGCGTTCGACGAACATCGGGCGGTGGAGCGGCTCTGCGCGGAGCTCGCGGAGTTCGACATCGAGCGCGGCGTCGCCGGGCTGCCCACCGCGTTCACCGCACGGCACGGCAGCGGTCCCGGGCCCACCGTCGCGCTGCTGCTCGAGTACGACGCACTGCCCGGGCTCGGGCACGCCTGCGGCCACAACCTGATCGCCGCGGCCGGTCTCGGCGCCGCGCTCGCCGTCCGGGACGCGCTGCCGGATCCCGGCGGCACGCTGCTGGTGGTCGGCACCCCGGCCGAAGAGGGCGGCGGCGGAAAGATCACCGAGGTGAACCACGGGGTGTTCGACGAGGTGGACGCGGCGCTGATGTTCCACCCCGGCGCGCACGACTGGGCGTGGGCTCCGCTGACCGCGCAGGTCGAGCTCACCGTCACCGTCCACGGCCGCGCCGCCCACCCCACCGGCAACCCGACCGAGGGCATCGACGCCCTCGCCGGCCTGATCCAGCTGTTCACCACGATCGCCGCCGTCCGGCCGCGGCTGCCCGCCGGCTCGCACATCCAGGGGATCATCACGCACGGCGGCGAGGCCACCAACATCGTGCCCGACCGGGCGCAGGCCAGGTTCGGGCTGCGCGCGCTCACCACCGCCGCACTCGACGAGCTCGCGGCGACCGTGTCGGCGATGGCCCACGCCGTCGCGGCCGCGACCGGGACGACCACGACGATCGCCCGGGAGCGCGAGCCCTACCACCACTTCCGGAACAGTTCCGTCCTCGCCGACCGGTTCGCCGCGCACCTCGCCGAGGACGGCATCGTCCTGACCGAGCCGGCACCCGGCGTGTTCCTCGGCTCGTCCGACATCGGCAACGTCAGCACGGTGGTGCCCGCGATCCACCCGTTCGTCGCGATCGTCGGGCCGGACGAGTCCGACCACACGCCGCAGTTCGCCACCGCGGCGGCGAGCGACCGCGGCCGCGCCACGATGCTGGCCGCCGCCGGCGCGCTCGCCGGCACCGCCGTCGACGTGTTCCGCGAACCGGCCCTGCGGGACGCGGCGTGGGCCGAGCTACGCGAGGCGGGCCGGCGTTTCCCGGAGACGCCCGCGGGTACCGCACTCGCATGACGACGACACCGTCCGAGCCGAACCCACACTCCCGTAGGGACGGCGTGCCGGCGGGCGAGGAACCCGACGTACGGGCCGAAGACCTACGGATCGAAGAGGGAGAGGAGGGCCCGGAACAAGGCGAGACCACCGAGCCCCCGGACTGAGCCGAGGTCAGCCTTCCCGCCCCAGCAGAGCCAGCATCTCCGGCAGGTCGAAGAAGCGCGCGATGTCGAGCGCCGAGCGGGGGCCGAGGGCCGGGTCCGCGCCCGCGGCGAGCAACTGCGTGACGCTGCGCTCGCAGCGGCGGAAGACCGCCGCCCCGAGCGCCGTCTGCCCCTGGTCGTTGACCCGCGCCGTGTCGGCACCCCGGTCGAGCAGGGCACCCACCAGGTCCGCGTGGTCGTGGTACGCCGCGAGGATGAGCAGGGAGTTGCCGGCATCGTTGGTGAGGTTCACCGGGATCCCCGCGTCGATCGCCTCGACCAGCCGGCCCGTGTCGCCGGCGCGGGCGAGGTCGAACATCGAGCGGAGGTAGGCGAGCTCCTCCACGGTGAGGGATTCGGTCACGACCGGCCCTTCACGAGACCTTCGCCGGGAAGCGCTCCCACACGCGGTGGGCGCCGAGCAGCTCGGTCATCTTCTTGAGCACGCTCGACGGGTCGTCGTCGAGCACGATCCCGGGCCCGGTGCCGCAGCCGGCGGCCTCGAGCGCGGCGCGCCCGCCCCGCCACGCGCCGACGGCCTTCGCGTGGCGGAAGCACTCCTGCACCATGAGCACGACGCGCGGGTCGACGGCACCGTCCGCCGCGCCTGCCTTGGCGTCACGGGAGGGCACCGCGTCCGCGCCGGGTGGCGGGCTGCCGGCGAGCAGCAGGGCGTCGAACTCGACCGACCGGGCGGTGAGGAACGTGCGCTGGGCGACCAGGCCGCTGTCGCCGTCGAGGGGACCGCCGGTCGGCGCGATCAGCAGCGGCACCATGTCGTCGGCCAGGATCGCCTCGCGAACCGTCCGCACGCCGTCGAGGTCGCCGGGGTCGACGACGATGCCGATCATGCGGCCGTCGGTCGGCCACGTCCTGCCGACCTGCGAGAGCGCCGGGCTCGGCATGACCTTCTTCGGCCGTCCGGTGGCGGTCGGCGCCGGCAGACCGAGCCCCTGGGCGACCTGCGCGCACAGCACGGAGTCGACGTTGGCCAGCACCAGCAGCTCGCGTTCCTTGACGGCCTGCTCGTAGCATTTGCCGAGCTCGAAGGTGAACGCGCGCACGACGTGCTCCTTCTCCACCGGCGACAGGCTCTGCCAGAACAGCCTCGGCTGCGTGAAGTGGTCGGCGAAGGACGTGGGCGCCTGCCGGACCTTCACCGCCTTCGGCAGCGGCTGGGCCACCTCGACGAGCGGCCGGTCCTCGGCCCGCGCCTCGAACGGGTTGCCGGCGTCGAGGGTGTTGGGCTTGTACGGGGCGACGCCGGCGTGCACCGCGTGCTGGTGGAAGCCGTCGCGGAACATGTCGTTGACCGGCGCGTGCGGGCGGTTGACGGGGATCTGGTTGAAGTTCGGCCCGGCGAGCCGGGTCAGCTGCGTGTCGAGGTAGGAGAACAGCCGCGCCTGGAACAGCGGGTCGTCCGTGACGTCGATGCCCGGCACGAGGTTCCCGAGGTGGAACGCGACCTGCTCGGTCTCGGCGAAGAAGTTCATCGGGTTGCGGTTGAGCGTGAGCATCCCGACCGGCTGCACCGGGGCGAGCTCCTCCGGCACGATCTTCGTCGGGTCCAGCAGGTCGATGCCCTCGAACGTCTGCCGCGGCGTGTCGGGGAAGACCTGGACGGCGAGCTCCCACTGCGGGTAGGCGCCGGACTCGATGGCGTCGGCGAGGTCGCGGCGGTGGAAGTCCGGGTCGGCGCCGCTGATCATCTGCGCCTCCTCCCACACCAGGGAGTGCACGCCCAGCTTCGGCTTCCAGTGGAACTTCGCGAGCGCGGTCTCCCCCGCCTCGTTCACGAGGCGGAACGTGTGCACCCCGAAGCCCTCCATCGTCCGGTAGGACCGGGGAATCGCGCGGTCGGACATGTTCCACATGACGTGGTGGGTGGCCTCGGTGTGGGTCGAGACGAAGTCCCAGAACGTGTCGTGCGCGCTCTGCGCCTGCGGGATCTCCCGGTCCGGATGCGGTTTGCCGGCGTGGATGATGTCGGGGAACTTGATCCCGTCCTGGATGAAGAAGACCGGGATGTTGTTGCCGACGAGGTCGAAGTTGCCTTCCCGGGTGTAGAACTTCGTCGCGAACCCGCGGGTGTCGCGGACGGTGTCGGCCGACCCGCGGGAGCCGAGGACCGTGGAGAACCGCACGAACACGGGTGTCTCGACGCCGTCGTCCAGGAACGCGGCCTTGCACACGTTCGCGGCCGTGCCGTAGCCGACGAACACGCCGTGCGCCCCGCTCCCGCGCGCGTGCACGACCCGCTCCGGGATGCGCTCGTGGTCGAAGTGCATGACCTTCTCGCGCAGGTGGTGATCCTGCAGCAGCGTCGGTCCGCGCTCGCCCGCCTTCAGCGAGTGGTCGGTGTCGTACAGCCGCGCGCCGGCGGACGTGGTGAGGTGCTCGCCCTGCTGGCCCTTGGCCAGCTTCGGGGCACCGGTCGGCGCCCCCGTCGGCGACACCGTCTCCGGTCCGGTCTGGTCCGGCTTGGGCGTCAACGGCCCCCGCGGCTCGACGGGCTCCTCGAGCTGCGGCGGCTCGCTGTTCGGGGCGCCGGGGATCGGTGGGTTCACCAGCTCGGTGACCTTCTCCGCCGCCTTCTCGAGTGCTGCCTTGACCAGTCTTCCTGGCTTCTTCGGGGCCACTGGATCCTCCCTCGTGGTGGAACGGTTCGAGGGGCCGTACCCATGGATCCGCCACCTACTCACCCGTGACCCCGCGGGCCGCTACCGGTCTTCCGCCGCCGGCTCCGCGGGCGCGTCGCCCACCATCTCCTGGTACTCCGCCACCTCCTGAGGAGTGGGGTCCAGCCCGGCTTCCTGGGCGAACTTCTCCGGGTTCGCCCCCTCCTCCTGGTCGGCACTGAGCGGGTACTGCTCCGGGTATGCGTCGGTCACCTGGACCACCTCCCTGGGGTCGGATGCGCGATCGAGAACGGCATACCCGGTCCGCGCCGGGGTAGGCCACAGACGATGGCCGATCCCGTTGCCTTCCACGTGGACGTACCCTCCGGCGTGCTCGCCGACCTCGCCGAGCGCCTCGCGGCTACCCGCTGGCTGCCCCGCTCGGCGCGGCCCGGCTGGGCGGCCGGCGTGGCCCAGACGTACCTGCGCGCGCTGCTCGAACGGTGGCGCGACGGGTTCGACTGGCCTGCCCGCCAGGCGTGGCTCAACCGCCATCCGCAGTACCTCGCCGAGGTCGACGGGCAGGTCGTGCACTTCCTCCACGTCCGTGGCCGGGGCCCGGCGCCGTTCCCGCTGCTGCTCACCCATGGCTGGCCGAGCACCTGCTGGGAGTTCCTGCCGCTGGTCGACCACCTGCCCGGCTTCGACCTGGTGATCCCGTCCCTGCCCGGGTTCGGCTTCTCCCAGCCGGTCCCGGACGCAGCACAAATACCCGCCGTCTGGCACCGGCTCATGACCTACGTCCTCGGCCACCCGCGCTACGGCGCTCACGGCGGCGACATCGGGGCGATGGTCACCAACCGTCTCGCACTCGAGTTTCCGGACGCCGTCGCCGGCATCCACGTCACCATGCCCGCCGAGCCCGCCGAGCCGGCCGCGGGGGCCGGCACGCCGACCGGGGCGGAGCGCACGTTCCTGGCCCGGCGACGGGCGGCGCAGGAGGCGGGCGGGGGCTACGCCCACATCCAGCGCACGCGCCCGGACACCATCGCCACCGCGCTCAACGACTCCCCCGCCGGACTCGCCGCGTGGATCGCCGACAAGTGGCACGACTGGAGCGACGGCGACCTCGAGGCGCCGGCCCACATGGACGACCTGCTCACCACGATCATGATCTACTGGATCACCGGCACCATCGGCACCTCGTTCGCCGTCTACCGCGACTGGGCCCTGGGCAGCGCGGGCCGTCCCGAGGCGTGGGCCGGCCGGCCCGACGTTCCGTCCGGAGTGGACAGCAAACCGCTGTCGGCCGGCGAGCGGATCACCACGCCCGCCGCCGTGGCGCTCTTCGAGGAGCCGGTGCCCGCGGCACGGTTGCGGCGTGCGTACGCGGACCTGCGGCGGTGCAACAGGATGCCGCGCGGCGGGCATTTCCCCGCGCTCGACGAGCCCGCCCTGCTCGCCGCCGACATCCGCGAGTTCTTCCAGCGGCTACCGGGAGTCCACCACCCGGCCTGACGGCCCGGGTCGCCGGTGCCCCCGGGTGCCGGCCGTGGCGTGGCAGAGTGTGGCCCATGCTGCTGGCGTATGCGGACCGGATGTGGCGCGGCGAGCTCGGCATGGACGGGCTGCTCACCGACGGGTCCATCTGGGGTACCGCGCACGAGATCACCGACGGGGTCGCGGTGGTGCCGGGCTTCTCCAATGTCACCGTGTTCCGCACCGGGGACGGCCTGCTGTTGTTCGACACCGGCGTCGGGTTCGCCGCGCAGGCGATGCACCACGCGGTACGCGCGTGGAGCGCCGACCCGGTGCGCTACGCGATCTACTCGCACGGTCATGTCGACCATGTCGGCGGCATGGCGCCGTTCGACGCGGAGCCGCGGCCGCGGCCGGTCGTGATCGCACACGAGGACGTGCCCCGGCGGTTCGACCGGTACAAGCTGACGAGCGGATACAACGAGCTGGTCAACCAGCGCCAGTTCGGCATTCCGCAGCTGCGCTGGCCGCGCGAGTACCGCTATCCCGATCGGACGTTCCGCGATCGGTACACAGTGGAGCTCGGCGGGCTGACGTTCGCGTTGCGCCACGCCCGCGGCGAGACCGACGACCACCTCTGGGCCCATGTGCCCGAGCTCGACATGGTGCTGCCGGGTGATCTGTTCATCTGGAACGCACCCAACTGCGGCAACCCGCAGAAGGCGCAGCGGTATCCGGCCGAGTGGGCGGCCGCCCTGCGCGCGATGGCCGGGGTCGGCGCGTCGTACCTGCTGCCCAGCCACGGCCCGCCGGTCGTCGGTGCCGAGCGCGTCCGCGAGGCGCTCACCGACACGGCTTCGTACCTGGAGTCGCTGCTCGAGCAGACGCTGGCGCTGATGAACCGTGGCGCGCGGCTGGACGAGGTCATCCAGACCGTCACCGTGCCGCCGCACCTGGCGGGCAAGCCGTACCTGCGGCCGGCGTACGACGAGCCGGAGTTCATCGTGCGCAACATCTGGCGGCTCTACGGCGGCTGGTGGGACGGCGACCCGGCGTCGCTGAAGCCCGCGCCGGCGAGCCGCGAGGCGGCGGTGATCGCCGAGCTGTGCGGCGGCGCGCACGCGCTGGCCGAGCGAGCCTCCCGCGCCCTGGCCGACGACGAGCCCCGGATCGCCGCCCGGCTCGCCGAGCTGGCCGTTCGGGCGGCACCGTCCGATGAGGACATCCAGGCCACGCACCGCACGGTGTTCACCACGCTCGCCGGCGCCGCGACGTCCACGATGGCGCGCGGCATCTACGGCGCCGCCACCGTCGAGCAGTGACGCCGAGCCACACCGGCTGTCGCTGCCCGCACTCCGGTGGAAGACTCAGGCCGGACACGTGAGGAGCAGGGCTCATGGCCGAACAGCGAACCGGGCGAGCGGGCGATGCCGGGACGATCGACGTCGGCGGGGACATCACGGTCAACCGGCTCGGGTTCGGCGCCATGCGGATCACCGGGCCCGGCATCTGGGGACCGCCCGCCGACGCAGACGAGGCGAAGGCCGTGCTGCGGCGCGCGGTCGAGCTCGGGGTCGACTTCATCGACACGGCGGACTCCTACGGCCCGCACGTGAGCGAGGAGCTGATCGGCGAGACGCTGTACCCGTACCCGGACGACCTGGTGATCGCGACGAAGGGCGGCCTCGAGCGCACCGGGCCGGGGCGCTGGCCGGCCAACGGCAGGCCCGAGCACCTGGTCGAGGCCTGCGAGGGCAGCCTGCGGCGGCTCAAGCTCGAGCAGATCCCGCTCTACCAGTTCCACCGCCCCGATCCGGACGTCCCGCTGGACGAGTCGATCGGCGCGCTCGTGCGCCTGAAGGAGCAGGGCAAGATCCGTCACATCGGAGTGTCCAATGTGACCGAACAGCAGCTGCGCCAGGCCCAGCGGCTCACCCCGATCGTGTCCGTCCAGAACCGGTTCAACCTGACTGACCGTCGGGCGGAGTCGCTGGTCGACCTGTGCGAGCAGGAGCAGCTCGTCTTCCTGCCGTGGGCGCCGATACAGGACCTCGACGGCGTCCCGGTGGCCGGCGAGATCGCCCGGCGGCACGGTGTGAGCCCGCGGCAGGTCGTGCTCGCCTGGCTGCTCGCCCGCTCCCCCGCGATCCTGCCGATTCCCGGCACCGGCACGGTGTCCCACCTGGAGGACAACCTCGCCGCGGCGGGCATCGCGCTGGGTCCGGAGGAGGTCGCGGAGCTGAACCACGCCGGCTGACGGCACCATGGACCTGCCCGTCGGCCGTCGCACCTGGTGACCCTGCTGCTGGTGCTGACCGGCGTCTCCGGGCTGATCGACGCGGTGAGCTACCTGCGCCTGGGGCTCCAGAACGCCACCGTGCGCCGCATCGCCGTGCCCGACCTGACCACGACGGTGCTGAATATGACGCTCACCGGCCTCGCCGCCGACGGCATCCTCGGCGGCGGCAGTGGCGCGAAGCCCCTGCGCCGCGGCTCCGTCCTCGCCTGCTCGCGGGCGCGGCGGTCGGAGCGCTGCTCCTGCGCGTCTCACCGACCCTCGTGCTCGCCCTGCCGCCTGCGCCATCGCCCTGGTCGCGGTCGGCTTGCTGGCCTGACGGACCCGGTCCATTCCAGTTGACGAACACGCCGCTCACCATCAACGGTGGCTGATTCCCCTGGTCTTGGGTACGGTGCTGCCGCAGATGGTCTGGGGTCCTCCTGGGGGTAACACGATGCGGCCATACGTGGCTGGAGCGGTGACGGTGGCCTGCGTGCTCGCGCTGACGGCCTGCGAGGATCCGCAGCCGACCCGGCCCCCGCAGACGGCCCCGCGGACCGGATCGCCGGCGGAGACGGCGGACACGGCGGAGCCGACGGGGGCGCCGGCCGACCGGGCGAGCGAGGCCGAGCGGTTCGCGCCGCAGGTGTGGCTCGCGGACCTGGACTCCTACGGCCCGATGGCGGCGGACGAGTTCGTCGACTCCGCCGAGCTGCGCTGGGCACACGACAACGGCTGCGGCGACGACCGGGTCGCCGCCGACGTGGACCAAGAGATGCTGGCCGCCGGCAAGTACCTGCACCAGGGCAAGGGCGGCCCGCCCGGCTGCGCGCACGGCGGGCGCAACTACGCGAGCAACGAGAACACCCGCCCGCGCAGCTCGGCCGAGCTGGGTGCCGAAGGCTTCTACCTCAAGGGCCCCGACGAGCAGCGCCACGGGACCGGGACGTCGGCGCCCGTCTACTGGCAGTACTACGACGGCGCCTACGTCTACTGGTTCTTCTACCCGTACAACGACGCACCGTCGATCCCCGTCGGCGTGCCGCCGGCGCCGATCACGGCGGTCGACGCGTTCGACCACGAGGGCGACTGGGAGCGGATCGCCGTGCGCACGGACGACGACGGCCAGGCCGTCGGCGTGACGCTGTGGGGCCACGGCAACAGCTGCTACGTCCGCGACGACCAGCTGGACTGGGCCGACGGGCATCCGGTGGTGTTCTCCGCGCGGGGCACGCACGCGTCCTATCCCGACAGCGGCGTGCACCGCTACGGCATCGACATCGCGACGGAGGGCACGCGCTGGGAGACCTGGCACGCGGTCCGGCCGGTCGCCGACGAACCCTGGTACGGCTACGGCGGCGGCTGGGGCTCGGTCGGCTCGCCCGGGCCGGATGCGACCCACCGGACCGGACCCGCGGGACCGCAGCCGGACCGCCTACCGACCGACGCCTGGACCGAGCACCACTGCTCCGAAGCCGACCAGCTGCCGTCGGCGATGCGCGGGGAGTGGAAGTCGCCGCAGCCGGCCGACCAGCCCACCTCGGAGAAGACCTACTACGTGCGCCTGACGCTGACCGGCGGCGCGGTCGACACCGATGTGGCCACCGTCGCCTACCCCGGCCTCGACTGCGGCGGCAAGCTCACCCTCCTCGAGGTCGAGCCGAACAAGGCCAAGCTCCGCGAGACGATCACCGACGACCCGGGCGAGGTGTCGTGCACGCCCACCGGCACGGTCGACCTCACCCTCGACGGCGACGTGCTGAACATGACGTACACGAGGGACGACGGCGACCAGTCGATGACCGCGCGCCTGACGCGGCAGCGCTAGAAACCGGTTCGGCGAGCCAGCAGCCGGGACATGACGTCCCGCAGCCGAGCGCCGGGGTCTTCGGCCGGTTCGGCGGAGCGCCAGGCGACGATCCCGTCCGGACGGAGCACGACAGCGCCCTCGGCGGAAATTCCGAACGTCGAGGCGAACCGCCCGGTGGTGTCGACGGCGGGACCGACGTGGTGGGCCGTCAGCGGCACCCCCAGTTCCGTGGCGACCTCGTCCGCGGCTCGGCACCACGCCTCCCCGTCCTGCGCGGCGAGCAGGGTGAACCCGGGACCGGTCAGGTCCACAGTGGAGGCTTCGCGGCCGTCGAGCTCGATCGGCAGGTGGGGGGCGCGGGCACCGGGCCGGCCGGTGGGGCTGTTCGGATCGTCCAGCGGTGGGGCGGGTTCGGTGCCGTCGGGGGCGATGGCGGCCGAGCGGTACAGCGCGCCCAGCTCGATCGACGGGTCGTCCGCCTGGGCCGGCAGGTCGTCGGTACCCAGGGACGGGTCGACCCGCAGCACGTAGCGGACGTAGGCCTGTTCGGTGGTCAGCCGGCCGATCGGGCCGCGCTCCGGTTCGTAGCTGTCCAGCAGCCCGGGACCGGCGACCCCGTCCAGCGTCATCGCCAGCTTCCACGCCAGGTTGTGCGCGTCGGCGACACCGGTGTTGCCGCCGAAGCCGCCGGTCGGCGGCATGACGTGCGCGGCGTCGCCGGCCAGGAAGACGTTGCCGGCGCGGTATCGCGCCGCGTAGCCGGCCTCGGCTTGCCAGCGCTGCACGTTGTCGATCTCCACCGGCAGGTCGGGCACGCCGAGCGCGGTGCGCACCAGGCCGGCGCACCGTTGCGGGCTCAGGTCGCGGCCCACCTCGCGGTCGAGCGTGCCGTCCGGGCGGGTCGTGGCGAACACCGCGAGGAACCCGGAGTCGGCGGTGATCGAGAACCGGAAGAAGCCGAGCAGCTCGGGATGGTTGACGTAGACCACGCTGAGGTTGCGCTCCCCGAGCACGTCCTTGACGTTCGCGTGGAAGTAGATCGTGACGCAGTCGGCGAAGGTGCCCGGCCCGAGCATGTCGATGCCCAGCTGCTGCCGCACGCCGCTGTGCGCCCCGTCGGCGGCCACCACGTACCGCGCCACCACCGTCTCTTCGGCACCGTCGCGGGAGCGGAGGACGCAGGTCACCCCGTCGTCGTGTTGCTCGAAGCCGGCCAGCTCGGTGGCGAAGCGGTGCTCGGCACCCAGCTCCTCGGCCCGCCTGCGCAGCACCGGTTCGAGCCCGACCTGGGTGAGGAAGATGCGCGACGTCGGGCTCAGGTGCTCGACCCCGGCGTTGAACGAGCTGAAGAAGTACTTCAGCTCCCTGCCGGCCAGGCTCTCCACCGCGACGATCGCGCCGTTCTGCACGAACTCCTGCGCCGCGGCGGCCTCCACCGTGTCCTGCAGCCCGACACCGCGGAAGATCTCCATCGTGCGCTGATGGAACGCCGCGGCGCGCGGGTGGATGGCGGTGCCCCGGTGCCGCTCCACCAGCAGGTGCGGGAGACCGCGGGACGCCAGCAGGACCGACATCGACAGCCCGACCAGGCTGCCACCGACGATCAGGACCGGAACACGCTGCGCAGCCATCCGAGTTCCCTCCATCGCGGGACCGGCGATGGAGGGAAGGCTACGTCAGGTGCGCGCCGGAGTCACCGGCGTCAGACCCGTTCGGACGGAGCCGGCGCGGTGCCCTCCTGCGCGTGCTGCCACTCGGGCGCCGGGTTGGGCTTCATGAGCATCGCGGCGATCGCACCGACCAGCAGCACGACGATCGGCAGCAGCATGGACGCGCGGGTGGCGTCGGTGAGTCCGTTGTGGACCGCCTGGCCGGCGAGCTGCTGGATCTGGTCGGCGACCGACGGGGGCAGGTTGGCCGGGACGGCGGCGCCGACGCGATCGCTGAGCTCGTTGGCCGAGTTCGCGGCGTGGGACAGGCTGTCGACGAAGGCCGACCGGTACTGCGGCGGCAGCTCCTTCGCCGCGTCCGCCGCCGCCGCGCCCATCGAGACGCTGATCCGCGCCTGCAGCAACACGCCGATCGCCGCGCTGCCGAGCACGCCGCCGACCTGCCGGGACGTGTTGAAGATGCCCGACGCGGTGCCGGCGAGCGCGGGTTCGACCGAGCGCATGGCGATGTTGCTCATCGGTGCGAAGACGAACCCGGTACCGATGCCGGACACGAGCAGGGCCGGGATCAGCGCCCACGGGTCGGTGTCCGGCCCGGCCTGGAGCACGATCAGCCCGAGCCCCGCGGCCAGCGCCAGGAACCCGATCATCACCAGGTACTTGGCGTTGGCGCGGTCCGACATGCGGCCGATGAACGGGGCGACGATCCCGGACAGCAGCGACATGGGCGCGGTGAGCAACCCGGCCTCGGTCGGCGACATGCCGAGCACGTTCTGCGTGTAGACCACCAGCGGGATGAACATTCCCGTCATGGCGAAGCCGATGGCCGTCGCGGTCACCGTCGCGGTCGAGAAGTTCCGGTTGTCGAACACCCGCAGCGGCACGAGCGGTTCGTTGCGGTTGTACCGCTGCCAGACGACGAAGGCGACGAACAGCACGATGCCCGCGCCGATGATCTCGAAGATGTTGATGTCGCCGAAGACCACGCCCCAGTCGTAGCGCTGACCGTTCTGGATGCCGAAGACCAGCAGGCTCAGCCCCGCGACCGACAGCAGGATGCCCGGGATGTCGAACGAGTGCAGCCGCTTCGGTTGCCAGTCCGGTACCAGCCACACGGTCAGCACGATCCCGATCACGCCGACCGGCACGTTGACGAAGAAGATCCACTCCCAGCCGAGGCTGTCGACGAGCACGCCGCCGAGCAGCGGGCCGGTGATCGTCGCGAGGCCCGCGACGCCGCCCCACATGCCCATCGCGGGGCCGCGCTTGGCGGGCGGAAAGAGGTGGGTGATGAACGCCAGCGTCTGCGGCGTCATCAGTGCCGCGCCGAGCCCCTGGACGGCGCGGGCGGCGATGAGCATCTCGGCCGTGCCGGACAGCCCGCACCACAGCGAGGCAGCGGTGAACACGACCATGCCGGCGAGGAAGACCCGTTTCGGGCCGAAGCGGTCGCCGAGCCGGCTGGTGAACAGCATCGGCACCGCGTACACCAGCAGGTAGATGCTGATGACCCAGACCACGGAGTTGAGGTCCGTGTGCAGGCCCCGGACCATGGCCGGGATCGCGATGGACACGATCGTCGTGTCCAGCAGAATCATGAAGAACCCGATGCACAGCGCGGCGAGCGCCGCCCACGGGTTAACTTGCCTTGTCACCGGGTCTCCCCCCGTTGTCCACAACGGACAGGTTGGGCACCACGTCGGGCTTGCTGTCGGGCCAGGTGATCCGGCCGGACTCGAGGTCCTCGATCAGCTTCTCCGTCCAGTCCAGTTCGGACTGTCGCTGATGGTGCACGTAGGCGTAGTCGATCCAGTACATCGTGGGCAGCTGCCTGGTCAGCACGTGGTCGATGACCACCTGATCTGCGGCGATCTGTGCCCGCAGGGTGACCACGCGCATCTTGAGCTGCTCGACGGCGTCGTCCTGGTCGAGCTCGCTGGCCGCCGACAGCGCCACGGGGTACTGCGGGTACTCCTGCGCCGGGGTGCCGAGCATGGCGCGCGCCTGCTCGACGAACACGTCCCGCCCCTGCTCGGTCAGCCCGTAGACCGTCCGCTCGGGCCGCCGGCCCTGCCGCTGGGTGTCGACGATCTCGATGATGCCCTGGGACTCCAGCCGCTCCACGGTGTGGTAGAGCGAGCCGGGCCGCAGCTTGACGCGGTAGTCGACGCGCCGTTCGCGCATGATCTGGGTCATCTCGTACGGGTGCATGTTCCGCTCGTGGAGCAGCTCGAGCACGGCCATGGCCAGCGGTGTGAGCGGCGCCGTCGACCTCCCCATGTCGACTACTCCTTCCCGACGAGTCCGCGTCGTTTATTCCACGCGGACTATACGATCCGGACTCATCGATGTCGAGCACCGGGCCGCGGTGCCGTCAAGGAATTGTCCAGCTGGTTCTGCGGGGGCGGGGGGGGGGGGGGGGGG
>NZ_DATBKY010000199.1:0-8319 GCF_036555685.1 Actinophytocola sp. | reverse complement strand
GGTGAACCGCCCGGCCCGGATCACTTCGGCGGTGATGGGCGCGCCACGCGAGCTCTGTGCCGGGATCCGGATGTCGGTGAAGCGGACCGGGCGCAGCCCCGCGCTCGCGGTCAGCTCGATCCGCACGACGATCGCCACGGGCAGCCCGTTGTAGACGTTGACCGGGATCGGGCTGTCGCCCGACGCGAGCGCGAGCGGGCGGTTCGGGTTGCGCACCACGACCTTGCTGCACAGCGCCGCGACCTGCTGGTCGACGTACTCGACCCACGCGGTGGCCCGGTCCGGATGGCCGCGCCACGCGGTCGACACGCCGCGCAGCAGGCCGTACTGCATCGGGGCGAGCAGCTGGGTCGGGTCGACGTCGCTCGCGTTGTCGTCGTCCATCGCCTCGAGCAGGTCGCGCTTGGTGTGGTTGATCCGGTAGACGCTCGTGGTGACCGTCCGGGGAACTTCGTGCGCGCTGTCCTGCGGCGTGTACGACAGGCCGACCGTGGTGCCCCGGTTCGCGCCGGAGGTGACCTGCATCAGCGACTGCGGGGTCGCGTAGCCGCCGGCGAACAGGTCCCGGGCCAGGCCGAGGAACGTGCCGAGCTCGCTTTCGGACGCGGTCCACCGCCGCGGCGGCGCGACGATGACCTGCTCGCTCGTCCGCGGGTCGAACAGGGTCCGGAACGCGAGCGACGCCATCCCGACCTGGAGCGCGCCGCCACTGCGGGACGGCGTGAGCGAGCGGGACAGGAGGGGGTCGAGCGGGAGCGCACGCACCGGATGGGGTGCCTGCAGCCTGCTGACCTGGTAGGGCGCCTTGCCCCGGCGGTCGCGCAGGTGTCCGGGGTCGGCGAGCACGGTGGCCGGGCCGAGCGAGGCGAGGTCGACGAGCGTGCGCTGGTCGAAGGTGCCGCCGGAGGGCCAGTACAGGTCCTTCGCCGGCTGGACGCCGAGCAGCTGGGACACGACCGACGAGCTGCCGAGCGAGAGCGGGGAAAGGTCGAACGCGCCGGACCGGGACAGCGCCACGAGGTCGGCGTCGGAGAAGGGCACGGAGATCACGCACTGGCCGCGGACCAGCTCGCCAAGGCGGCTCAGCCAGTCCTTGGCGGCCGCGGTCCCCTTGCCGGCGACCAGCTGCCCGCCCGCGGTGCGCACCAGGTACCCGCTCTTGGCCATCGCGTCCACGGTCTGCAGCAGGTCCGGGTCGAGCGCGAAGCACATCGAACGCAGCAGCGTGCTGTTCGCCGCCGCGGCCGTGGTCACGGAGTTCACCAGGCCGAACAGCCGGCCGCCGACCGAGAGCGACGCGGCGAGGTCGTCGTCGGTGAGCACGACCTGGCCGTCGGTCGTGGACAGCCGGCGGGGCTGGGTGTCGAGGACCGGCCAGATGAACGTCACGGCGGGCGGGGACGGCTTGCGCCTGACCGCCGGACCGCCCGCGAGCGAGAGCACCGGCAGCGGCAGGGTCGCCTCCGCGAGCCGCTCCTGGCCGCCGTACTCCGGCTGGCCGTTGACGTTGACCAGGACCGGGTAGACGCCGGTCTCGGCGAGCGCGAGCGACTGGTCGGCGCCGCGGAGCGCGGCCGTGACCTTGAACGACACGGTGTCGCCGCGGTCGAGCGATTCGGCCACGGACACGAACGGCGAGCTGGCCGAGTCGGTCTTGGCGGCGCCGAGGCCACGCATCTGCGCGTCGCTTCGGACCGGCTCGCCGCGTTGGAGCCGTACCTGGACCTCGTCCACCCGCCGGTCGCCGACGTTGGTGATCCGGCCCGTGACGGTGAGCTCCTTGGCCGCGGACGTGACGACCCGCGGCGTCATCGCGTCGACGTCGAGCCGCAGGTTCTGCGCCCGGTCGGCGGGCTGCGCGGCAGTGCCGGCCGAGTCGGCCGAGTCGGCCGCGGCCACCGCGGGCGCGCCCAGGGGGCCGAGTGCCAGCAGCGCCGCCATGAGGAAGCCGGCGCCCGCCTTCCACCTCGTCACGCCGGCTCAGCCCCCGTCCGCCTTGGCCGGCTGCCCGTCGGGCGCGGTCGCGTCCCCGGAGTCGCCGTCCGTGGACGCGTGCACGTCCAGCAGTTCGAGCGCGCGCAGCACCAGCCGGCGCTCGTCCGCGTAGGCAAGGCGCTCCTCCAGCTCCTCGATGGGGACCCAGGCGACCTCGGTCACCTCGACGTCGTCGTCGGAAAGCTCGCCGCCGCGCTCGGTCATCAAGAAGTGGTGCACCGTCTTGTGGATCCGGCGTCGGTCGGCGACGAACCAGTAGTCGATAGTGCCGAGTGGTCGGATTATGTCGCCCAGGATGCCGGTCTCCTCCGACACCTCCCGCACCGCGGTCTGCTCGGGCGTCTCGCCCTCCTCGATGTGGCCCTTCGGCAGCGACCAGAGGAGCCGTCCGCGCCGGTCGAGCCGGCCGATCAACGCGACCATCGTGCGCGCGTTGTTGATCACTACGCCGCCGGCCGACGTCTCGTCGACCGCGGCCATCCGGCGGCCACGACGCCGTCCGCGGCGCCCCGACCGGGCGCCCCGGGGCCTGCCGGACGACGAGGGCATGTTCGCGATCGTAGTGTGGCTACGACGGGCGGGGCGTTCGTCCGGGTTGCGGCCGGGGACGGTCGCACCGGGGTCCGCCAGATACGCTCGTCCCCCGTGTCCAACCTGACCCAACCCGATGCAATGGTGGATCGCCTGCACTTTCCCGTGGCGGACGAGCTCGCGGAGCGGTTCGCCGCGGCCGGGCATTCCCTCTACCTCGTCGGCGGCACCGTGCGCGACGCCATACTCGGCCGGCTGGGCAACGACCTCGACTTCGCCACCGATGCGCGGCCCGAGGAGATCCGCCGGCTGGTGTCGGGGTGGGCGGACGCGGTCTGGGACACCGGGATAGCGTTCGGCACGATCGGCTCGCGGCGGCGCGGCACGGAGCTCGAGATCACGACGTTCCGGGCCGACACCTACGACCGCAAGAGCCGCAAGCCCGAGGTCCACTTCGGCGACTCGATCACCGACGACCTCGTCCGGCGCGACTTCACCGTCAACGCGATGGCTGTCGACCTGTCGACAAAGACGTTTATCGACCCGCACGACGGCCTGTCCGCCCTGGCCAGGCGCCGATTGGACACGCCGGCCACCCCCCAGGAGTCCTTCGCCGACGACCCGCTGCGGATGATGCGCGCGATCCGGTTCGTCAGCCAGCTCGGCTTCACGGTCGAGCCGCGGGTGCTGGCCGCGATGCACGACATGCGCCACGAGCTGACCCGCGTGACGGCCGAGCGGATCCAGGCGGAGCTCTCGAAGCTGCTGTGCGGGCGGCTCCCCCGGCAGGGCATCGAGCTGATGGTCGACACCGGCCTCGCCGAGCACGTGCTGCCCGAGGTGCCGGCGATGCGGCTGGAGATCGATGAGCACCATCAACACAAGGACGTCTACCAGCACTCGCTGGTTGTGCTGGACCAGGCGATCGCGCTCGAAGACCCGGACGGCTCGCCCGACCTGGTGCTGCGCCTCGCCGCGCTGCTGCACGACGTCGGCAAGCCCGCCACCCGGCGGTTCGTCCAGGGCGGCGGGGTGAGCTTCCACCACCACGAGGTCGTCGGCGCCAAGATGGTCCGCAAGCGGTTGCGGGCGCTGCGGTACCCGAAGGAGATCATCGAGGACGTGGCGCAGCTGGTGTACCTGCACCTGCGGTTCCACGGCTATGGGCGGGGCGAGTGGACCGACTCGGCCGTGCGCCGCTACGTCACCGACGCCGGCCCCCTGCTGAGCAGGCTGCACAAGCTCGTACGCGCGGACTGCACGACCCGCAACCGCCGCAAGGCGGCCGCCCTGCAGCGGACCTACGACGACCTCGAGGCGCGGATCGCCCGGATCGCCGCCGAGGAGGACCTCGCGCGCGTGCGGCCGGACCTCGACGGAAACGAGATCATGCGCCTGCTCGACCTCCCGCCCGGACCGCTCGTGGGTCAGGCGTGGCGGTTCCTCAAGGACCTGCGGCTGGACCGCGGTCCGCTCGAGCACGACGAGGCGGTCGCGGAGCTGCGCCGGTGGGCGGCGGAGAACGGGATCACGCCGCCGTCCGGGCCGCCCCCCGCCGGCTGACGATCTCGAAGCCGGCCATGCCGAGCAGGTAGAGCACGGTCGCGATGATGATCAGCGTGACCGACTCGCCGTTCGCGGGGATCATCGCGGCGGCGATCGCGATGGCGATCACCTGCGTGATGTTGAACAGCATGTCGTAGAGGGCGAACACCCGGCCGCGGGTCTCGTCGCCGATGTCGCGCTGCACGGCGGCGTCCACGCACAGCTTGATCACCTGGCCGGCGTAGGAGATGAGGAACGCGGCGGCGAGCGCGGTCGGCAGGATCATCGGGAGGCCGAGCGCGAGCTGCGAGGCCGCGGCGAGCCCGAGCGCGCCGAGGACGGTGCGCTTGCGGCCGATCCCGGTGACGAGCCGCGCGGTGGTCAGCCCGGCCACGAAGATCCCGACCGCACCCGCGCCGAGCACGACGCCGAGGCCGGGCAGGCCGGCCTTGATCGGGCCGAAGTCGGCGAAGCTGTAGCGCATCAGCAGGACGGTCAGCAGCAGCGATATGCCGAACGACGCCCGGTGCGCGAGCAGCGCGCAGAACCCGGCGGCCACGTTGGGCGTGCGGGCCGCGACCCGGGCGCCGTCGAAGAGTCCGTTCGCGACGGCGGCCAGCGCGGTCGCCGGCTCGTCGATCTCGTCCGGGCCGAGCGCGCCGCGGGCGAACCGCACGGCGATCCAGCCGGCGAGCACCGCGCCGAGCGCCGCGACCGCGGTCGTCTCGCCCGAGCCGGCGTTGCCCTCGCCGAGGATCGCGCGGAGCAGGACCGCGAACCCGGCCCCGATCACGGACACGACCGCGCCGAGCGTGACCGACAGCGCGTTGGCCTCGACGAGGTTGCGCGTCGGCACGACGTGCGGCAGCGCGGCGGACAGGCCGGCGCCGATGAACCTGCTGATCCCGATCACCACGAGCGCGAGCATGAGCAGGGCGAGCCCGCCGACCCCGACCGCGACGCACACGGCGGCGGCGATGATCAGCACGCTCTGCAGGAGGTTCGCCGCGACGAGCACGCGGCGGCGGTCCCAGCGGTCGAGCAGCGCGCCGGCGAACGGCCCGATGATCGAGTACGGGAGCAGCAGCACGAGGAACCCGGCGGCGATGGCGGTCGGCGAGACCGCGCGCTCGGGGTTGAACACGACGGCGCCGGCGAGGCCGGTCTGGAAGAGCCCGCTGCTCCACTGCGAGGCGAACCGGCTCAGCAGCAGCCGCCGGAACCCGGCGAACGCGAGCAACCGGCGGGCGCCGATCCGGATGTGGTGCGCCGACTCGGAGTCACCTGAGCGGGTGACCTTGTTCGCGTCCTGCGCCGACGTACTCACGGGATGTCAGCCTACGGCGGAAACTCCGAAGGGCGTGCGCCCGGTTGAGGCACACGCCCTTCGGCGACGGAACGCCTGGTCGCCTCTCGGCGGTGTGGCGCGACGTGGCTCCAGCCGGACGGTATTCCACGACGGCGGTTCTTGGTTGGGCCCGGGGGACTCAACGGCGTTCCAGTCACCAGCATCAACGTGCCGGCTAGAGCCATTGTTCCCCAACAGCCATACGGCCGCTGGATTCCCACTTGAGGGGTGGGATCATGTGCCTGTGCGATCCGACGCCCCCGACGCAGCCGTGGAGCCGGGGACGCTGCTCGTTGCGGCGCCCAGCCTGACGGACTCCAACTTCCGCCGCACCGTGGTCTTCGTGATCGATCACCGCGGCGAGGGCACGCTCGGCGTGGTCCTCAACCGGCCGAGTGAGGTGCCGGTGGACGACGTGCTGCCGAACTGGGGCCCGCACGTGACCAACCCGGGCTCGGTCTTCGTGGGCGGGCCCGTCGACCAGAAGACGGCACTTTGTCTCGCCGCCCTGCGCACCGGCGAGGAGCCGAACGGCGTGAAGGGACTGATCGGCGTGCGTGGCCCGGTGGCGCTCGTCGACCTGGACGCCGACCCGGATCAGCTGGTGCCGAAGTTCAAGGGCATGCGGGTGTTCGCCGGCTACGCCGGCTGGGACATCGGCCAGGTCGCGGGCGAGATCGAACGGGGCGACTGGATCGTCGTGCCGGCGCTGCCGAACGACGTGCTCGCGCCGGCCGACCAGGACCTGTGGGGCCGGGTGCTGCGCCGCCAGGGCATGCCGCTGGCGCTACTCGCCACGCACCCCGGAGACGTCCGCACCAACTGACCCATGCTTGATCGCGGCAGCCAGGTCGCACCCGCCGCACTGGCAGCCCCTGCACCCCTCGGGAAGCGCCGGCTTCTCCTCCGGCACGGCCTCCGCGGCCCGGTGCCCGACGATCCCGCCGGCCACCGCGATCCCGGCCAGCCCCGCGAACCCGACGATCGCCACGACGAGCGCCCCGGTCAGCAGCGTGACGAGCCCGCTGACCACAGCGACGGCCCCGGCCACGGCGATCGGCAGCCCGGCGACCTTGTTCGCGATCAGGAAGGCGCGCTCGCTGCGCAGCGTCGCGGGCGTCCGCACCCCGACGAACCGGTTGCGCGGCAGCCGCTCGCGGAACCCGAGCAGCCCCACGACACCGATCCCCACCCCGACGACCAGCAACACGAGCCCGAGAAGTTCCACGCCCCGATCGTATGTCCACCCGGTTGTCCACAATCCGCGCACCTGTCCACAGCCGGCCCGCCTCGCCCCCACCGACCACCCCGGACCGATAAACTGACGTCACGAGGGGTGCCCCCGGAGAGGGGCGGATTCCAGGGGTGGTTGCAACACAGGTGATTAGCGGGTGTTGGCCAGGAGCTTAGCCAGGCGTTCGGCGGGGGTGTCCCAGTTGAGCGTTTTGCGTGGGCGGCCGTTGAGTTCGACAGCGACCGCGTCCAGGTGTTCGCGGCTGTGCATGGACAGGTCGGTGCTTTTGGGGAAGTACTGGCGTAGCAGGCCGTTGGTGTTTTCGTTGCTGCCGCGTTGCCAGGGTGAGTGTGGGTCGCAGAAGTAGACCGGGATGTCGGTGGCGAGGCTGAACTGGTGATGCAGGTGCATCTCGCTGCCCTGGTCCCAGGTCAGCGAGCGGCGCAGGTGCGCGGGCATGGCGGTGAGGGTGTCGATGAGGGCGTCACGGACCTTGTCCGGGGTGCGGCCCAGCGGCAGGTGCACCAGCATCACGTAGCGGGTGGTGCGTTCGACCAGCGTTCCGATGGCCGAGCGGTTGTCCTTGCCGATGATCAAGTCGCCTTCCCAGTGACCGGGCACCGCCCGGTCGGCGGCCTCGGCGGGCCGTTCGCTGATCATGACCATCGGGGCGGCCATACGGGGTGTGCGCTGCTGGGCCTGGCGGCGCGGGCGGCGCATCGCGCGGCCGGTGCGCAGTGCTCGGGTCAGCTCGCGTCGTAGCTCGCCGCGGCCTTGGACATACAGCGCCTGATAGATCGTCTCGTGGGTCACGCGCATCCCCGGTCGGTCGGGAAAGTCCCGACGCAAGCGTCGCACGATCTGCTCGGGACTCCACCTGCGATCCAGCCCATCCTGGACCGACTGGCGCAGCTGTGGGTTGGCGGCGATCTTGCCCTGTTTGGGTCGGGGCCGGCGGGCCAGAGCCCGCCGGTGGGCCGCGTGCGGCCGGTAGTCACCACTGCCGGGCTGGGCATTGCGCCGCAGTTCCCGGCTGATCGTGGAACAAGCGCGACCGAGCTCGCGGGCGATCTGCCGCATCGTCGCGCCGGCTCGGCGCCGGTCAGCGATCTGGACGCGATCATCCTCAGACAAATACCGGCTCCGCACGGTCCCCGAAACCACCGGCGACTCCACCGGCGACTCCACCGGCGACTCCCCCGGCGGCTCCCCGCGACCGTGGTCTAACGGGCCCGCAGGCCCGCACCCGTTACGCCATCGCTTACCGGTGCGATAGTTGATACCCACGATCCGGCAGGCTTCCCTGCTCGTCGCACCCCGCTCCACAAGATCAAAATAGGCGATCCGCTCCCGGACGAGTCTCTTACCCGCCCGAGCCGAACGGTCCTTACGGATCTCAAAGTCCATCGCATCCCTGACGATCAGGTGTTGCGTCGACTCCTAGAACCCAAGAGGGTGGGGGCTACGTTTCTTGCGTACTGCGCTCCTACGGCTGGATCGCCGACGACGCCGACGGCAAGGCCGCCGCGCACATCGGCGGCGAGGTCTACGACCGTTGGGTCGCTTACCACGGCGAGGACACGCCGGTCACCGGCGAGATCCGCGCGGTCACCATGTCCCTCGGCTACGTCGTCGACCCGGCGCGCCGCCGGCAGGGTTACTGCCG
>NZ_DATBKY010000198.1:0-11178 GCF_036555685.1 Actinophytocola sp. | reverse complement strand
CGTGATCGTCGGCGGCGGCTTCGCGGGTTTCCACGCCGCGCGCTCGCTGCGCAAGGCCCTCCCGCACGACCTCGGCGCCGAGATCGTGCTCGTCAACCGGACGGACTACTTCCTGTACCTGCCGTTGCTGCCCGAGGTGGCGGCGGCGGTGATCGACCCGCGGCGGGTGACGGTGTCGCTGCCGGCGGCGCTGCCCGGGGTGCGGCTCGCGCAGGGGGACGTGACCTCGGTGTCGCTGGCCAACCGCACGATCGCCTACACCGATCCCGAGGGGAAGGTGCGCGAGCTCGGCTACGACCGGCTGATCCTGGCGGCCGGCAGCGTGAACAAGCTGCTGCCGATCCCGGGCGTGGCCGAGCACGCGCACGGCTTCCGCAACGTCGCCGAGGCCCTCTACCTGCGCGATCACGTGATCCGCCAGATCGAGATCGCGGCGGCCACCGACGACCAGGCGGAGCGCGACGCGCGGTGCACGTTCGTCGTGGTCGGTGCCGGCTACACGGGTACCGAGGTGGCCGCGCAGGGGCCGCTGCTCACGAGCTCGCTCGTGAAGCACCAGCACGTGCTGCGCGACCAGAAGGTGCGCTGGCTGCTGCTCGACACGGCGCCGCGGGTGCTGCCCGAGCTGGACCGGCGGCTGTCGCGCGCGGCGGACCGGGTGCTGCGGCGCCGGGGCGTCGAGGTGCTGACGGGGACGTCGGTTCAGGTGGCCAAGCACGAGGGCGTCGAGCTGACGAACGGGGACTGGGTGCCGTCGCGGACGCTGGTGTGGTGCGTCGGCGTGCGGCCGGACCCGCTGGTCGACGAGATCGGGCTGGAGACGCAGAAGGGCCGGCTGGTGGTCGAGCCGACGCTGGTGGTGCCGGGCTACCCGGAGGTCTTCGCGTGCGGGGACGCGGCCGCGGTGCCGGACCTGACCCGCCCGGGCGAGGTGACGGCGATGACCGCCCAGCACGCACAGCGGCAGGGCGTGCTGGCCGGCAGGAACGTGGCCGCGTCGCTGGGTTTCGGGAAGATGCGGCCGTACAAGCACCACGACCTCGGGTTCGTGGTCGATCTCGGCGGCGCGCAGGCGGCGGCCAACCCGTTGAAGATCCCGCTGTCCGGCGTGGTGGCCAAGGCCGTGACCCGCGGCTACCACCTGCTCGCCTTGCCGGGCAACCGCATCCGCACGGCGATCGACTGGCTGCAGGACGCGGTGCTCGGGCGCCAGACCGTCCAGTTGGGACTGGTGCGCTCGGCGGCCGTGCCGCTGGAGACGCGCGACGTCTGAGATTACGCCGCGTACCCACGGCTCAACGTGTCCACGATTCTCATCGGCGACGCCGGCATCGTCCCGCCCGGTGAGCGCCCGGCACCGGGCCGGTGAACCGACGGTGAAACCTATCCGGTCGTCAGCAACTCGACGGTCCGCCGGTGTGCCTGTTCGGCGGCCGCGCGGAGCACGCCGCGGTCGCGCTCGAGCCGGGACGGTTCCGGCGCCGCGCGGTCCGGCGCGACGACCATGACGTACGGCGGGCCGGACTCGCCGACCTCGGTAAGCGACCGCAGCATCCGCTGGACCTTCGCGTCGCGGGTGCGGTAGGCCGTGACCAGCTCCGGGTTCAGCGCGCGCAGCCGGCGCTCGACGATCCGGTCGGCGAAGCCGCCGGACGGTGGCAGGACGCCCAGCGCGCGCGTGAGCAGCACCAGCACGTGCGTCGCACCCGCGGCGAGTGCGGTCGGCACCGGGACCGGCTCGGTCAGCCCGCCGTCGAGGAAGCGGCGGCCGCGGAACTCGACCGGGTGGCCGCCGACCCACGGCAGCCTGCTGGTCGCGAGCAGCGCAGCGCGCATTTCGTCCAGAGTGGACAGACCGGTCAGTGCGGCCGGCGACGCGGTGGCCACATCCGTTGCCACGCAGTGCAGCGCGACGTCGCTCGCGAGCGCCCGGGCGTGCCGGTCGGCGTCGAGCGCGGCGGAGTTGTAGTCGAGCGCGAACTCGACGTTCACCGCCGGGCGGCCGAGCAGCAGCCGCGCGGGGTTGATGAACTCGCGCCCGGCGAAGCCCTCGGCGTACTCGCTGGTGCACCCGTTGGCGACGCCGGCGAGCAGCGCCGCGCCGTTCAACGCCCCGGCCGACGTGCCGGCCACGAGGTCGAAGCAGCCGGTGAGCCCGAGGTCCTCGATCGCGCCGGTCATCGCCGCCGACACCACGCCGCGCATGCCACCGCCCTCGACCACCAGGGCCAGACGGCCGCCGTCCGCGCGCGTGCCCGCCGCCGCGCGGACCGACAGCAGCGCCGCGACCGGGTGCGTCACGGCTCCAGGATCAGGCGGATCGGGTTGCCCGTCTTGGCGGCCAGACGCGCGACCGCCTCGGCCGCGTCGGCCAGCGGCAACGTGTCCGAAATGGACCGCCGCAGGTCCAGTCGGCCGAACCGGGCGAGCGTGATCAGTTGCTCGACGGCCTCGGGGCCGCCGCCGTACGAGCCGAGGATCTGCTTGCCGCGGAAGGAGAGCCCGATGCTGTCGGTGATCGTCAGCGGCTCCGGGGTGAGGCCGACGAGCACGAGCCGCCCGCCGGGGCCGAGGCAGCGCACCGCCTGCTCGCGGACCGCGGCGACGCCGGCCATGTCGTAGGCGACGTCGAGCCCGCCGGTCAGCGCGAGCACGAGGTCCCGCAGGTCCGGTGCGGCCGGGTCGAACGCGGCGTCCGCGCCGAACTCGAGCGCGCGCTCGCGGGCGGCCGGCAGCGGGTCCACGGCGACGATCGGCGCGGCACCGACGATCCGCAATAACTGCACGGCGTGCGCGCCGAGCCCGCCGACGCCCCACACGCCGGCCGGGCGGCCCGGCGTGGCGGCGCGGCCGGGTCCGGTGATCGCGCCCCACGGCGTGGACACGGCGTCCGGCACGATGGCGGCCTGGTCGAACGGCATCTCGTCGGGGACGGGAACGAGCGTGTGGTGGCTCGCGAGCGCGTACTCGGCCCAGCCGCCGTCGTAGTCGACGCCCCGGGTGCGGACGGCGAGGCACGGGCCGAAGCGCAGGCAGTTGGCGCAGGCGCCGCACCGCTCGCCGGCCTGGAGCGTGACGCGCTGGCCGGGTTCCCACGGCCCGGGGACGTCCGGCCCGATCGTGTCGATCTCGCCGGCGACCTCGTGGCCGAGCGTGACCTCGTCACCGTCGAGGAAGGGCGGCCTGAGCGAGCCGTCGATGAGGTGCACGTCGGACAGGCAGACGCCCGCCGCGCGGACGCGGACCCGCACCTGGCCGGGGCCCGGCTCGGGCACCGGGACCTCGCGGACCTCGAACTTCCGGGTGGGGATCTCGAGCCGGCCGGCGAGCATCCGGTTCTCCTTCATCGTCCGGTGAACGTGGCGTTGCCCGGGCCGTCGGCGAGGAACGACCGGACGGCGCGCCGCGTGTCCTCGGTGCGGTACAGGTCGGCGGCGATCGTACTGACGTGCCGGTTCGCCTCGTCGACACCGCCTCGCTCGAAGTGGCGGAGGACCTGCTTGGTGGCGGCGTGCGCGCGGGTCGGGCCGTCGGCGAGGTCCTTCGCGAACGCGCGGGCGTCGTCGTCGAACGTCGCGTCGGGCAGGACGCGGTTGACGACGTTCCAGCGCTCGAGCGTTGCGGCGGGGTAGCGGGCGCCGGTCATGACGAGCTCCTTGGCGCGCCCGGCACCCGCGCGGGCGGCCAGTCGCTGGGTGCCGCCCATGGCCGGCGTCAGTCCGACCACCCGCTCGACGAGCCCGAAGGCTGCCGACTCGGCGGCGAGGATGACGTCGCAGGCGAGCGCGACCTCGAAGGCCCAGGTGAGGCAGAGCGCGTGCGCGGCGAACACGGACGGGAACTCGAGCGCGGCGATGCTGTCGGGAAGCTCGAGCAGCCGGTCGAAGAGCCCCTTCGCGTCGTCGGGTCCGTCCTGCGCGTCGAACAACGCGACGTCGACACCCCCGCTGACGACCTTTCCCTCCGCGCGGATGAGCAGGGCCCGCGTGTCCGGCGCGAGCCCGTCGATCGCCGCGCGAAGCTCGTCGTGCAGCTCGAGCGTGAATAGGTTGAGCGGCCCGGCATCGATGGTCAGCACGGCCAGCCCACCGTCGACCCGAAGATCCGTCACCCGCGCGAGTCTAGGTGGCGTTCCAGGAGCTCGTAGTGCTGTGAGTGTTCGTCGTGGTGGGCGAGGATTTCCCGGGCCTGTTGCGGGACCACCGAAGCCGTCGCGTCCGGGCCCGCGAACTCCTCCACCGCCTGCCAGCCGTCGAAGGTCATGACCGTCAGGAACTCCGTGTCGCCCGAGCCGTCCAGGCGGCGGTACACCGACAGGTCGCGCAGGCCATCGATCCCGCGGCGCATGATCGCCGGGGCGATCGTGCCGTTCAGGAGCTTCTCGTAGGCGTCCGCCGCCTCCGTCGTGGAGGTCCAGCCGCGCCAGGTTCTCAGGATCATGAGCCGCATCTTTGTCCAGGGGTCTGACAAAGATGGTGCGGGAGCTACGACGCTGACGCGAGCTCGGTGAAGTCGGGCTCCGGCCCGTAGCCGGCGAGCCGGTCCGCCAGGTCGTCGTCGGCGTCCACGCTGCGGAACGCGGGCGGCTCGGCCTGGCCGGGACCGTCGCCGGCGACCAGCGCCGCGGCGAAGCGGGCCACGACCCGCGGTGCCGGCAGGACGTCGCTGCCCAGGTAGGACACGACGATCAGGTCCTCGCCGGACGCGGTCTCGATGGCGCCGCACCAGCCGTGCCGCTCGTCCCAGAGGAGTGCGACGTCCCGGCCGGGGAAGGCGGGGATCCGCCCGTCGAGCGGGATGTAGCCGGTTGCCGGGGGCTCGGTCTGCACGTGGAAAGCCTGACCCGTGTAGCCGAGCGCCTCGGTCACCAACCCCACGTAACGTCGAAGGCCGCGCATTGATCGGCTCCGAGGCTCGAGCTCCATCGCTTCGTCCCTCCAATGCTCCGCACGAACAGCCGTGCGTGGGTGTACCCAGAATGAAACCTCCGACACCCGTTCGTGCAGGAACGGGTGTCGGAGGTCCCCGGTGCTCGATCAGGCGTTGATCTGCTTGCGATCCGCGCCACCGGAGATCGAGATCTTGCGGGGCTTCGCCGCTTCGAGCACCGGGATTCGCAGGGTGAGCACACCGGACTCGTAGCTCGCATCGATGCGGGAGCTGTCGAGGGTGTCGCCGAGGAAGAGCTGGCGGGAGAACACGCCGAGCGGACGTTCGGAGACCTGCATCTCGACGTCGCTGGGGGTGGTCGGCCGGCGCTCCGCCTTGACCGTGAGCACGTTCCGCTCGACGACGAGCTCGACGGCGTCCGGATCGACCCCGGGGAGGTCGAAGGCGACGACGAACTCGTCGCCGGCGCGGTATGCGTCCATCGGCATCGCGGTCGGCCGGGACCAGGTGCCGGTGGTGCCGAACACCTGCTGGGCGAACCGGTCCAGCTCGCGGAACGGGTCGGTGCGCATCAACATCGTGCTCTACCTCCTCGGTTCGTCGGGTTCTGTCAACGCGCAGCAATGTTGTAACATGTCGTCGAATCGATGACAAGAGGAATGTCGTCGAAAGGATGACAAGTCATGGACGACCTCTCCACGGCGCGTGCGCTGGCCTTGGTGCAGGCGGTGCTGGACGACGTCCGGGACGGCGGCACGGCCGACGTGCTGACCGGGCTGGAGGTGTTGCGGCGCCTGCGGGACGAGATCGCCGCCTGGGAGCCGGAGCTGATCGCCGCGGCCCGCGAGCAGGGCGCGAGCTGGGCCCGGATCGCGCCGGCGCTCGGGGTGACGAGCCGGCAGGCGGCGGAGCGGCGGTACCTGCGGCTGCGCCCGTCGGCGAGCGGCGAGCGGACCGGCGAGGGCCGGGTGCGCGCGGAGCGGGACAGGCGGGCGGGCGACCGCGCGGTCGCGAACTGGGCGCGGGAGAACTCGGCGTCGCTGCGCCGGCTGGCGGGTCAGGTGAGCGCCGCGACGGGCCTGGACGCGGCCGCGCAGGCGCGCGTGGACGACGCCCTGGCGGCCGACGACGTGACCGAGCTGTTGTCCCCGCTGGCCGCCGCGCAAGCGGACCTGCGCGCGGACCACGCGGGCCTGGCCGACCAGATCGACACGCTGACCCGGCAGACGGACCAGGTGCGCCAGGACACCCTGGACCGCCGCGACTGAACGGTCAGCGCTTCTTCGCGGGCCGCCGATCGGCGGCGAGGAGCGCGGCGGCGGCCGACCTCGCCTGCTGGGCCGCGGCCGCGGAGCCAGAGATCGCCGCGACCGTCGTCGCACCTTCGGCGAGCAGGAACAGATGGTCGGCCAGTGCGGGTGGACGGCCGGCGGCCGCGACCAGCTCCCGCAGGTACTCGCGCACCGCGGCCTTGTGGCGGCGGGCCTCGTCCGCGACGGCCGGCGAGACCGCACCCAGCTCGCCGAACGAGTTGACCCACGCGCAGCCCCGGAAGCCCGGCTCGGCGAACCACTCGTGCAGCCAGTCGAAGACCGCCAGCAGCCGCTCGTCCGGGTCGGCGACCGCGGCCACGTGCGCTGCCAGCCGGCCGCGCCAGCGTACGTCGCGGCGGGCCAGGGACGCCGTCACCAGGGTTTCCTTGCTCGGGAACAGCTGGTACAGCCGCTTCAGCGACACCCCGGCCGCGTCGCGGACGTCCGCCATGCCCACCGCGTGGATTCCGTTGCCGTAGAACAGCTTCTCGGCCGCGTCCAGGCTGCGTGCGGAAGCGGTCTCGGCGTCCATGCCAGGCTCCTTGACTCGGAGAACGGTCGTTCTCTACGTTACCGGAGAACCCTTGTTCTCCCAGGAGGCGCCGATGAACCGCCCGCCGCTGCCACCGTTCGACCGCGAGGCCGCGCTGCAGAAGGTCCAGGCCGCCGAGGACGCGTGGAACACCCGCGACCCGGAGCGGGTCGCGCGGGCCTACACGCCGGACTCGGTGTGGCGCAACCGGGACACGTTCGTCACCGGACGCGACGAGATCGTGAGGTTCCTGACGCGGAAGTGGGAGCGGGAGCGCGACTACGCCCTGCGCAAGAACCTCTGGGCCTTCGACGGCAACCGCATCGGCGTGCGGTTCCAGTACGAGTGCCACGACGCCGCCGGCCAGTGGTACCGCTGCTACGGCAACGAGCTGTGGGAGTTCGCCGAGGACGGCCTGATGGCCCGCCGCGAGGCGAGCATCAACGACGTGCCCATCGACGAGTCCGAGCGGCGTATCTTCGGCCCGCGGCCCGAGTCCGAGCGGGGCACGGAGTTCCCGCTTCGCTAGGGGCAACGCGGTCGTGGCTGGGGGACACAACCAGGACATGACGACCGACGACCCGCCCGACAACGACCTGTGGGACCGCGCCGCGGCCGGTAGCGGGGCCGCCTTCGGCATGCTGTTCGACCGGCATGCCAAGGCGGTCTACAACCACTGCTTCCGGCTGACCGCGTCGTGGTCGGCCGCCGAGGATCTGACCCAGACGACGTTCCTGCAAGCCTGGCGCAGACGCGCCGCGGTCCGGCTGGAGCACGACTCCGCGCTGCCCTGGCTCCTCGCCGTGGCCACGAACGTGACCCGAAACCACCGGCGCGGGCTGGGCAGGCGGGTGCGGCTCGCGGGCCGGGTGCCGGCCGAGCACGCCGTCGCCGACCACGCGGACGACGTCGCGTCGCGGGTGGACGACGAGCGGCGGATGGCCGAGGTGCTCGCGGCCGTGCGCCGGCTGCCGCGAGCGCAGCAGGAGGCGCTGGCGCTGTGCATCTGGTCCGGGGTGTCCTATTCGGACGCCGCGGCCGTGCTGGGCATCGCGGAGAGCAGCGTGCGAGCCCGGGTGAGCAAGGCCCGCGACCGGCTGTCGCGGCTGCTCGCCGCCGCCCCGGTCACCGTCCCCGTGAACGTCCTGGAGCAGTCATGAACACGACCCTTCCGCCACCCCGTGACCTGCCCCCGCACGCGCACGCCCGCATCCGCGCCCGCCTGGAGCTCGAGATCGGCCGGCGGCACCCGCCTGCCTGGCTCGTGCCGCTGGTGGCGGGCCTCGCCGTGATCGTGCTGGTCGCGGTCCTCGCCTGGCCGCGGGGCGCCGCGCCCGGCAGCCGCCCGGCGGAGCCCGGCCCGGCGGTGAGCCCGCCGCCCACTCCGGCGGGGGAGCGCCCGCAGCCAGGGCCGCCCGGGGTGAGCCCGCGGCAGCGCACGTCGATCGAAACCGAGTGCCGCGGGCGAGCCCACGACGACGACCTGCAGCTGTACCGGGTGGCCGACGACAGTGCCGGCCGGTTCGCGCTGCTCTACGGGCCGGCGGGCGTCTTCGGGTGCCATCTCGGCAGCGATCCCGCCGATCCGATGCAGGACTCGCTGCTTCCGGTTGGCCCGCTCGACTGGCTGCCGGGGCCGGTGAGCGTCGACTACGCGTTCAGCATCGTCGCCGCCGACTGGCCGGGCCAGCCGCCTTCCGACGGGCTGGAGATGGTCGCCGGCCGGGTCACCTCGGACGTGGCCCGGGTGGTCTACACCGTCGACGGCAGAACGGGAGAGGACGTGGTCACCAACGGCACCTACCTCGTCCGCATCCGGTACGCGGCCTCCGCGCGGGACCGGGAACCGACCTCCATGGGTACGGTCACCGCCTACGACGCGGCGGGCGAGGAGATCGCCACGGTCCACCTGGCGCGTGCGATGAGCATCTGCCACAAGATCCCCGGCGGGACAGTCATCCCGGAAGAGACGCTCGCTGACCACCGCTTCTGCGACCCCGCCGTGCCGTGGCGCTGAAGGTCAGTGCGACTCGCGGGCGACCGCGTGGCCGCTGGCGCCGACCAGGAAGTCCAGGTCGGCGCCGGTGTCCGCGCCGGTCACCGTGTTGACGTAGAGCTGCTCCCAGCCCCGGCGTGGTCGCGCCAGTGCCGACGCCATGGCCGGCGCCGGCTCGCGGGCGGCGAGCTCGTCGTCCGGGAGGTCGACGTCGATGCGGCGGGCGGCCACGTCCAGCGTGATCACGTCGCCGGTGCGGATCTTCGCGAGCGGGCCGCCCGCCGCGGCCTCCGGGGCGACGTGCAGCACGACCGTGCCGTAGGCGGTCCCGCTCATCCGCCCGTCGCAGATGCGGACCATGTCGCGCACGCCGGCCCGCAGCAGCTTCGGCGGCAGCGGCAGGTTCGCGACCTCGGGCATGCCCGGGTAGCCGCGCGGCCCGCAGCCACGCAGCACGAGGACGGAGTCGGCGTCGACGTCGAGCACGGGGTCGTCGATGCGCGCGTGCAGGTCCTCGACGGAGTCGAACACCAGCGCGCGGCCGCGGTGGGCGAGCAGGCGCCCGGACGCCGCGGCCGGCTTGATGATCGCGCCGGCCGGCGCCAGGTTTCCGCGTAGCACGGCGATTCCCGCGTTCGGCCGCAGTGGCGCCTCCCGGGTACGGATCACCTCGGGGTCCCAGATGTCGGTGTCGGTCAGGTGGTCGGTCAACGGGCGGCCGGTGACCGTCAGCGCGGCCGGGTCGAGCAGGTCGCGCACCTGGCCGAGCACCGCGTGCAGGCCGCCGGCGCGGTGCAGGTCCTCCATGAGGAACCGGCCGGCCGGCTGCAGGTCGACGAGCAGCGGCACGTCCGCGCCGATGCGGTCGAAGTCGTCGAGGGACAGCGGTACGCCGAGCCGGCCGGCGATCGCGAGCAGGTGCACGACCGCGTTGGTCGACCCGCCGAGCGCGGCCAGCGCGACGATCGCGTTGTGGAACGAGCCCGCGGACAGCAGCCGGCTCGGCGTGCGGTCCTGCTCGACCATCGCCACGGCGAGCCGGCCGGTCTCGTGCGCGCGGGCGAGGAGCCGGCTGTCCGCGGCGGGGGTGCCGGCGATGCCGGGCAGCGTCGTGCCGAGCGCCTCGGCGAGCAGGCCCATGGTCGACGCGGTGCCCATCGTGTTGCAGTGCCCGCGGCTGCGGATCATCGAGGACTCCGACCGCAGGAAGTCCGCACCCGCCATGGTGCCCGCGCGGACCTCCTCGGACAGCTTCCACACGTCGGTGCCGCAGCCGAGCGGGCTGCCGCGGAACGTGCCCGTGAGCATCGGGCCGCCGGGCACGACCACCGCCGGCAGGTCGACCGACGCGGCCGCCATCAGCAGCGACGGGATCGTCTTGTCGCAGCCGCCGAGCAGCACGACGCCGTCGATCGGGTTGGCGCGCAGCATCTCCTCGGTCGCCATCGCGGCCATGTTGCGCCAGAGCATCGCGGTCGGCCGCACGTTCGTCTCGCCCAGGGAGACGACCGGGAGGTTCAGCGGGATTCCGCCCGCGGCCCAGACGCCCTGCCGCACGCTGTCGGCGACCTCGTTCAGGTGGCTGTTGCACGGGGTGAGGTCGGACGCGGTGTTGGCGATCGCGATCTGCGGCCGCCCACCGAACGCGTCGTCGGGAACGCCGCGGCGCATCCAGGCGCGATGGATGAAGCCGTTGCGATCCCGCCCGCCGTACCACTCGTCGCTGCGCAGGGGCATGGCCGCTCCTTCCGATCTAGGATCCGGAAAATCATGACGTCTCGTGCCTTCATCATCACCGGTCCCGGACGTGCCGAGGTCCGCGAGGTGCCGGACCCGGTCGCCGGGCCGGGCGAGGTCGTGGTTGACGTCGAGCGGTGCGGCGTGTGCGGCACGGACGCGGAGTTCTTCTCCGGCGAGATGACCTACCTGCACTCCGGCGAGGCGGCCTACCCGTTGCGGATCGGGCACGAGTGGGCGGGCGTGGTCAGCGCTGTCGGGTCCGATGTGGACGGTAGGTGGGTCGGCCGGCGGGTCACCGGCGACACGATGCTCGGCTGCGGGCGGTGCGCGCGCTGCGTCGGCGGGCGCCAGCACCTGTGCGCCGACCGGCACGAGATCGGCATCCGCAACGGCTGGCCCGGGGCGCTCGCCACGCGGCTGCCGGTGCCGGTGCGGGCACTGCACGAGCTACCGGTGGACGCCGAGCTGGGCGCGCTCGTCGAGCCGGGTGCGAACGCGGTGCGCGCGGTGGGGGCGGCGCTGCCCGCGTCCCGCTTGCTCGTGTCGGGGCCGGGGACGATCGGCCTGCTGTGCGCGCTGTTCGCGGCCGCGGACGGGGTGGAGGTGCACCTCGTCGGGGTCGAGCCCGCCTCGCTGGACTTCGCGCGGTCGCTGGGGTTCCCGGCCTGGACCACCGACTCGCTGCCGTCGGTGCCGTTCGACGCGGT
>NZ_DATBKY010000197.1:0-49721 GCF_036555685.1 Actinophytocola sp. | reverse complement strand
CCCCCCCCCCCCCCCCCCGCCGCGGTCAGCGGACCCGGATCAGGCCCCACACCCCTCGGTGACCGCCCACCGCGGCACCCCGGACCGGCAGGCGTAGTCACCGCGGGTCCGCCGCCGTGAACCGGAGCGTGCGAACGCCTGCGACGTGCGACGCCCCGATGGCCCCACCGCGCGGCGAGGTCAGGTGCTCCGCCACCGGCCAGGTCTGCCGTGCACCAGGAAAGCCCGGCTCACCGGGCACGTGGACGTCGGCGTAGCGCCCGTCGACGACCGGCAGGCATGTCGCCGGATCCGTCCACTGTGCACCGGCCGGCTCGACGACGTGCGCCGTGGGCGTTCGCCCCTTCCTCGCCGCCACGCAGGTCGGCGAGGTCGCCGACGTGGATCCGCAACCGGCGCGGCCGGACGAGCGGGTCGGGTTGTGGCATCAGCTCGGCAGGCTCGCCCAGGTCGGGGAACGGGTCGGGCCAGCCGTCCTCGACGGCAGGCAGCGCGGCCTCGTTCTCGCCGAGTGCGAAGATCGTCCCGTTGCGGTCGTGGTCGCCGAGCGCGTCGAAGTCGGTTGGCACCTGAGGCGCGGCGACGTCGTACAAACGGACACTCATTCGGAACCCCCAGTTCCAAGCCGATCGGTCCCCACCGATCGAACCGGCCCCAGCCGGTGGCACACCGTAACGTCGGACGCCCCAAGATCACCAGAACCTGACCAAATCTGACGAAAACGGATTGCTCGAACTCTCACTTGCCGATCACGCGCTGCCGGGCCGCGTGCGCGCGGACCTTGGCCCGGTTGCCGCAGGCCGCCATGCTGCACCACACCCGCCGGCCGCGCGGGTCGAGGAAGAGCCAGCCGCAGTCGTGCGCCGGGCAGGCACGGACATCGGCGCGCTCCGGGCGGGTGAGCAGGTCGGCACCGGCGAGGGCGACCGCGTGCAGCGGCAGCCGGACGTCGCGGGACGGCGGGAGGGCGAGCGACACCTCGCCGTCCGGCGCCGCGGTGAGCCGGCGCAGCGCGTTCGCCTCGTCGACCCGCCCGGCCACCTCGGCGAAGCCGGTGCCGTCGAGGAGCAGACCGTACAGCGCGGCGCGGAACGACCGGACGTCGTCGAGGACCCCGGCCGCCGCCCGCGACGTGGCCGGCAGCTCGTCGGCCGCCGGGACCAGCCCGGTGAACTCGGCCCACACGGCGAGCGTGCGGTAGTCCCGCAGCCAGTCGGACGGCGCCGGCGCGCCCCAGCCCGCGAGCGTGTTGCACAGCTCCAGCGCCGGGTGCCCGCCGATCGGCTTGGGCAGCATGTGCTCGCCGACCCGCACGGCATACGGCGGGACCTTCACCCGACCCCCTTGACAGTTCGCTCCGCTAACCACTTGAATCAATTCTACCGGTTAGCAGTGAAGGAGACTGGGTCATGCGTTTCTCGGCGGTGTCCGCGGTGACCGTGGTGTTGTTCGCCTGTCTTTCGGGGGGTACCGCGGCCGCCGCCGAGACGCAGACCGCGAGCTTTGATCCGGAGCCGTGGCAACCGTTCCGCGCCACGAACTTCACCGCGCCGGCGGGCCGGTACTGCGACTTCGACCTCCAGGTCACCGCGGTCGAGGACGAGGAGGAGGTCCGCGTCGACGCCCGCTACCCGGACGGCGCGATCCGGCTGAACGAGTACCGGGGCAAGCTCGTCTCCCGGTTCACGAACCTCGCCACCGGCGAGTCGGTGCTGCGCGACCTGTCCGGCCGCGGCTTCGAGGAGCGCTACCCGGACGGCCGCACACTCAAGTCGTTCACCGTGATCGGCCCGTTCTCGTTCGGCTTCCGCGACGGCGACGGGTTCCCGAAGGGCTACTACCGCCTCTCCGGCCTGCACTCGATCTCGCTGACCCAGACCGGCGTCCGCTCGATGGCCGTGGACGCCGGCCCGGAGGAGAACATGTGCGAGACGCTCGGCTAGACCCCGCGGCGCTCAGCCCAGTACGGCCAGCAGGTCGCCGCCCTCGACCTGGGCGACGGAGCTGATCGCCAGGCGCTCCACGGTGCCGGCCTTCGGGGCGGTGATCGACGCCTCCATCTTCATCGCCTCGATCGTGGCGACCGTGTCGCCCGCCTCGACCTTGTCGCCCTCGCCCACCTGCAGCGTCACGACGCCCGCGAACGGCGCCGCCACGTGGCCCGGGTTGGACCGGTCGGCGCGCTCGGCGGCCGGCAGGTCGGAGGCCACGGAGCGGTCGCGGACCTGGATCGTCCGCAGCTGCCCGTTGAGGTTCGCCATCACGTTGCGCATGCCGCGCTCGTCGGCCTCGCCGATGGCCTCGAGCTCGATCAGCAGCCGGACACCGCGGTCCAGGTCCACCGGGTACTCGATCATCGGCTTGAGGCCGTAGAAGAAGTCCTTGCTGGCGAGCACGCTCGTGTCGCCGAACTGCTCGCGGTGGGCACCGAACTCCTTGGCGGGCTCGGGGAACAGCAGCCGGTTCAGCGTGGCGCGGCGGTCGCCGGCCAGCCCCGTACGGTCCTCTTCGGACAGCTCCGCCACCGGCTTCGGGTCCGCACGACCCTTGAGCGCCTTGCTCCGGAACGGCTCCGGCCAGCCGCCGGCCGGGTCACCGAGGTCGCCGCGCAGGAAGCCGATCACGGAGCCGGGCACGTCGTAGCGGCCCGGGTCGGCCTCGAAGTCCTCGGGGTCCACGCCCGCGCCGACGAGGTGCAGCGCCAAGTCACCGACCACTTTGGACGACGGGGTCACCTTGATCAGCCGGCCGAGCATCCGGTCCGCCGCGGCGTAGGTCGACTCGATCTGCTCGAACCGGTCCGCGAGGCCGAGCGCGGTGGCCTGCGTGCGCAGGTTCGACAACTGTCCACCCGGGATCTCGTGGGTGTAGACACGCCCGCTCGGCCCGGGCAGGCCGGCCTCGAACGGCGCGTACACCTTGCGCACGATCTCCCAGTACGGCTCGAGATCGCACACCGCCTGCAGGTCCAGCCCGGTCTCCCGCTCGCCGTGGTCGGTGGCCGCGACGATCGCGGACAGCGACGGCTGCGAGGTGGTGCCGGCCATCGAGGCCGCCGCACCGTCCACCGCGTCCACACCGGCCTGGATGGCGGCGAGGTAGGTCGCGAGCTGGCCGCCCGCCGTGTCGTGGGTGTGCAGGTGGACCGGCAGGTCGAACTCCTTGCGCAGCGCGGTGACCAGCCGGTGCGCGGCCGGCGGGCGCAGCAGACCGGCCATGTCCTTGATGCACAGCACCTGCGCGCCCGCGCCGACGATCTGCTCGGCGAGCTTCAGGTAGTAGTCCAATGTGTACAGCCGCTCGGCCGGGTCGGCCAGGTCGGCGGTGTAGCACAGGGCGACCTCGGCGACCGACGTGCCGGTCTCGAGCACCGCGTCGATGGCCGGGCGCATCTGCTCGACGTCGTTGAGCGCGTCGAAGATCCGGAAGATGTCGATGCCGGTGGCCGCCGCCTCCTGGACGAACGCCCTGGTCACCTCGGTGGGGTACGGCGTGTACCCGACCGTGTTGCGCCCGCGCAGCAGCATCTGCAGGCACAGGTTCGGCAGCGCGGTGCGCAGCGCGGCGAGCCGCTCCCACGGGTCCTCGGCGAGGAAGCGCAGCGCCACGTCGTAGGTCGCGCCGCCCCAGCACTCCACGGACAGCAGCTCGGGCATCAGCTGCGCCACGTACGGCGCGACCGTCACCAGGTCCTTGGTCCGCACGCGGGTGGCGAGCAGCGACTGGTGCGCGTCGCGGAACGTCGTGTCGGTGACGCCGACCGCCCGGGACTCCCGCAGCCACCGCGCGAAGCCGTCCGGGCCGAGCTCGGTGAGCTTCTGCTTCGAGCCGGCCGGCGGCGTGCCCAGCTCGATCCCGGGCAGCTTCTTCACCGGATCGATGACCTCGGGCCGCTCGCCGTGCGGCTTGTTGACCGTGACGTCGACGAGGTAGGTCAGCAGCCGGGTGCCGCGGTCGGCCGAGTGGCGCGCGGTCAGCAGGTGCGGCCGGTCCTCGATGAACGACGTGTTGATGTTGCCGGCGAGGAAGTCGGCGTCGTCCAGCACCGCCTGCAGGAACGGGATGTTCGTGGCCACGCCGCGGATGCGGAACTCGGCGACCGCGCGGCGGGCCCGGGCCACGGCCGCGCCGAAGTCCCGCCCGCGGCAGGACAGCTTGACCAGCATCGAGTCGAAGTGCGCGCTGATCTCCGTGCCGGAGAACGCCGTGCCGCCGTCGAGCCGGATGCCGGCGCCGCCCGGCGAGCGGTAGGCGCTGATGATCCCGGTGTCCGGGCGGAAGCCGTTGGCCGGGTCCTCGGTCGTGATGCGACACTGCAGCGCGGCGCCGCGCGTGCGCATCTCCTCCTGGCGCAGGCCCAGGTCGGCGAGCGTCTCGCCGGACGCGATGCGCAGCTGCGACTGCACCAGGTCGACGTCGGTGACCTCCTCGGTGACCGTGTGCTCGACCTGGATGCGCGGGTTCATCTCGATGAAGACATGCCGGCCGTCCTGGGAGAGCAGGAACTCGACGGTGCCCGCGTTGCGGTAGCCGATGTGTCGCGCGAACTCGACCGCGTCGGCGCAGATGCGGTCGCGCAGTTCCGGGTCCAGGTTCGGCGCGGGCGCGATCTCGATGACCTTCTGGTGGCGGCGCTGCACCGAGCAGTCGCGTTCGAACAGGTGGATGACGTTGCCCTCGCCGTCCGCGAGGATCTGCACCTCGATGTGGCGCGGGTGCACGACCGCCTGCTCGAGGAACACGGTCGGGTCGCCGAACGCCGACTCGGCCTCGCGCATGGCCGCCTCGACCGACTCGCGGAGCGCGCCCTCCTCGAGCACCCGCCGCATGCCACGCCCGCCACCGCCGGCGACCGCCTTGACGAACAGCGGGAAGCCGAGCTCGGCGCCGGCGGCGAGGAGCTCGGCCAGGTCCGCCGAGGGCGCCGACGAGCGCAGCACCGGCAGCCCGGCCTCCTTCGCGGCGGCGACCGCGCGCGCCTTGTTGCCGGTCAGCTCCAGGATCTCGGTCGACGGACCGACGAACGTGATGCCCGCGGCGTCGCACGCGCGCGCCAGCTCGGGGTTCTCCGACAGGAAGCCGTAGCCGGGGTAGACCGCGTCCGCGCCGGCCCTGCGGGCCGCGGCGATGATCTCCTCGACGGACAGGTACGCCCGTACCGGGTGGCCGGGCTCGCCGATCTCGTACGCCTCGTCGGCCTTCATCCGGTGCAGCGAGTTGCGGTCCTCGTAGGGGAAGACCGCGACCGTCCCGGCGCCGAGCTCGTAACCGGCGCGGAACGCCCGGATGGCGATCTCCCCGCGGTTCGCGACGAGGACCTTGCGGAACATGCCGGATACCTCCCGGTGCCGGTGACGGGTTCTCCGCACGTTACCCGGTTGTTCCCGCACGTCGGGAGTTCAGTCCCGCGTGACAGGCACCTCAAAACGGGGCGACGCCCGCGCCCCGGACCCGGGGTGCGGGCGTCGCCGGTCCGCTCGTCAGGGTCCGACGTAGAGCAGGCTGTTCGCGGTGTTCGGCGGCACGTTGCACAGCGCGCCCCGCGTGGCCCTCGAGGTGAGGTACGCGGCCACGTCGGCGGGCGACGCGGTCGGGTTGTCGTGCAGGTACAGCGCGGCGCCGCCGGCCACGTGCGGCGCGGAGGCGGAGCCGGACAGCGTGTTGGTCGCGGTGTCCGAACCGATCCACGGACCGGTGATCCGCACGCCCGGCGCGTACAGGTCGACGGCGGGGCCGAAGTTGGCGAAGCTCGCGACGCAGTCGTTCATGTCGGACGAGGCGACGGTGAGCGCCTCGGCCACGCGGCCCGGCGAGAAGTTGCCCGCGTCGGAGTTCGAGGCGCCGGCCACGACCGAGTAGCTCACGCCGGCCGCGATCGAGTTGCGGACCGCGGTGTCCAAGGCGGTGTTCGCGCTGCCGCCGAGGCTCATGTTGGCCACCGCGGGCTTGGCCGCGTGCGCGGTGACCCAGTCGATGCCGGCGATGACGTCCGAAGTGGAGCCCGAGCCGTTGTCGTCGAGCACCTTCACCGGCACGAGCGTGACGCCCTTGGCCACGCCGAACCGCGCACCGCCGAGGACGCCCGCCATGAACGTGCCGTGCCCGTTCCCGTCGGCCGTGCCGTCGCCGCCGCCCGCGGCGAAGCCCGGCTGGACGCGGCCGCCGAAGTCCTGGTGCGTGGCGCTGATGCCGGTGTCGATCACGTAGGCCGTGACGTTCTCGGCCTCGTTCGGGTAGTCGTAGACGTGGTCCAGCGGCAGCTCGCGCTGGTCGATCCGGTCCAGGCCCCAGGACGGCGGGTCGACCTGGCGGCCGAGCGCGTGCACCGGGGTGTCCCGGACGACGGCGGCGACCCCGCCCTCCCGCGCGAGCGCGGCGGCCTGCTCGTCCGTCAGGCGCAAGGAGAAGCCGTGCAGTGCGGCGGTGTAGGTGTGCTCCACCGCGCTGCCGAAGCGGTCGGCGACCGACGCCGCACGCGCCTGGACGCCCGGGCTGTCGTCCAGGACGACGATGTAGTCGGCGTGTCTCGCCGCGGGCTGCGCGTCGGAGGGGATCGCCGCAATCATCGCGGCGACCGTGCCGATCAGGCACGCGACCCCGACCTTCGCCAGCCTCTTGCCACTGCGCAGATTCATACCTTTTGGGGTAGTCGACCGACTGTGACCCGGGCAAGGTTCACCAGTTACCACCCGCATATCGTTTGCCTTTGCCATCCATTGGTAGGGCTGTCCTCACCCCGGGTTCGGGGGCGCGCACCCGTGTGCCCGGATGCGTTCGCCGAGATCATCTTTTCGTTGGCATACAACGGAAAGGACGTCACGTGAGCAGGCGAGCAGTGACGGTGCGCGTTGCTCGGTGGAGCGCGACCCATCCATGGCGGGCCATCGGCCTGTGGGTCGTGTTCGTCGCCGTGTGCTTCGCGGCCGGATCGTGGACGGGGACCACCAAGGCCTCCGACGAGGACATGGCGCAGGGCGACTCCGCCCGCGCGGCGGAGATCGTCGAGTCGGGGAACTTCGACGACCCGGCCGAGGAGAACGTGCTGATCACGTCCCGGTCGGGACGGCTGGACCGGGACGCCGCCGCGGCCGCGGCGGGGGACGTCGCGAAGCGGCTGGGGGCGCTTCGCGACGTCGAAGAGGTGGGCAGGCCGGTGCCCTCGCACGACGGGCAGGCGCTGCTCGTGCCGGTCACGATGGCCGGCGAGCCGGACACGGCGGCCGACCGGGTGGGAACGTTGCTCGACGCGACCGCGAAGGTGCAGGCGGACCACGCGGACGTGCGGGTCGAGGAGGTCGGCGGGCCGTCGATCGACAAGGGCATCACCGACCAGGTCGCGAACGACCTGTCGAAGGCTGAGTTCATCAGCCTGCCGGTGACGCTGCTGATCATGCTGGTGGCGTTCGGCGCGATCGTCGCGGCCGGGGTGCCGGTGCTGCTCGCGCTGTCCGCGGTGGGCGCGGCGTTCGGGCTGTCCGCGCTGGCCTCGCACGTCGTGCCGGCGGTGGACACGATCTCCAGCGTCATCCTGCTGATGGGCATGGCGGTCGGGGTGGACTACTCGCTGTTCTACCTCAAGCGGGAGCGGGAGGAACGCGCCAACGGGAGCTCGCACGTGCGGGCGGTCGAGATCGCGGCGGCGACCTCGGGCCACGCGGTGGTGGTGTCCGGCTTCGCGGTGATCGTCTCGATGGCGGGGCTGTACCTGGCGAACGACGTCGTGTTCGCGTCGCTGGCCACCGGTTCGATCATCGTGGTGGCGGTGGCCGTGCTCGGCTCGGTGACCGTGCTGCCCGCGCTGCTCGCCAAGCTCGGCCGCCGGGTGGACCGGCCGCGGGTGCCGCTGCTGTGGCGGCTGACGAACCGGAGCGGCCCGCCGCGCGTCTGGCCCGCCCTGCTGCGGCCGGCACTGCGGTACCCGCTGGCCACGCTGCTCATCACGCTGGTCGCGCTCGGCGCGCTGGCCTGGCCGGCGCTGGACCTGAAGCTCAAGTCGTCCACCGACGACGACCTGCCACGGGCGATCCCCGTGATGCGCTCCTACGACCGGCTGACCGCGGCGTTCCCGGGCGAGGGCGTGCACCACCTCGTCGCGGTGCGGGCGGAGCCGGCCAAGGCCGCGCAGGTCCGCGACCGGCTGACCGAGCTGTACGACCGGACGCGGGAGGACCCGCTGTACGCGAGCGTCGCGCCGCCGCACATCGAGGTGTCGGCCGACCACCGGGTGACGCTGCTCGACGTGCCGACCCGGCAGAAGCCGGGCACGGACGGCGCGACCCGGTCGCTGGAGGAGCTGCGGACCTCGCTGGTCCCGGCCGCCGTTGGATCGGTGGCCGGTGCGGACGCTGCGGTGGGCGGGCCCATCGCGTGGGACGTCGACTACACGAACAACCTGTCCGACCGGATGCCCGTCGTCATCGGGTTCGTGCTGCTGCTGACGTTCGTCATCATGCTGGTGACGTTCCGGTCGGTGGCGATCGCGCTGACGTCGTTGCTGCTGAACCTGCTGTCCGCGGCGGCCGCGTTCGGCACGCTCGTGCTCGTGTTCCAGCACTCCTGGGCGGAAGGAATCCTGGACTTCCACGCGAGCGGCTCGATCGTCGCGTGGATCCCGCTGTTCCTCTTCGCGGTCCTGTTCGGACTGTCGATGGACTACCACGTGTTCGTGGTGAGCCGGGTCCGCGAGGCCGCGCGGCGCGGCCTGCCGACGAGGGAGGCGGTCGGCTTCGGCATCAGCCGGTCGGCCGGAGTGGTCACCAGTGCGGCCATCGTGATGGTGTCGGTGTTCGCGATCTTCGCGACGCTGTCCATGAACGAGATGAAGCAGATGGGCGTGGGGCTCGCGGTCGCGGTGTTCCTCGACGCGATGGTGATCCGGGTGCTCGTGCTGCCGTCGCTGATGACCATGCTGGGCAGGGCGAACTGGTGGCCGGGACGAATCGGCCGTCCCCATGGGACACGAATTGATGATCAGCCGACCGAGGAGATGCGGAACATTCCGGAACCGGTTCGGTGAGTGCCGCGGTGACCAGTGGTACTGAAGGCCCCCCAGCCGTTCAACGACGGCAGGGTGGCCGTCGTCGGCTCAAGACGATAGGGGCCGCGTCACCTCTTGTGGCGACCATCTAAAGTGTGGCAATGCCTGCTGGTGATTCCGAAGCAAACGCCCGTGTCCCCCGTTTCGACACCGTTCTCCGGGGCTACAACCAGCGCCAGGTCAACGAACGCGTCACCCGCCTGACCTTCGACCTCAGCCACGTCCAGAAGAGCCGGGACGAGGCGGTCGCGAAGGTCGCAGAGCTGACCAAGGCGTTGGGCAGTGCCCAACAGCAGCTGATCGATGCGAAAGCGCAGCTCAACCGCATCGCCTCGAACCCCACCAGCAACGAGGCGATGTCCGAGCGACAGCGGCTGATGTGGCAGCTCGCCGAAGAGGAGATCGCGGAGTTCAAGCGCGACGCGGAGAACTACGACCGCACGACCAGGACCGAGGCCGACGAGTACAGCCACTCGACCAGAGCCAAGGCCGACGCACACGCGTCATCCACTCGCGACCAGGCCGACAAGTACGCGTCGAAGACGCGCAAGGAGGCCGACGACCACGCGGCCGAGATCCGCGCCAACGCGGACCAGTACGTCGTCACGACGAAGAGCGCCGCCGACGAGTACGCCTCGGGCGTGCGCGCCGAGGTGCAGAACTACGCCAAGGAGCAGAAGGCCAAGCACGAGGCGACCACCGCCGAGCTGGGCCAGCGCCGCAAGGCTCTCGAGGCGGAGTACGCCAAGAACCACGCCGCCCTCGAGCAGGAGTACGAGGGCCTGAAGGCGCGGCAGGTCGCCGAGCACGACCAGCTGATGGCCGACGCCCGCACCGAGGTCGAGCGTGCCGCCAAGGCCAACGAGGAGCGGATCGCGCAGCTCGACGCGGCCGCCCGGCAGCGCCGCGAGCAGCGGGACGCCGAGGCCGCCAAGCAGCGCGAGATCCTCGACATCAAGGCCGCGGACAAGCGTGCGTCGCTGGCCGAGGAGGCCGAGGTCGCGATGCAGGCCCAGCGCACCGAGCTGGAGCGCGAGCTGGCCGAGCGTGCCTCGCTCGCCAAGGACCGGGCCGGCAAGATCGTCGGCGACGCCGAGCGCGAGGCCGCCAAGATCCGCGAGACCGTCGCGGCGGAGCGGGCCGAGGCCGAGCAGGTCCTCGCCCAGCGCGAGTCGGCCGCCCAGGCCCAGGCGTCGAAGTTCCTCGACGACGCCAAGCGCCGGGCGGACGAGTCGGACAAGTCGCTGTCCGAGAAGCGGGAGACCGTCGAGAAGCACCTGGCCGAGCTGGAGCAGATCGCACAGCAGCAGGCCGAGAAGACGGTGGCCGACGCCGAGGCCCGCAGCCAGGCGAGCGACAAGGAGATCGCCGAGCGTCGTTCGCGCATCGAGAAGGAGCTGAACGAGCAGCAGGCGAACGCGAAGATCCGCGCCGCGAAGATCATCGAGGACGCCGAACAGCGGCTCGCCGAGGCCCAGGACCGAACGCGCCGCGCCGACGACTTCGAGCGCCGAGTGTCCGAGCAGGTCAGCGCGACGTACGCCATCCTCGGCGAGGCCCGGCGCCACTTCGCGAAGGCCATGGGCGCCGACGGCGGCGAGGCCAAGCCGGTGGACAAGGACGTCACGGAACGTTCCGCGGCACCCTCGTCCCAGCCGAGCCCGCATCCGAGGAACCCGGGCCACCAGCTGAAGGCCCCGGTGAACGGCAACAAGTAGCGACCAGGAGCGCAAGCGGCGCCCATGCCCACCAGGGCACGGGCGCCGTTTGCCGTGCAGGCGGAAGACGCTCCCCGAATCGCCCGGGTTCGCCCGGCCGAAAGACCTGGCCGAAAGTGCGGGAAAACAGAATTCGCGGCCGAGTGGTCAGACTTTTTCCAAATACTCGGCCCGCGAGTCATTGACCAAATTCGCGACCATCCGGCCAAGGCCGGGAAATTCCGCCAGATCCGGCGTCTGCGCGATCAACGCCTGCGCCTCCCGGCGCGCCTCCGCGATCAGGTCCTCGTCCCGCAGCAACGACAGCAGCTTCAACGCCGACTGCCGCCCCGACTGCGACGCCCCCAGGATGTCGCCCTCGCGGCGCATCTCCAGGTCGATCCGCGCCAGCTCGAATCCGTCCAAAGTAGACGCGACCGCGTCCAGCCGGTCCCGCGTGGCCGTGCCCGCCGGCATCTCCGTCACCAGCAGGCACACGCCCGCGGCCGTCCCCCGGCCGACCCGGCCGCGCAGCTGGTGCAGCTGGCTCACGCCGAACCGGTCGGCGTCCAGGATGACCATGGCCGTCGCGTTGGGGACGTCCACGCCGACCTCGACCACGGTGGTCGCCACGATCACGTCCAGCTCGCCCGCGGCGAAGGCGCGCATCACCGCGTCCTTCTCGTCCGTCGGCAGCCGGCCGTGCAGCACCGCCATCCGCAGCCCGGACAACGGCCCGGCGGCGAGCTCCTCGTACACGTCCAGCACCGCGAGCGGCGGCCGCCGACCGTCCGAATCGGACTCCAACGCCTCGTTCACGTCCTCGTCCGCCGACTGCTGCTCGCCGATGCGCGGGCACACGACGTACGCCTGGTGGCCCGCCGCGACCTCCTCGCGCACGCGCTGCCACGCGCGGTCGAGCCACGCCGGCTTCTCCGCGACCGGCACCACCGCCGAGCTGATCGGCGAGCGTCCGGCCGGCAGCTCGCGCAGCGAGGAGGTCTCCAGGTCGCCGTACACGGTCATCGCGACCGTCCGCGGGATCGGCGTCGCCGTCATGACCAGCACGTGCGGGCTGGCGTTCTCCCCCGCCCGCGTGCGCAGCGCGTCCCGCTGCTCGACGCCGAACCGGTGCTGCTCGTCGACCACCACGAGCCCCAGGTCGGCGAACTCCACCTTGTCCTGGATGAGCGCATGCGTGCCCACCACGATGCCGGCCGCCCCGCTGACGACGTCGAGCATCGCCTGCTTGCGCTGCGCGGCCGTGAGCGAACCGGTGAGCAGCGCGATCCGCGTCGCGTGCTCGGCGCCGCCCAGCTCGCCGGCCTGCGCCAGGTCGCCCAGCATCGTCGCGAGGGAGCGGGCGTGCTGTGCGGCGAGCACCTCGGTGGGCGCGAGCAGCGCCGCCTGCCGGCCGGCGTCCACGACCTGCAGCATCGCGCGCAGCGCCACGATCGTCTTGCCGCTGCCGACCTCGCCCTGCAGCAGCCGGTTCATCGGATGCTCCTTGGCCAGGTCGACCGCGATCGCCTCGCCGACCTCCCGCTGGCCCTCGGTGAGCGTGAACGGCAGCCGCTGGTCGAACTCCGCGCCGATGCCGTCGGCCGTGCGCTCGCAGACCGGGGCCGGCCGCGCGACCGCCGTGTGCCGCCGCTGGGCCAGCGCGAGCTGCACGGCCAGCGCCTCGCCCCACTTCAGCCGGTTGCGGGCGACCTGCACGCCGGCCCAGTCCTTGGCCAGGTGGATGGCCCGGACGGCCTCGTCGTAGCCGAGGTAGCCGTGGCGCGTGCGCAGCCGCTCGGGCAGCGGGTCGTCGACCGGCTCGAGCATGTCCAGCGTCTGCCGCACGCACTTCGCGATCTGCCAGGACTGCACCTTGGCGGCCGCCGGGTAGACGGGGATGAGCCCGACGAAGTCGTCGATCGCGGTGTCGGCCTTGTCCTCCTCGATCGGCTGGTAGTCGGGGTTGGTGAGCTGCAGCTTGTTCCGGTAGACCGACACCTTGCCGGCGAACAGCGCGCTCGAGCCGACCGGGACGCGGAACTGGAACTGCCGGAAGTTGAAGAACTTGCACTCGAGCGTGCGGCTGCCGTCGGTGAGCACGACCTCGAGGATCGTGCCGCGGCGCTGGCGCATGCGGCGCTCGTTGACCGACTTCACCCTGGCCAAGACCGTCGCGTGCTCGCCGAGCTCGAGACCCGCGATGTCGGTGAGCTCGCCACGCTCGGCGTAGCGGCGCGGGTAGTAGTGCACCAGGTCGCCGACGGTGTGCAGGTCCAGGGCGCCGGCGAGCGCCTTGGCCGTCTTGGCGCCGACCGCCAGCTCGAGCTTGTCGTCCATGGAGACCATCGCCCGCGATTATGTCGCGCCGGTCCGACAATCCGTCGAGGCCGCCCGGCATGGCGCCCCGCCGGTGCACGTCCGCCGCGTTTTGTCGGTGGCCGCTGGCATGCTCCGCGCCATGAAGCTGCAGCCCGCGGCCGGTCTCCCCGGCAAGCTGTCCGACCCGGCGAGGTCCGACCCGCCGCAGGTGGGCGACGAGCGGTCGATGCTCGAGGCCTACCTGGACTTCCAGCGCGAGACGCTCGCGCTCAAGTGCGCCGGCGTGGCCGGCCGGAAGCACTCCGAGAAGCTGGTCCCGCCGTCCGGGCTGTCCTTACACGGCCTGGTCCGCCACCTCTCCGGTGTCGAGCGCTGGTGGCTGCACAAGCAGTTCGCCGGCGACGACGTGGTGATGCTCTACTACTCCGACGACGACCCGAACCAGGACTTCGACTCGCTCGACGGCGACTTCGACGAGGCCCTGGCCGTGTGGCGGGCCCAGGTCGAGCGGTCCCGGGAGATCGTCGCGGCCGCGTCCTCGCTGGACGACACCGGCACCCGGGTCGCGGACGGCACCGAGTTCTCGCTGCGCTGGGTGCTGCTGCGGCTCATCGCCGAGTACGCCCGCCACAACGGCCACGCGGACCTGTTACGCGAGCGCATCGACGGCGACGTCGGCTGGTAGGGCGGTCGCGGCTCACTCGACGCCGAGGATGAGGACCGCGTCGGACTGGCCGCCGTGGTAGACGACGAGCTCGGTCTCCGGGTGCTCGCGGCGCAGGTAGTCGGTGAGCTCGGTGGCGAGCTCGTCCGGCGCGTCCGCGCCCAGCAGGGCGGTGACCAGCTCGCCGCCCATGCCGAGCATGCGCTCGACCACCCCGCACGCGGCCCGGTCGAGGGCGTCCACGCCGGGCGGGCCCGGCTCGATGAGCACGACCTCGCCATCGGCGAAGCCGAGCACGTCGCCGGACTCGCACGCGCCGATCCAGGTGATCGCGGCCTCGGCCGCCACCACCACCTCGCCCCGGCGGGTGGCCGCGGCCGCCTCGGCCATGGCCACCACGTCGTCGCCGGCGCGGCGGCGCGGGTCGTGCACGGCCACCGCGGCGAGCACCTGCACCGGTGACACGCACGGCACGACGACCACGTCCTGGCCGGCCGCCACCGCGCGGGTCGCCGCCTCGTCGGCCATCTCGATGAACGTGGCGTCCGCCGGCAGCACGCTGACGTGCGCGGCACCGGTGCCGGTGATGGCCTGCAGGAGGCGGTACGCGGTCTCGGTCTCGTCCGCGTCGTCGTCGAGGTGGACGAACGTGACGCCCTCGCGGATCAGCAGGTCGCCGAGCTCGGTGCTGCGCGCCGGCACGACCACGGCCCGGTCCTGCACGAACCGGGACGCCTCGGCGGACGGCGCGTCGGCGAACCGGGCCACCCGGATCTGCCGCGGCCGGCCGGTCTCGACGCCGACCTCGATGGCCGCGCCGATGTCGTTGCAATGCACGTGCACGGTCCAGAGCCCGGCGCCGTCTCCGACCACCGACACGCAGTCCCCGAGCCCGACCAGGGCGTCCCGCAGCCGCCCGATCGGATCCGCCGCCACGTCGACGTCCTCGAGGAGGTACATGACCTCGTAGGCGAACTCGTCCGAGCCCGACTCGCGCGCGGTGTACATCGCCGCGTGGCCGGCCGGCGCGGCGACGCGCTCGGTACGGGCACGCTGCGCGGCGGCGAGCGCGGCCGGCTGCTCGGCGACCACGGCCACAAGCGCGTCGAGCAGCACGACGACCCCGCGCCCGCCCGCGTCGACCACCCCGGCCGCGGCCAGCGCGGCGAGCTGGCGCGGTGTCTCGTCGAGCGCGGCGGCCGCGCCGGCGGCGGCCGCGGCCACCACGTCGCCCAGTTCGTCGGACGGTTCACCGTCCGCGGCGGACGCGGCTGCGGACAGCACGCTGATCATGGTCCCGGGCACGGGCTCGGCGAGCGCCGCCGCGGCCCGCGTGGCGCCCTGGGCCAGGGCGGCGCGCACGCCGGCGCCGGTGACGGCCTGCCCGGCCGCGTCGGCACCGACCGCGTCGGCGACCCCGCGCAGCATCTGGGAGACGATGACGCCCGAGTTGCCCCGCGCGCCCGCCAGCGCACCCCTGGCGAGCGCGGCAAGGGCGACGCTCGCCCGCGTGCGCGCCGGGGCCGGGGCGCGGAGCAGCGCGTCCAGCGCGGCACGCATCGTGTGCAGGAGGTTCGACCCCGTGTCGCTGTCGGCCACCGGGAACACGTTGATCCGGTCGATCGCCTCCCGGTGCGCGTCCAGCGACTGCACGCACGCCACCGCCCACCGGCGCACGTGCGCGGCTTCCAGCGCCCGCAGCATTCAGCCTCCCGCAACCAGCCCACCGGCCGCCCCCGAGCGACCTCGACATGCGGAGACTAGTGGGGTGACTGGTGGGGTGGTGTGCGGCCGCTCGGCGCGAGCCGATACCCTGTGAGGGTCTGCGCCGCAGTAGCGCGCGCAGTCGTGGCTTTCCGACCGCATCCGGTCGGTATCCAATTCATACCGAAAGGAGTGCCTGACGTGGCTGCCGTCTGCGACGTCTGTGGCAAGGGGCCAGGCTTCGGCAAGTCGGTCTCGCACTCCCACCGGCGCACGAGCCGCCGGTGGAACCCGAACATCCAGACCGTGCACGCGAAGATCGGTCAGTCCCAGCGCAAGCGGCTGAACGTGTGCACCTCCTGCCTCAAGGCGGGTAAGGTCACCCGCGGCTGAGCCGGGACACACGAAACGCCGGAAACCGGGCCTCACGGGGCCCGGTTTCCACATGTTCGGACACGTCTGCCCGCGCGTCTCGACCTCGAGGTCAGGGCAGCTTCCAGTCGATGGGCTGCGCGCCCTGCTGTTCCAGCAGCTGGTTGGCCCGGCTGAACGGCTTCGACCCGAAGAAGCCCGACCGCGCCGAGAGCGGGCTGGGATGCGCCGACTCGATGCACGGCACCGTCCCGAGCAGCGGCCGCAGGTTGCGCGCGTTGCGCCCCCACAGGATGGCCACGAGCGGACCGCCGCGCGCGGCCAGCGCGCGGATCGCCTGCTCGGTGACCTCCTCCCAGCCCTTGCCCTGGTGCGAGTTCGGCCTGCCCGGCTCGACGGTCAGTGCCCTGTTGAGCAGCAGCACGCCGTTCTCCGTCCACGGCGAGAGGTCACCGTTGGCGGGCGGCGGGTGGCCCAGGTCGTCGCAGTACTCGGTGTAGATGTTCACCAGGCTCTTCGGCAGCGGCCGCACGTCCGGCGCCACCGAGAAGCACAGCCCGATCGGGTGGCCGGGCGTCGGATAGGGGTCCTGCCCGACGATCAGCACCCGGACGTCGGCGAACGGCTGCTGGAACGCCCGCAGCACGTGGTTTCCGGCCGGCAGGTACTTCCGGCCCGCGGCGATCTCCGCACGGAGGAAGTCCCCCATCGCGGCGATGCGGTCGGCGACGGGCGCGAGTGCCTCCGCCCAGCCCGCCTCGACTACTTCTGGCAACGGTCGTGCGCTCAACTGTTCGCTCCGCAAGCTCCGCTCACGCCGGGGACCCTAGCGCGTCGCCTACGAAAGGCGGCGCAGCCCCGCCCGGTATTTCGCGATACGCGCCACGTAGTTCTCCACGATGCCCGACACCATCTCCTCGGGCACCTCGTAGCCCTCGCGCAGCCGGGCCGGCACGCCCAGCGCCATCCGCCGCGCGGGCAGGTGGCCGTTGAACGACATCACCGCGCCCGCGCCGAGCACCGCGCCGTCCTCGACGACGGACCCGTTCAGCAGCACCGAACCCGAGGCGATCAGGCACCGCGAGCCGACGACCGCGCCCTCGATGTGCGCGTTGTGCCCGACCGCGGAGTCCGGGCCGATCCGGGTCGGGTGGTAGTCCGTGCAGTGCACGACCGTGCCGTCCTGGATGTTCGTCCGCTCCCCGATCACGATCTCGCCGGAGTCCCCGCGCAGCACGGCCTGCGGCCACACCGACACGTGCGCGGCCAGGTGCACGTTGCCGATCACCGTGGCGTCGGGGTGCACCCAGGCGTCCGGGTGGATGGTCGGTTCGTGCTCGCCTAGCGCGTAGATGGGCAACTCTGCTCCTCCAGGATCTTGCCGAGGTGGACGGCCGACGGCTCGTTCGCGTAGTAGCCGAACTTCGCCACCTCGACGTAGCCGGCCGAGGTGTACAGGCCGATCGCCTCCGGCTGCTTCGTGCCCGTCTCCAGCACCATGCGCGGGTGGCCCGCCTCGGACGCGGTGCGCTCCAGCTCGGCCAGGACCGCACGGGCCACGCCGCGCCCGCGCGCCACCGGGGCGACGTACATGCGCTTCAGCTCCGCCTCGGGACCGTCCATGCCGACATGCACGCGCCAGCCGCCGCACGCGACGGCCCTACCGTCGAGGTAGGCGACGACGAACAAGCCGTGCGGCGGGGCGAACTCGGCCGGGTCGACCGGCGTCAGGTCCACCTCTCCGTAGCGGACGACGTACTCCTGCTGTACCTCGGCGATGAGCGGCGCGGCGTCGGGATGGTCGTAGGAAAGGATCTCGATGCGCACCCGGCGATTCTCACCCACGCCAGTGCTGCCACCCGGTGCCGCCCTCGTACGGCTTGCCGTCCACGGTCACCGCGCTGCCCCTGGTCACCGTGCCGATCGTGGTCCAGCCCTGCGGAACCGCCTTCGGGTCGGGGAACGTCGCGGCGAGCGCGTGATCCTCGCCACCGGTGAGCACCCAGTGCCGCGGGTCGGCGCCGAGCGCGGACGCCACGTCGACGAGCCGCTGCGGCACCTCGACGAGGTCGGTGCGCACGTCGATGGCCACATTGGACTCCGCGACGATGTGCCCGAGGTCGGCGAGCAGCCCGTCGGACACGTCGATCATCGCGGTCGCCCCGGCGATCGCCGCCTGCGGACCGGCCGCGTACGGCGGATCCGGCACGCGGTACGCGCCGACGACCGTCACCGGCGAGCGGAACCCGCGGCCCAGCACGGCGAGCCCGGCCGCGGCCCAGCCGAGCCGGCCCGCGATCGCGACGACGTCGCCGGGCATCGCGCCGGCACGCGTGACGGGCGGCCGATCCTGGAGATCGCCCAGCGCGGTGACAGAGATCACGATCTGGTCCGCGCTCACCACGTCGCCACCGACGAGGCCGGCACCCGCGCGGACGGCTTCCTTCCACATCCCGGCCGCGAGTCCCTCGGCCACCGCGCTGTCCGTCGACTTGGGGCAGGCAAGCCCGACGAGGAGTGCGGTGGGCGCCGCGCCCATCGCCGCGATGTCGACCATGTTGACCGCGATCGCCTTCTGGCCAACGTGTTCCGGCGTCGACCAGTCGAGCCGGAAGTGCACGCCCTCGACGAGCACGTCGGTGCTCGCGACCACGCGACCGTCCGCGGCGGCCACCACCGCCGCGTCGTCGCCGGGACCCAGCAGCGTCGTCGGCGGCTGGGTCCGGCCGGCCGTCACGCGTGCGATCAGCCCGAACTCACCCACGTCCGCGACGGTCTCCGGCGGGCCGTGCGACGACATGCCACGCTCACCGTTCATGGCCACCTCCGACAGTCGGATCCCCAAACGATCGGGAACTGCGGTACCTTTTGCTGCTCACGTTCCTACCTCTTGAGGGCTGCTCGACACGAAGGGGCGCGCCGTGGTTCACGCATACATCCTGATCCAGACCGAGGTCGGCCAGGCGGCCGCGGTCGCCGCCAAGATCTCGGAGATCGACGGGGTGACCACCGCCGAGGATGTCACGGGCCCCTACGACGTGATCGTGCGCGCCGAGGCCGAGAACGTCGACCTGCTGGGACAGCTCGTGGTCGCCCGAATCCAGAACGTGGACGGGATCACCAGAACCCTCACCTGCCCGGTGGTGCACCTCTGACGCATGCTCTAGTTGGGGGGTGGCCGACGATCAGCTCTCCCCGACCGCCGTCCGCATCGCCGTGGCGCTCGTGGCGCTGCTCGCGGTCGGCGTGGTGGTCGCGGGTCTCGTGTTGACCTCCGGCGACGAACCTGTCACGAATCCCTCGACGACAGCTGCTCCGCGCACCGGCCCCGTCGCGGTGGTCGGCGTCGACGCCCCCGACGCCCGCTCCGCCGACTGCGCGAGCCTGATGAAAGCGCTACCGAACACGTTGCCGGACAGCGGAAAGACGCTCCACCGGCTGGCGATCGCCAAACCCGCCCCGCCCGCGGCCGCGGTGTGGGGCGGCGATCGCGGCGAACCGGTGGTGCTGCGCTGCGGCCTCCCCCGGCCCGACGAGCTGACGCCGACGTCGGCGCTGCGCGACATCTCCGGCGTCCAGTGGCTCCCGATCGAGGGCGCGGGCGCGACGACGTGGGTCGTCGTGGACCGTGCCGTGTACGTCGCGCTCACCGTGCCGGCCGGCTCGGGCACCGGCCCACTGCAGGACGTCTCGGCTGCCGTGGGCGGCGCGCTGCCCGCCAGACCCGTGCGCGTCCGAGGCTAGCGCCGGAGTCAGCGCAGGCCGGTGCCTCGCGCGATCGCCGTGTCGACGAGGGTGGACAGCAGCGTCGGGTAGTCGACGCCCGTGATTGCCCACATCTTCGGGTACGCCGAGGTCGGGGTGAAGCCCGGCATCGTGTTGAGCTCGTTGATGACGAGCGAGCCGTCCGCGCGCACGAAGAAGTCGACACGGGCCAGGCCCTGGCAGTCCAGCGCGTGGAACGCCTGCACGGCCATCGCGCGCAGCCGGTCGGTCACGTCGTCGTCCAGCTTGGCCGGGATGTCGAGCTCGGCCACCTCGTCGAGGTACTTCGTCTCGAAGTCGTACCAGTCCGGGCCGTCCGCGCTGATGCGGATCTCCGCCGGCAGCGACGCCTCCACGCGGCCGTCCGGGAACTCCAGCACGCCGCACTCGACCTCGCGGCCCACGACCGCGGACTCGACGAGCACCTTGGGGTCGATCGCCCGCGCGGTCGCGACCGCACCGTCCAGTTCGGACCAGTCGGTGATCTTCGTGATGCCCGTGGAGGATCCGGCCCGCGCCGGCTTGACGAACGCCGGCAGGCCGAGCCGCGCACGCTGCGCCTCGGTCAGCGTGGCCGCGCCGCGGGGCAGCACCTCGTACCGGCAGATCGGCAGGCCCTCGGCGGCGAGCAGCTTCTTGGTGAACTCCTTGTCCATCACCACCGCGCTCGACAGCACGCCCGCGCCCGCGTAGGGCAGGCCGACCATCTCGAGCAGGCCCTGGATCGTGCCGTCCTCGCCGTAGGCGCCGTGCAGCACCGGGAACACGACGTCCACCTTGGACAGCACCTCGCCCTCGCGGCCGCGCTCGAGCACGACGAGGTTCGCCGCCGACGGGTCCGCGGGCAGGGTCAGCGCGGTGCCGGAGGAGATCGTCGGCATCGTCCGACCCTCGATGGCGAGCGTCGTGGGGTCGGCGGGGCCGAGGACCCAGGAGCCCTGTGGGGTGATGCCGACCGGCAGGACCTCGAAGCGTTCCGGGTCGAGGTTCGCGAGCACGCTCGCCGCCGAGACGCACGACACCGAGTGCTCACTGCTCTGCCCACCGAACACGACTGCCACGCGGATGCGGTCTTGGCTGGCCATGGCGCCCGACCCTACCCCCAGGTGCTCAGCCACCCGTCCGCGCCAGTTCGACCAGGACCGGCAGCGCGCCGCGCAGCTCCTCGCGGGAACACGCGGCGTAGCCGAGCGCGATGCCGAACCACCGCGCGCGGCCGACGTGATGCCTGGCCAGGCCGTCGAGCAGCAGCCCGCGGTCCAGCGCGCGGCGGACGAGCTCACGCTCCGCGTCCGCCGACCCGACCGGCACGACCACGTGCGCGCCCGCCTCGTCGCCCAGTACCCGCACGCCGCCCCGCACCAGCGCGTCGACCACGAGCGAGCGGCGCTCGGACAGCTCGCGGCGCAGCCGGCGCAGGTGGCGGCCCAGGTCCCCGTTGCGGGCGAACTCCACGACGACCAGCTGACCGGCGGGTGCCGGGCCGCTGCCGGTGCGGTCGCGGTGCGCGAGGATCGCGGCGACGACCGCGGGCGGGGCGACCATCCAGCCGACGCCCAGCGTCGGCGTGAGGATCTTCGACGTCGTGCCCAGATGGACGACCACGTCCGGGGCGAGCGCCGCGAGCAGCGGCAGCGGCGCCACGTCGTAGCGCAGCTCGCCGTCGTAGTCGTCCTCGATCACGAGCCAGCCCCGCTCCCGCGCACGTTCCACGAGCGCCACCCGCCGGGCCGCGGACATCCGCCCGCCGAGCGGGTACTGGTGGGCGGGCGAGCAGTAGACGGCCTTCGCGCTCGCCGGCACCGAGTCGAGCAGCAGGCCGTCCGCGTCCACCGGGGCGGGCACCACCCGCAGCCCGGCGGCACGCAGCGAGCCGACCGCGCGCTGGTAGCCCGGCTCCTCGACGGCCACCACGTCCCCGGGATGCAGCACGGCACCCGCGAGCTCGGCCGCCGCGGTCGAGGTGCCGGACGTGGCGAGGACCGCCTCGTGACCGTCCTGTCCGGACAGCGTGCCGACCCGCAAACCCCGGTGGCGCAACAGATGCTCGGCCACCGTGGCGCGGTAGCTGGCCAGCCCGGCGCGGTTGGGCCGGACCATCGGCGCCACGTGTGCGGCCGCCCGCCACGCCCGCCGCCACGCCGCGGTGTCGATGCCACCCGCCCACGGCGAGCCCGGCGTGAGGTCGAGCGCGGAGTCCGCGGCGGTGTCCCGGCGGACGGGCTTCGGGTCGGTGCGCAGCGAGCCCGGCGGTTCGGTCGTCACGTACGTGCCCGACCCGTGCCGGCCGGCGATCCAGCCCTCGGCGTGTAGCTGCTCGTACGCCGCAGCGGTGACCGTGCGGCTCACCTCGAGCTCGGTGGCCAGCGCGCGGGTGGACGGCAGCCGGTCGCCGCTGCGCAGGCGGCCGTCACCGGCCGCCGCGCGGAGCTGCTCGGCCAGCTGCACGGCGAGCGGCGTGGCCGACGAGCGGTCGAGCGTCACCGGCAGCGCGGGTGTCTCCGCCATGAAAAGTGGCCTTCCGGAATCGGCAAGTCGTGGCCCTTCCAGGATGCCACTCCCCCGGCCAGTCTGGACGGGTGACCCAGCAGACGCTCTCGCCCACGCCACGCAGCACGATCCGCCGCGGCAAGGACCGCGCGCGGACCGACCGCGCCGAGCTGTACGCCGTCCTCGACGCCGGCCTGATCTGCCAGCTCGCGTTCGTCGCCGGCGGGTCGCCGATCGTCGTCCCCACCGGCTACGGCCGTGACGGCGACACGCTGTACGTGCACGGCTCGACCGGCGCGGCGAGCCTGCGCACGGCCGCCGCCGGCGCGGAGGTCTGCGTGAACGTCACGCTGCTCGACGGCATCGTGTACAGCCGGGCCGTGTTCCACCACTCCGTGAACTACCGCTCCGCCACGGTCCACGGCGTCGCGCGCCAGCTCACCGAGCGCGCGGAGAAGCTCGCCGCGCTCGCCGTGATCACCGACCACCTGGCGCCCGGCTCCTGGGAGTACGCAAGGGAGCCGACGAAACTGGAGCTCGCGAAGACGGCCGTGCTGGCGCTGGACCTCGGCGAGGCCGCGGTCAAGATCCGATCCGGACCGCCCGGCGAGGACCCCGACGACCTCGTGCCGGCGCGCAACGGGTCCGCGTGGGCCGGTGTCCTGCCGCTGCGCCGGACGTGGGGCGAGCCGGTGGCCTGCCCCGAGCTGCCCGACGGCGTGGCCGTGCCGGCGCACGTGACCGGGCGCGCGGACCCGTACCGCTAGGAGGCCCGCGGCAGCGGCTCGAGCTGGCGCATCGTCCGCGCCGCCCGGTACACGTGGATGCTCACCGCCGGGTCCGGGCCCGCGTTGCGGACCTCGTGCTCGTAGCCCGGGCCGAACACGCGGGACTGCCCGACGCCGACCCGGTGCGTGACGCCCCGGTTGACCACGTACTCGGTCAGCTCGCCGGAGACGATCGTGAACGCGCCGCTCGCGTGGCCGTGGTCGTGCAGGTCCGTGGACTGGCCGGGCAGCCAGCTCATCAGCCACACCTCCTGGTCCGGCGTGCGTTGCACGAGCACGGTGTAGCGCTGATCGGGGTCGTAGCGGAGCAGGTGGCCCCAGCGGTCGCGGTCGCGCGCGTACTCGTGGGCGATCAGGGCCGGGTGGACGGTCGGGGCGGTGGCGGCGGACGCGATCGTGTTCTCGGGCACGGCGAACATGGGAGGAGAACCCTTCTGGGCGAGGTGTCGGCGGGTCAGCGGCTCGGATCAGCGAGCCGGACACAGCGCGCTGGCGACCCGGCGGAGGTGGAGGTAGCCCCGCCGGCTGTTGCGCACGTTGGTCGACACGAGATCAGGAAACAGGTCGCGCGAGGCGGGGTCAAATCGGCCCACTTCGTGGGACGCTGTGACCCCAATCCGGCGAAACGTCGGCTCCGAATGCCCGTAGATGCCGGGACGAGGAGCGAGGGTGAGCATGGTCGAACGGGTTCGGCGGGTGCGCGAGGACCAGGCGGCTGGGCCGGACACGGCCGAGCTCATGCGACGCGTGGCCCGCGGCGACGAAGCGGCGTTCGAACAGATCTACGACCTGCTGATCGGACCGGTCTACGGGGCGGTCCGGCGGATCGTGCGGGACCCGGCGCAGTCGGAGGAGGTGGCGCAGGAGGTGATGGTCGAGCTGTGGCGCACCGCCGCGCGCTACTCCCCCGAGCGCGGCAGCGTGCTGACGTTCGCGATGACGCTCGCCCACCGGCGGGCGGTCGACCGGGTGCGCTCGGCGCAGGCGGCCGCCGACCGGGAGGACCACGTCGGCAGGCGCGAGGCGAGCCGGCCGTTCGACGAGGTGGCCGAGCAGGTCACCGCGCGCTTCGAGCAGGAGCAGGTGCGCCGCTGCCTGCAGACGCTCACCGAGCTGCAGCGGGAGTCGGTGGTGCTCGCCTACTACGGCGGCCGGACGTACAAAGAGGTGGGAGAGCTGCTCGAGACCCCGCTCGGGACGATCAAGACGCGGCTCCGGGACGGGCTGATACGCCTGCGGGACTGCCTGGGGGTGGTCGGATGAACCCCAACATGAACGCCGACGTGCACGCGCTGACGGGCGCCTACGTGCTGGACGCGGTGTCGCCCGACGAGCGCATGGTGTTCGAGCGGCACCTCGGCGACTGCGACGCCTGCCGCCAGGAGGTCACCGAGCTGCGCGAGACCGCGAGCCGGCTCGGCGCCGCCGTGGCCGAGCCGCCCCCGCCGCGGCTGAAGGCCTCGGTCATGGCCCAGATCCGCGACACCCGCCAGCTGCCGCCGGAGGCACCCGTCGTGCCGCTGCGCCGGGACCGCTCGCCGTGGGCGCTGCGGCTGTCGGCGGCGGCCGCCGTGGTGCTGCTGGTGGTGTCCGGCGTGCTCGGCGTGCTGCTGGTCCAGGCACGGCAGTCGGACGAGCCCACCGACGCGCAGGCCGCGGCGATCGCGGAGATCGTCCGGGCCGGCGACGCGCGGGTCGTGAACCAGGCCGACGCGGACACCGGCCGGATGACCGCGCTGATGTCGAGGTCGGCGGACAAGATGCTGCTGCTCACCGGCGATCTGAAGGCCGCCCCGAGCGGCCACGACTACCAGGCGTGGACGATCGGGTCGAAGATCGAGTCCGCGGGGCTGATCCAGCCGGACGACGGCAAGGCCGCCCTCGAGGTGAGCGGCATCGACGCGGCCCAGGCGGTCGGCATCACGATCGAGCCCGCCGGCGGGTCGGACCAGCCGACGAGCGACCCGATCCTGACGTTCGAGGTGACCTGACGGCTCAGCGCTCCGGTTTGGTCTTGCGGCCGATGAGCTCACCCGCCATCTCGCGCGGGTCGAACCCGTCGTGGCACACGCGGTGCACGACCTCGGTGATCGGCATCTCGACGCCGTGGCGCAGGGCCAGCTCGCGGATCGCCGAGCAGGACTTCACGCCCTCGGCGACCTGACCGTGCGCCGCGGCCAGGGCCTGCTGCACGGTCTCGCCGCGGCCGAGCCGCTCGCCGAACGTGCGGTTGCGCGACAGCGGCGACGAGCACGTGGCCACCAGGTCGCCGAGGCCGGCCAGCCCGGCGAACGTCATCGGGTCCGCACCCAGCGCCACGCCGAGCCGGGACGTCTCCGCGAGCCCGCGGGTGATCAGCGTCGCGAGCGTGTTGTCGCCGAAGCCGAGCCCGCCGGCCATCCCGCAGGACAGGGCGATCACGTTCTTGCACGCCCCGCCGAGCTCGCAGCCGACGACGTCGGTGATCGTGTACGGCCGGAAGTAGCCGGTGGTGCACGCCTGCTGCACCGCGATCGCGCGCTCGTGGTCGGTGCACGCGATGACCGACGCGGTCGGCTGCCCGGCGGCGATCTCCTTGGCCAGGTTCGGCCCGGACACGACCGCGACCTGGCTCTCCGGCACGCCGAGCACCTCGACGACGACCTCGCTCATCCGCCGCAGCGAGCCGAGCTCGACGCCCTTCGCGAGGCTGATGAGCGTCGCCGTGGGGTCGATGAGGCTGCGCCACGCGGTGAGGTTGTGCCGCAGGCTCTGGCTCGGCAGCGCGAGCACGACCGCGTCGGCCCCGTCGAGCGCGACCCGGGGGTCCGAAGTGGACCGCAGGTTCTCCGGCAGCGGGACGTCCGGCAGGTAGTCCGGGTTGACCCGGTCGCCGGCGATCGCCTCGGCGACCTCGCGCCTGCGTGCCCACAGGGTGACCTCGCGGCCCGCGTCGGCGAGCACCTTCGCGAACGTGGTGCCCCACGAACCGGCGCCGAAGACCGCGATCGGCCCGATGTCAGGCATCCTCGGGTTTGCCCTCCTTGCGTGCCTTGCGGGGCACGAAGAACTCCGCCGGCGCGGGCTCGTCGCGGATCTGCGCGAGCTGGGCGCGCACCCGGGTCATGAGCAGGTCGGTGATCTCGCGCAGCAGGTCGTTGCTCACCGGCCGGTCGCGGTAGGCGGACAGGTCCACCGGCTCGGACACGTTGATGTAGACCTTCTTGCGCGGGAAGGGCCGGAACTTCTTGGTGTAGCCGTTGAGGATGAAGTTGGTCCCCCACCGGGCCGCGGTCACGACGGGCACGTCGTGCTCGAGGCAGTGCAGGGCGAGCCGCGCGACGCCGGTCCGCGAGTGCATCGGCCAGCCGTCCGGGTCCTTGGTGATCGTCCCCTCCGGGTAGATCACCACGAACTTGCCGTCCTGCAGCGCCTCCTTCGCGGCGACGAGGCTGTCGCCCGCGCTCGCGCTCGCCCGGTACACCGGGATGCTGCCGGCGCGGGAGATGAGGTGCTTGAACACCGGCGCGCGGAACAGGCTCTCCTTCGCGAGGAACCGCGGCACCCGGCCGTTGCGGTGCACGAACACGGCGTCCACCGGGGGGTCGAGGTGGGAGATGTGGTTCATCACGAGCAGCACGCCGCCGCGCCGGCGGATGTTCTCCGCCCCGGTCGGCGTGGTCTTACCGACCCCGGCCAGCGGGTAGAAGATGCACGCGGTCACCCACACCCAGAACCCGGTCTTCTCCAGTCGAGCCGGCACCTGCTCCTCCTCAGTCAAAGTTGCCCGTGAGTATGCCCGCCCGGCGGCGCGGCCTCCGTACGTCCTGCACGATGGGGGGCGTGGATCACGTAGCCGATCTCGCCGCCGATCTCGCCGCCGATCTCGCCGCGGATCTTGCCGTGGACCTCGCCGTGGACCTGGTGGTGCCGATCAAACGCCTGGACCGGGCGAAGTCGCGGCTGCGTGGCGCGGTCGCCGCACCACACGCCGACGTGGTGCTCGCACTTCTGGTCGACACGGTGACCGCGGCCGCGAGCGCCGCGGGCGTGCGGCGCGTGCTGGTGGTCTGCGAGGACACCCGGGTGCCACCGGCGCTGCGGGGCACCGGTGTGGAGTGCGTGGACGAGCGCGGGCTGCCCGGGCTCAACGCGGCGCTGTCGTTCGGGGCGCGCGTGCTGCGCGAGCGCGACCGGCGCGGCGTCGTGGGCGCGTTGCAGGCCGACCTGCCCGCGCTGCGCCCCGCCGACCTGGCCGCGGCGATCGCGCTCGCCGGTGGCCGGCGGGCGTTCTGCGCGGATCGTCCCGGTACGGGCACGACACTGTTGCTCTCCGCCGCCGGCGGGTCACTCGAACCACGCTTCGGGCCCGGTTCGGCCGCCGCGCATGCGGCGAGCGGGGCGCTCGCGATCGGCGCCGAACTGGACTCGCTCCGCTGTGACGTGGACACGGCCCGCGATCTCGGAATCGCCGCCGCGCTGGGTCTCGGCGCGAGAACCAGGGCTCTTGCCGGCCGGAAGCCGACGTTCACCTGACCGTACGAACAGGGGTCTCGCGCAGATGCGTAATTGCTGGACAATGGGGCTGTGAGCACGGAGAGCATGGAGCAACCAGGCACCACGCCACCTGCGATGGAATCCACCGCACGTGACGCCGTCCAGGACGTCGTCGACGAGGTCGCCGAGGAGGTCGCCGGGCTCGAGGCGGGCACGGCCCAGCCCGAGCCGCGGGGGGTGCCGTCCGCGCCGCCAGCGGTCACCCCGGACGTCGCGGAGACCGACCTCCCGGAGCTGCCGGACGACCGGTACATCAACCGCGAACTGTCCTGGTTGGACTTCAACGCCCGGGTCCTCGCGCTCGCCGAGGACGAGTCGCAGCCGCTGCTCGAGCGTGCCAAGTTCTTCGCGATCTTCGCGTCCAACCTCGACGAGTTCTACATGGTCCGGGTCGCCGGGCTGAAACGCCGCGAGGAGACCGGCCTGTCCGTGCGCAGCGCCGACGGGCTGACCCCGCGCGAGCAGCTGGCCTACATCTTCAAGCGCAACCAGGAGCTCGTCGAGCAGCAGTCCGCCGCGTGGGAACGGCGGCTGCGCCCGATCCTCGCCGAGCGGGGCATCCGTATCGCGAAGTGGGCGGAGCTGACCGACGAGCAGCGCGAGCGGCTGACCCGTTACTTCCGCGAGCAGATCTTCCCCGTGCTCACCCCGCTCGCGGTCGACCCGGCGCATCCGTTCCCGTACATCTCTGGGCTGTCGCTGAACCTCGCGGTGACCGTGCGGGACCCGACGGGCGGCGGCGAGCGCTTCGCGCGCGTCAAGGTGCCGAACAACGTCTCCCGGCTCGTGCCGATCGACCAGAGCCGCGACGACCCGGACGCGATGTTCCTGCCGATGGAGGAGCTCATCGCGGCACACCTCGGCGACCTGTTCGCCGGCATGCAGGTGACCGAGGTGCACGCGTTCCGGGTCACCCGCAACGCCGACCTCGAGGTCGAGGAGGACCGCGACGAGGACCTGTTGCAGGCACTGGAACGCGAGCTCGCGCAGCGCCGGTTCGGCCCGCCGGTGCGGCTCGAGGTCGCCGACGACATGAGCGAGCACATGCTCGAGCTGCTGCTGCGCGAGCTCGAGGTGGACCCGCACGACGTCGTCGTCGTGCATGGCCTGCTCGACCTTTCCTGCCTGTGGCAGCTCTACGGCGTCTCGCGCACCGACCTGAAGGACCCGCCGTTCGTGCCCGCGACGCATCCGGCGTTCGGCGAGCGGGAGACGCCGAAGAGCGTGTTCGCGACGCTGCGCGAGGGCGACGTGCTGGTGCACCACCCGTACGACTCGTTCTCCACGAGCGTGCAGCGGTTCATCGAGCAGGCGGCGAACGACCCGTACGTGCTCGCCATCAAGCAGACCCTCTACCGCACGTCCGGTGACTCGCCGATCGTCGACGCGCTGATCGACGCGGCGGAGGCGGGCATACAGGTCGTCGCGCTCGTGGAGATCAAGGCGCGCTTCGACGAGCAGGCGAACATCAAGTGGGCGCGCACGCTGGAGAAGGCGGGCGTGCACGTGATGTACGGCATGGTGGGACTGAAGACCCACTGCAAGACCGCGCTCGTGGTGCGCCAGGAAGGCTCGGTCATCCGGCGCTACTGCCACATCGGCACCGGCAACTACAACCCGAAGACCGCGCGGCTGTACGAGGACGTCGGACTGCTCACCGCCGAGCCGTCGATCGGCGCGGACCTCACCGACCTGTTCAACGTGCTGACCGGTTACGCGCGGCAGGACGAGTACCGCAGCCTCATGGTGGCGCCGTACGGGATCCGCCGTGGCATCGTCGAGCTGATCGAGCGCGAGGTCGAGCACCTGCGCGCGGGCCGGCCCGCCGGCGTGCGCATCAAAATCAACTCACTCGTGGACGAGCAGGTCATCGACGCGCTGTACCGCGCCTCCCAGGCGGGCGTCGAGGTCGACATCGTCGTGCGCGGCATCTGCGCGCTCAAACCGGGAATCGCCGGGCTGTCGGAGAACATCCGGGTGCGCTCGATCCTCGGGCGCTTCCTCGAGCACTCGCGGGTGTTCCACTTCGTCGGCTCGAACGAGCACTGGATCGGCAGCGCGGACCTCATGCACCGAAACCTCGACCGCCGCGTGGAGGTGCAGGTGCGCATCACGGACGAGAAGCTCACCGCGCAGCTGGACGAGATGTTCGCGTCCGCCCTGGATCCCGCGACCCGCTGCTGGGTGCTCGAACAGTCGGGCGAGTGGTCGGCGTCCCCGGCGGACGGTTCGTCGGTCCGCGACCATCAGGCGCAGTTGCTCGCCAAGCACCTCGCGCAGGCCTAGCGGATGGCTGGAGAGATCACGGCCGCCGGCGCTGTCGTGTGGCGGCGCGGCGCCCGCGAGGCCCCGCAGATCGCTCTTGTGCACCGGCCGCGCTACGACGACTGGAGCCTGCCCAAGGGAAAGCTGGAACGCGGCGAGAGCACCCGGGAGGCCGCGGCGCGGGAAGTGGCCGAGGAGACCGGGTTCCGCGTCGCGCTCGGGCACCATGTCGGGCGCACGAGGTACCGCGTCACCCGCCCGGAGCCGGCGACGAAGGTCGTCGAGTATTACGCCGCGCGGCCACTGGACGGTTCATTCGAGCCCGGGGACGAGGTCGACGAGCTGCGCTGGCTCGCCCCGGACGCGGCCAAGGAGTTGCTGAGCTACGACCACGACCGGCGCATCGTGGACGCGTTCACCGCGCTGCCGCACGACACCACGACGCTGCTTCTGGTGCGGCACGCGAAGGCCGGCAGCCGCGCGTCGTGGGACGGCCCGGACGACGAGCGCCCGCTGTCGGTCAACGGCAGGCACCAGCTGCCGCCGATCCACACGCTGTGCGGGCTGTACGGCGCCTCACGGGTGCATGCCGCCCCGTTGGTCCGGTGCGTGGAGACCGTGCGCGCGGTGGCCGAGTCGCTGGGCGTTGCGGTGACCGAGGAGCAGCTGCTGTCCGAGGCGGGCTACACCGGCAACGAGGACGCGGCGCTGGCCCGCCTGCTCGATATCGCCGGTGCGGGCGGCACGCCGGTGGTGTGCAGCCAGGGCGGCGTCATCCCGGACCTGGTGTCGCGTGTGGCCGGTGCGGCCGGGCTGCCGGTCGGCGAGTTGGCGGCGAAGAAGGCCAGCGTCTGGGCCCTGTTCTTCACCTGCGACGACCACGCGGACGGTGGCCCCCGGCTCGTGGCGGCCGACTACATCCCCCGACCCTGAGGAATTCTCAGGAATCCCCGCGGCCGGCGATACACCACTCTTTGGCAGTGCGCCAAAAAGCATGCCCGGACTCCGGGCCGCGGCGGGAAAGCCGCCACGGGACGCGGAACCGGCCGGACAAGCCGAAGGCCACCCGCCGGGTGGCGGGTGGCCTTCGGACCGTTCCGGTACCTACTTCTTGCGAGTCGTGCGCGACGTCGTGGCCTTCTTCGCCGCCGGACGCGCCTTGGCCGTGGCCTTGGCGGTCGTCGTGCGCTTCGCCGGGGTGGCCTTCTTCGCCGTCGACTTCGCGGGGGTCTTCGCCGCCGTGGACCGGGTCGCCTTGGCCGGAGTGGCCTTCTTGGCGGTGGTCTTGGCAGCCGTCGACCGGGTGCTGCTCTTCGCCGTGGTGGCGCGGGCGGTACGGGCGGCCGGCTTCGCCGCCGTGGCCCGCGTGCGCGTCGTCGTCGAGGTGCGGCTCGCCGCCGGGCGGGCCGCGGCCGTGCGGGTCGAGGACGCGGTGCGGCTCGAGGCCGAACGCGTCGCGGCAACCTTGGGCAGCTTCTTCGCGCCGCTCACGACGTCCTTGAACGTCGTGCCGGCACGGAAAGCGGGCACGTTCGTCTTCTTCACCCGCACCGTCTCGCCGGTGCGCGGGTTGCGGGCGGTGCGGGCAGCACGCGCGCGCTTCTCGAACACACCGAAGCCGGTGATGTTGACCTTCTCGCCCTTGTTGACCGTGCGCACGATCACGTCGACGAGACCATCGACCGCAGCGCCTGCGGCCTTCTTGTCGCCGAGGCGATCCGAGAGCGCCTCGATGAGTTGGGCCTTGTTCACCCTTCAGTCCTCCGTTGACCACACTTGCGTTCTCGGCCAAACCGGCCGACTTCTGGCCACCGTATGCCTATTGCGCGACAATTTCCACGCGACGCGCCCAAATTCCCCGCTCGGGGGACCGGATTCTGTTTGCGTGGCTGCTATTCGGCGGCCAGTCAGGAAGGGAGTGTAGAGGTCGTGGTCGGCTTCCAACTCGGGCGACCCCCTTCATACGCCCCGATGGCGTCCTCGTGGCGCAGGGTCAGGGCGATGTCGTCGAGTCCTTCGAGCAGCCGCCAGCGCGTGTAGTCGTCGATCTGGAACGGCGCGGTGAAGTCCTTGGCGTGCACGGTCTTGGCCGCCAGGTCCACGGTGACCTCCGTGCCCGGCTCGGCCTCGAGCAGCTTCCACAGCAGCTCCACGTCCGGCTGCGCGCACTCGGCCGCGAGCAGGCCCTGCTTGCCGGCGTTGCCCCGGAAGATGTCCGCGAAGCGCGCGGAGATGACCACCCGGAACCCGTAGTCGGACAGGGCCCACACGGCGTGCTCACGGGACGATCCGGTGCCGAAGTCGGGCCCTGCCACCAGGACGCTGCCCGCCCTGAAGGGCTCCAGGTTCAGCACGAAGTGTTCGTCGGCCCGCCACGCCGCGAACAGTCCGTCCTCGAATCCGGTACGACTCACCCGCTTGAGGTACACGGCCGGGATGATCTGGTCGGTGTCCACGTTGGACCTGCGTAGGGGCACTCCGACGCCGGTGTGCGTGGTGAACGGATGCATGTCGGCTACCTCTTTTCAGCTCAGGTCGTCGGGCGAGGAGAGGGTGCCGCGGACCGCCGTCGCGGCCGCGACCAGCGGCGAGACCAGGTGCGTCCGCCCGCCCTTGCCCTGCCGGCCCTCGAAGTTGCGGTTCGATGTGGACGCGCTGCGCTCCCCCGGGCGCAACTGGTCAGGATTCATTCCAAGGCACATGGAGCAACCCGCGGACCGCCATTCGGCGCCCGCGTCCGTGAAGACGGCGTCCAGCCCCTCGGACTCCGCGACCGCCCGCACCTTCATCGAACCCGGCACCACGAGCATCCGCACGCCCTCGGCGACCTTGCGGCCCCGCAACACCTCCGCGGCGGCCCGCAGGTCCTCGATCCGGCCGTTGGTGCACGAGCCCAGGAACACGGTGTCGACGTGGATGTCCCGCAGCGGCGTGCCGGGGACGAGGTCCATGTAGGTGAGCGCCTTCTGCGCCGAGTGGCGCTCGTTCTCGTCGGCGATCCGCTCGGGGTCGGGAACCGCTTCGGACAGCGGCAAACCCTGTCCCGGGTTCGTGCCCCAGGTGACGTACGGGGTGAGCGCGCTCGCGTCGATGTGCACCTCGGCGTCGAAGGTGGCGCCCTCGTCGGTGCGCAGCTCGCGCCACGCGGTGACGGCCTCGTCCCACTCCGCGCCCGCAGGCGCGTGCGGGCGGCCCTTCAGGTAGGCGAACGTCGTCTCGTCCGGCGCGATCATGCCGGCGCGGGCCCCCGCCTCGATGGACATGTTGCAGATCGTCATCCGCGCCTCCATCGACAGCTGCTCGATGACGCGGCCGCGGTACTCCAGGACGTGGCCCTGGCCGCCGTTGGTGCCGATCTTCGCGATGACCGCGAGGATGATGTCCTTCGCCGTGACACCGGGCCGCAGCTCGCCGTCCACATTGATCGCCATCGTCTTGAACGGGCGCAGCGGGAGCGTCTGGGTGGCGAGCACGTGCTCGACCTCGGACGTGCCGATGCCGAACGCGAGCGCGCCGAACGCGCCGTGGGTGGAGGTGTGGCTGTCGCCGCACACCACGGTCGTGCCGGGCTGGGTCAGGCCCAGCTGCGGTCCGATGATGTGCACGATGCCCTGTTCGGCGTCGCCCATCGGGTGCAGCCGGATGCCGAACTCGGCGCAGTTCTTGCGCAGCGTGTCCACCTGCGTCTTGGACACCGGGTCCGCGATCGGCAGCTCGATGCCGGTCGTCGGCACGTTGTGGTCCTCGGTGGCGATCGTGAGGTCCGGCCGGCGCACACGGCGGTTGGCGAGCCGCAGGCCGTCGAACGCCTGCGGGCTGGTCACCTCATGGACGAGATGGAGGTCGATGTACAGCAGGTCGGGTTCGGCGCCGTCGCCGCGCCGGACGACGTGCTGGTCCCATACCTTCTCGGCAAGAGTCTTCGCCATGTGGATTCACTTCCAATGTGTGTTCCCACGATCCGGGAGACTGGACTTCCCATATACCGGGAACATAATATCGAGACGTGGGACAGCATAGCGGCATCGGTGTTCTCGACAAGGCAATGGCCGTGCTGGAGGCCGTGGCCAAGGAGCCGTGCGGGCTCGCCGAGCTCTGCACGCGTACCGGGCTGCCCCGCGCCACGGCACACCGCCTGGCCGTAGGGCTCGAGGTGCACCGCTTGCTGCGCAGGGGATCCGACGGCCGCTGGCGGCCCGGCGCGGCACTCGCGGAGCTGGCCGGCGGCGCGGTGGACCCGTTGCTGGACGCGGCGAGCTCGGTGCTGCCCCGGCTGCGCGACCGTACGGGCGAGAGCGTGCAACTGTACCGGCGGGACGGCTCGCAGCGCGTGTGCATCTCCACGGCCGAGCCGCCGAGCGGCCTGCGCGACACCGTCCCGGTGGGCGCGCGGCTGCCGATGTCGGCCGGTTCGGGGGCCAAGGTCCTGGCGGCGTGGGCCGATCCGGCCACGCAGCGCACATTGCTGTCCGACGCCGTGTACGGCGAGCGGGCCCTGCTGGAGGTCCGCCGGCGCGGGTGGGCCCAGAGCGTGGGCGAGCGGGAGCCCGGAGTAGCCAGCGTTTCCGCCCCGGTACGCGACGGGTCGGGAGCGGTCGTCGCGGCGGTGTCGGTGTCCGGCCCGATCGACCGGATGGGCCGGCGGCCCGGTGCCCGCTGGGCGGCGGACCTGCTCGCGGCCGCGGACGCCCTACAGGCCCGCCTCTAGCCTCCGTTCGGGCTCCACTGAGGACGCCGCGCGCCGCCGGTACGCGGCCGGCGTGATGCCCGCGTGCCGGGTGAACGCCGCGGCGAAGGCCGCCTCCGAGCCGTACCCGACGCGTGGCGCGATGCTCGCGGCGGTCGCCCGCTCCACGGTCAGCAGCGTCATCGCGTGGCGCATCCGGCACTGGTAGAGGTACTTCATCGGCGTCTGCCCCACGGTGGCGGCGAAGCGGGCCGCGAACGCGGCCCTGGACAGGCCCGCCGTCCGCGCGAGCGACTCGAGCGTCCACGGCGCGGCGAGGTCGGCGTGCAGCGCGGCGAGCGCGCGGGCGATGTACGGGTCGCGCAAGCCCTGCAGCCAGCCTGGTTCATCGGCCGTCTCGACGTGGTGGCGCAGCGCGCGGGTGATGAGCGCGTCGGAGAGCCGCGCCATCACCACCTCGCTGCCGGGCCCGCCCTCCGTCGCCTCGGTGGCCAGCGCGTCGGTGAGGCTCGTGAGCCACGGCGGCGCGCCGGTCACGTGGATGCACCGGGGAAAGCCCGCGACCGCCGGGTGGTCCTCGTGGCCGAGCAGGAACGCGCCACACACGATGTTCGTCGCCGCGCCGGCGCCACCCGCCGTCAGCCGCGCACCCCGTGCGCGGTGGACGAGGTCGAGGGAGGACACCAGCGGCGCGTGCCGGCCGTCGGTCGAGCCGAGCGTGTGCGAGTCCGCGCGCGGCAGCACGACGAGGTCGCCCGCACGCAACCGCCGCGGCGCCACGCCGTCCAGCGTCAGGTCGCACTCGCCCTCGACGACCACGTGCACGCCGCGCAGACCACCGTCGAAGCGGACCCGCCAAGGGGCACGCAACCGCAGCAGCCGGTAGCTCGCGCTCTGCAGCCGCAGCTCCCGCAGCACCGCGCTCAGCACGTCCATGCCGCACCCGTGGAAGACGAACGATGAGGAAACCTGGACTTCGCAGCGTAGATAGTCCACGGCGGGCACGTCTAGCGTCGTCGCCATGACCACACTTCGAAGCACCACAACGAGAAGCGGCGTGGCCGGCATCGTCCAGGTGACCGTGCCGGTGTCCGACCTGGCCCGCAGCGCGGCCTGGTACCGCGACCTGCTCGGGCTGACCTACGTCCGCGAGTTCAGCGACGCCGAGCGCGTCACGGGCTGCGCGCTCGTCGACTGGACGGCTCGCTACATGATCGCGCTGCGCCTGAGATCGACGATCGCCGGTGCGCCGGACCTGCGTGGCGAGCACCCGATCATCCTGGAGGCCACGGACGAGGCCGCGGCCGAGCGGTTGCGCGCCCGTGCCGGGGAACTGGGTGTCGCCGTGACCGGTGGCGTGCACGCCGACGGCACGTGGCTCGAGTTCCTCGACCCGGACGGGATCGCGCTGCGCGTGGTGCACACCGCAGCCGGCCCCAGCGGGTTCCTCGGCGTCGGCGCGGACGGCTTCTACGACGCGCCCCGCCTGGCGCTGTCCGGAGTGGAGGCGCGCGCCCGGTAGCGCAGCAGCACGGCGATCGCGAGCGCCGCGGCCACCGGGACCGCGACGAGCGCGGGCAGCAGGAGCTCCGAGGTCGCCTGCATCGTGTAGCCGATGGCCGCCGGGAAGGCGACGTTGCCGACCATGGAGGCGGTGATCACGGCGGCGTTGCCGCGCCGCGGGTTCGGCAGCGTCGCCGCGTTCCACGCCAGCGCGGTCGGGAACACGGGGCCGGCCAGCATGCCGGCGAGCAGGTACCCGAACGGTGCCACGCCGGGCAACGCGACCAGCGCCAGCGCCGCGAACGCCGCGGACAGCACACCGGCGATGATCGCCGGTGCGGACCGGACGGCGGCGAGCAACGGGGTCAGCAGCCGGGTCACCGCCATTCCCAGCCAGAACAACGACGTCAGCGCGGACGCGGCGCCGGGGTCGTACCCGTGTGCCTCCAGATGCACGGTCTCCCAGCTGCTGAGGCCGGTCTCGAGCCCGGCGTAGCAGAACATCAGCCCGCAGAACAGAAGCAGCACCGACCCGGGCCGCCCGGCGTGCTCGGTGGTGTCCCGGCGGCCGGCCACCGCGCCGAGCTCGCGGGACGGCAGCGCCAGGAGCACCGCGACCGCGAGCCCCGCGAACAGCACGGGATAGCCGATGCCGCGCGTGCCGCCGACGAGCGCCGGCCCGGCCACGGCGCCGAGCGAGAACGCGCCGTTGACGAGGTTCGCGAGCGTCACCCCGCGGCGGCCGGCCTGGCCCGCCATCGCCGTGTTGACGACGAGGACGAGCGCGCCGAACCCCACGCCGGCGACGACCGCCGCGACGAGCGGGAGCGGCCACGGCCCGCGCACCGCGAGCCCCGCACAGCCGGCGACGAGCAACGCGCCCGGCACCACGACGAGATACCGGCGCGCCCACCGCTCGGGCAGCACGCCGCCCGTCGCGATGCTCGCCATCGAGCCGGCGAAGAACCCGCTCACGAGCAGTCCCGCGGTCGCGGCGGTGAGCCCGTTGTCGTCGCGCACCACCGGGATCAGCGGGCCGAGCGTCGCCTGGAACAGCCCGAGGAGCCCGAACAGCACGACGCAGCGGACGACCTGCCGCCGGTCAACCGTCACCGTCTCCCCCGCTTCCTCGTTTCTCGTTAACCATGCCCGGTCCGCGGGCGGCAAGATGAGAGGCATGCGAAGGAACGCCCTGCTCGTCTTCCTTGCCGCCGCCCTGCTGCTCGCGTTCGTCCCCGGTGCGGCCGCCGCCCGGCCGCCCGGGACGACCGACGCCACCTACTTCAACAACGCCGCCACACCGGGTGCGGATCCACACGTCCTGTTCGACCGGGCGAGCGGGTACTACTACGCGTACTCCACCGAGGGTGCCGACCCCGGGTGGAACTTCGCCATCTACCGCTCCCCCGATCTCGCCACGTGGGAACACGTGCCGGGCGGCGCGCTGCGTGCCGGCCAGGACGGCGACTGGGCGCACGACTGGTTCTGGGCGCCCGAGGTCTACCACAACCCGGCGACGGGCCTGTACTTCATGTTCTACGCCGGCCGCATGAACAAGCACGTGGCCGAGCACTTCCGCTACCCGGACTTCGAGGAGGCGAGCAAGGTCGGCGTGGCCGTGTCGCGCTCGCCGGCGGGCCCCTTCCACGACATCGCCGAGGCACCACTGGACTACTACCCGTACGACCCGGCGTACCACGACGTGAACCTGATCATGGACGCCACGCAGAAGAAGCCGCCGGCGACCCGCGAGGAGGGCGAGACCGCGCCACTGGGCACGTACCTCCCCTACATCGACCCGGACGTCTTCTTCGACGCGGACGGGCGGATCTACCTGTACTACTCGCGCAACGCGTACCGGAACTGGGTGTGGGACGACGACCTCGGCAAGTACATCGAGGAGTCCAACATCTACGCCGTCGAGCTGACCGGTGACTGGTGGCGCGACCCGACGGGGCGGACGATGCCGTCGATCGCGCCCGCGTACCGCAACGCGAACCTCGCGCCGGACGACCCGCCGGGCACGCGCAAGGACGGCTTCGTGCCGATCGTGAACTACGGCTCGGACAAGCAGGACTGGGAGAACGCGCACGTCGACGACTACGCGAAGACCGGCGGGCAGAAGAAGGACCGGCGGTGGGCGGAGGGCTCGACGACGATCCGGACCGTCGACCGGCACGGCAGGCCGCTGTACTACCTGACGTACTCGGCGAACAACTTCGAGAACGAGTTCTACGGCGTCGGCTACGCCACCGCGCGCTCGCCCCTCGGCCCGTGGCGCAAGAGCCCCGCCAACCCGATCCTGTCGCAGGACCCGGCGAAGGGGCTGTACTCCACCGGCCACGGCAGCATCGTCGACTCCCCGGACGGGCGCGCGCACTACTACGTGCACCACGGCCGGCCCGCCACGACGTCGCCGCGCGCGCTGTACACGTCGGCCATGGCGATCGGGCCCGGCGGCATGTCGATCGAGTCGTCCACATCGGACGAGCCACTCCCGTCCGGTGTCGGCCCGCTCGCGATCGGCGCCGGCGACCGCGTCCTGCACGCTCCGGCCACCACCACGGTCCACGTGCGCTCCGCGCCGGGAGCGGAGTTCGACCTGGCGAACCCGCTGAACCGGCTGCGCGCCACGCTCCGCCCGGCGGACGCGGGCACCGTCGCCGTGCGGGGCGGCGAGGTGAGCGTGACCGCCGTCCGGCCGGCCGTGCTGACGGTCGTGTACCAGCGCGAGCTCGCCGCGGGCGGCTACCGCGACGTGGCGAACCTGCGGCACGGCAAGCGGATCCCGGTCCGCCTCACGATCCCGGTGGTGCCTCGCTGAGACCGGCGTACCTCGCTCCCACGACCACGACACGCGGCATCGCCGCGGTGACCGCTCCCCCGCGCACGATGCACTACGCGCCAAGGGGAGGAAAGGTTCAGTTCCGTCGGTGACGTCACACGAATGCGAACCGGCTGAACCCTTCCGCGGCGCCAGGCGTAACCACCGCACACATGGTTGTGAGAGCAAGGAGCAAAGATGTCCACTAAGGACAGCAACCCCACGACACGCCTGCGCGCGACCCGCGCCGTGCTGTTCGGTGCGGCGCTCGGCGCGGCGGCGCTGCTCGCCGCCTGCGATTCCGGCGGTGCCACCGACGCGTCCTCGGCCGCGGTGGCGGTCCATACCAGGGAGCAGCCGAACCTGGGCACGGTTCTCGTCGACGCCGACGGCAAGACCCTGTACTTCGCCGATCAGGAGTCCGACGGCACGATCCACTGCGTCGACGAGTGCCTCAGCTTCTGGCACCCGGCGACCAGCTCCGACAGGAGTGGTTCGGTGCCCGACATCGACGTGCTCCACCGCGCCGACAACGGCAAGGAGCAGCTGACCTACCAGGGCAAGCCGCTCTACACGTTCCAGCAGGACCACGGCACCGGTGACGCCAAGGGCGACCGGTTCGAGGACGAGTTCGGCGGCACCCACTTCGTCTGGCACGCGGCGGTCGTCGACGGGAGCGCCACCCCGACGCCGTCGTCCGGGGACTCCGGCGGCGGCGTCGTCGGCGGCTACTGATCTCGACGCCAACGAGACGCCAACGATTCGGGTAATTGCGGCAAAAAGAAACGCGGTGGCGCCGACTGCAAAGTCAACGCCACCGCGTAAATGTAGCCCCGACGGGATTTGAACCCGCGCTACCGCCTTGAGAGGGCGGCGTCCTAGGCCGCTAGACGACGGGGCCGCGCCGATCAACTCGGTCGAGCAGAGAGGACGCTATCAAAGGTGATTTCGTTCTCTCTGCTGGGGTACCAGGACTCGAACCTAGACTAACTGAACCAGAATCAGTCGTGCTGCCAATTACACCATACCCCACCAGCACCGCAGGTCACGGAGCCGCGGCTCACCGCCCGTAGTGCCGGGAAGAGATGTTAGACCACAGGCCGCCGGCACCGGAAATCGGGGCGGGGCCGGCTGACAGGTCGGGCGTGCGGTACTCGGTGACGAGCAGTTCGGGCAGGTCGGCGAGGGACTCGATCACGTGGACGCCCGCGCCGGCCCGCACGTCGTGACAACCCGTGAGCGACCGGTCCAGCCACACTCCGTGCAGGCCCGCGTCGCGTGCGCCGAGGGCGTCCGCCTCCAGCAGGTCACCAACGTGCATGGTCTCCTCGACGGGCACGCCGAGCCGGGCGCAGGCGGTGTGGAATATCACCGGGTCGGGCTTCGCCGCGCCGAGCTCGCCCGCGATGACGACCGTGTCGAAGAAGCGGCCGATGCCCAGCCGGTCCAGCTTCGCGCGCTGGTGCGAACCCGACGCGTTGGTCACCGCCGCGAGCTTGACGCCGGCCGCACGCAGCCAGTCCAGGCACGGCAGCGTGTCGTCGTAGAGCCGCCAGGACGCCCGCAGCCGCGTGCTGCGCCGCCGCTCCAGGTCCGCGACCAGCTCGTCGTCCAGCAGCGCGCCCAGGTCCGCGAAGAAGGCCTTGGTGCGCTCCTGGTGCATCTGCTCGTAGGACAACCGGCCGGCGACCACGAGGGCCACGTGCTCGTCCGTCGTGCGCTGCCAGCACGCCCACATGTCGTCGCGCCCGATGAGGTCACAGAGGGCCTGGCGGGAGGTGCTGGTGAAGTCGATGAGCGTGTCGTCGATGTCGAGGCAGACGGCGCGAATCGGGATGGGCAGGTGCTCGTGTTCCAGACGGTCGCCGGCCGCGGCCGGCGGGCGTGCGGGCCCCGCGGCCTCGGTCTGAAATGGCACCAGCCCAAAGGTCATCAGGCGAGGCTAGGCCCTGTTCGGCAGAACTTGAATGGGCTAACCAGGGGATTGTTGCTCTACTGACACGATTAAGTATGTAACCGGCCCGACGAGGTCGAATACGGTCTATCGGTTGTTGTCAGCCTCGTGTTACCGGGTTGTCAGGATTTCGCATGACGCAACCGGCCGAGTGACCGGTCGCGGCCCAGCAACTCCATCGACTCGTACAGCGGCGGCGAGACCGTCCGGCCCGTGACAGCTACCCGGACGGGTGCGAACGCCTTGCGGGGCTTGAGACCGAGCCCGTCGACCAACGCGGCCTTGAGCGCCTCCTCAATGGCCGGTGTCGTCCACTCCGGGACCGCCTCGAGCGCCGCGATGCTCGCGTCGAGCACCGGATCGGCGGCCTCACCGAGCGTTTTGGCCGCCGAGTCCGGCTCGGGCGCGAAATCCTCGTCGGCGACGAAAAGGAATCGGACCATCTCGACGGCGTCGGAAAGCACCGTCACCCGTTCGCGCACCAGCGGGGAAATGGCGCTCAGCGCCCTCATCTGCTCGTCGGAGGGGTTCTCCGGCAGAACTTTGGCCGATATGAGGTATGGAATCACCCGCTCGACGAAATCCGCGTCGGAAAGGCGCCTGATGTGGTCGGCGTTGATCGCCTCGGCCTTCTTGAGATCGAATCGCGCCGGGTTCGAGCTCACCCGCGAGATGTCGAACGCCTCGATCATCTCCGCCATCGTGAAGACGTCCCGGTCCTCGGCGATGGCCCAGCCGAGCAGCGCGAGGTAGTTGAGCAACCCCTCCGGCAGGAACCCGCGGTCCCGGTAGTTGAAGAGGTTCATCTCCGGGTCACGCTTGGACAGTTTCTTGTTGCCCTCGCCCCGCACCAGCGGCATGTGGGCGAACCGCGGCGTGAAGGAGGCGACACCGATCCGCTCCAGCGCGCCGTACAGCGCCACCTGCCGCGGCGTGGAGGGCAGCAGGTCCTCCCCGCGCAGCACGTGCGTGATGCGCATGAGCGCGTCGTCGACCGGGTTGGTCAGCGTGTAGAGCGGCTTGCCGTTGGCCCGCACGAGCACCGGGTCGGGCACGCTGCCGGCCTTGAACGTGATCTCCCCGCGGATGAGATCGGTGAACGTGAGGTCCTCGGCCGGCATGCGCAGCCGCAGCACGGGCTCGCGGCCCTGGGCGCGCAGCTCGGCCTTGCGCTCGTCGGTGAGATCGCGGTCGGCATTGTCGTAGCCGAGCTTCGGGTCCTGGCCGGCCGCCCGGCGGCGCTCCTCGACCTCCTCGTTCGTGGAGAACGACTCGTACAGCTCACCCGCCTCGAGCAACCGCCGCGCCACGTCGGCGTAGATCTCGCCGCGCTCACTCTGCCGGTACGGCCCGTCCGGGCCGCCGACCTCGGGTCCCTCGTCCCAGTCGATGCCCAGCCAGCGCAGCGCGTCGAGCAGTGCGTGGTAGCTCTCCTCGGTGTCCCGCGCGGCGTCGGTGTCCTCGATCCGGAACACCAGCTTGCCGCCGTGGTGGCGGGCGAACGCCCAGTTGAACAGCACGGTGCGGGCGAGCCCGACGTGCGGGGTACCGGTGGGGGACGGGCAGAAGCGGGCCCGGACGTCGGCGGGCAGTGATGCGGTACTCATGGCCCGATCAGCGTATCCGCCTTGACGGTTGGCTCTTCCCGGTGCATGCTGAATTTATTCAACACAAGATGAAATACCTGGAGGGATCATGAACACCGAGCGGACGACCTGCCTCGTCGCCGGTGGCGGGCCGGCGGGGATCGTGCTCGGACTGCTGCTCGCCCGGGCCGGGATCGAGGTGACCGTGCTGGAGAAGCACGGCGACTTCCTGCGGGACTTCCGCGGTGACACCGTGCACCCGTCGACCCTGGACCTGCTGGACGAGCTGGGGTTGGGCGAGCAGTTCGCGAAGCTGCCGCAGCGGCGGCTGGAGCAGGCGCAGGTGCCGTACGCGAACGGCACGCTGAAGTTCGCCGACTTCACCGAGCTGAACGGCAGGCACAAGCACCCGTACGTGGCGCTCGTGCCGCAGTGGGACCTGCTCGACCTGCTCGCCGGCGCGGCGAAGAACGAGCCGTCGTTCACGCTGCGGATGAACACGGCGGCGACCGGCCTGGTCGTCGAGGACGGCCGGATCACCGGCGTCGAGTACCGCACCAGCGAGGGCACGACCGGGCGGATCATGGCCGAGCTGACCGTGGCGTGCGACGGCCGGACGTCGGTGCTGCGCAAGGCGGCGGCGATGGCCGTGCGGGACTTCCCCACGCCGCTGGACGTGTGGTGGTTCCGCCTGCCGCGGGAGGACACCGACCCGTCGGGTGCGGTCGGTGTGGTGAGCGCGGCGCGGGCGGCGGTGCTGCTGGACCGCGGAACGTACTGGCAGGCCGCGACGCTGATCAAGAAGGGCTCGGACCCCGAGCAGCGCAGGGGTTCCGTGCGCGACATGGTGGCGAGCATCGCGGCGGTCGCGCCCTGGCTCGGCGACCGGGTGGACGCGCTGCGGTCGTGGGACGAGGTGAAGCTGCTGGACGTGCGGCTCGATCGCCTGGAGCGCTGGTACCGCGACGGCCTGCTGTGCATCGGCGACGCGGCGCACGCGATGTCACCGGTGGGTGGCGTGGGCATCAACCTGGCGGTCCAGGACGCGGTCGCCACGGCCACGCTGCTGGCCGAGCCGCTGCGGCGGGGCACGCTCACCAGGGGAGACCTGGCGAAGGTGCAGCGCCGCCGCATGCTGCCGACCGTGGTGGTGCAAGGCATGCAGCGGTTCCTGCACGCGCGGGTCCTGGCCCCGGCCCTGGCGGGCGACATCGACATGGTCAACCGCGAGAAGCCCCCGGTGCCGATGCGCCTGGTCGAGCGCTTCCCGAAGCTGCGCGCGATCCCGGCGTTGGCGATCGGGTACGGCGTGCGCCCCGAGCACGCCCCGGCCTTCGCCCGCCGCTAGCGGATGCCCGACCCGGGCAGGATTCCACCGTGGGCTCGAAGTACCCGGTCCTGGCCGCGCCGGCCGGCACCGGCACGCCCGCCGAGCGTGACGGTGCCCGGTCGGCGCCCCGCCTGCCGCGACGCGTCGCCCGGTACTCGAGCGCGCCGCGGGCCGGTCCTGGCCGTCGACGTTCGCCGGACGTGCGTCGTAGGTCTGGTTCGTCGCGACGATGGTGTCCGGCGCGGCGGTGAGGTAGCGCGGCTCGTTCGCGCCCGGGTACACGAACACCCGCCGCTCGGGCCAGCCGTCGACCGTCGGGCCGCCGACCGGGATCGTCGCCGCGCCGAGTGAGGCCGTGGCCAGGCGCGGCTCGTTCGTCTCCACCCGCGCCGGCACCTCGGAAGAGTCACCGCGGTGCGACGAGCGGCGAAGACCCGCGGTTACTCAGCCCGGGGTGCCGTCCCAGCGCCAGGAAGTGCGCCGCTCCCGTCCGGGCAGCGAGGCGCGGCCGGTGCACCACAGCATGGTCTGCCACCGGTCGAAGCCGGCCGGGGCGTCCGGGAACAGGCGGGTCAGCACCCGGTCGCAGACGTCCTGCGGTGGGGTCCACGACAGGCCCAGCCCCGCCGCGATGTCGTGCGTGTGCACGACCGTCTCGACCGTGCCCATCGCCGCGAAGCCAGCCGGGTCGGAGCGGCCGAACACGTGGTACGCGCGCACCCACGGCGGCCGGACGCGGACCGTCGCCGACAGCAGCCCGGCGCACGCCGCCACGACCCGCAGCAGCCCGGGCACCCCCGCGGCACGGTCCGCGGCGACCGAGTTGAGCGGCCCGTCCGGCCGGCGGCGCGCGGCCGCGAACGGCACGTGGTCGTCCGCCGGCGGCTCGGGCGGGCTGAGCTGGGTGGCGTAGAAGAACAGGTCGTCGGCGAGATGCTCGGCCGTCTCCCAGCAGGTCCAGGTCAGCGGGCCGGCCGGGACGTCCCAGTCGGCGCCGGCCGCGACGGCCAACCGGGACAGCGACAGCCGGACGGCGAGATCGAGGTCGTCGGCCGTCAGCATTCGATCACGTTCACCGCCAGGCCGCCGCGGGCCGTCTCCTTGTACTTGATCTTCATGTCCCTGCCGGTCTCGCGCATGGTCTTGATGACCTTGTCCAGCGACACCACCTGGTTCCCGTCGCCGTGCAGCGCCATCCGGGCGGCGTTGATCGCCTTCACCGACGCCATCGCGTTGCGCTCGATGCACGGGATCTGCACCAGCCCGCCGACCGGGTCGCAGGTCAGGCCGAGGTTGTGCTCCATGCCGATCTCGGCGGCGTTCTCCACCTGCTCCGGAGTGCCGCCCAGCACCTCGCACAGCGCGCCGGCGGCCATCGAGCACGCCGAGCCGACCTCGCCCTGGCAGCCGACCTCGGCACCCGAGATCGACGCCGTCTCCTTGTAGATCACGCCGATCGCGCCCGCGGTCAGCAGGAAGCGGATCACGCCGGCCGGCGAGGCGCCCGGCACGAACCGCGCGTAGTAGTGCAGCACCGCGGGGATGATCCCGGCCGCGCCGTTGGTGGGCGCGGTGACCACGCGGCCGCCCGACGCGTTCTGCTCGTTCACCGCGAGCGCGAACAGGTTCACCCAGTCCATGACGCGCAACGGATCCGTCGAGAACGGGTCGGTCGACAGCCGCTGGTACATCTCACGTGCCCGGCGCCGCACCTTGAGCCCGCCGGGCAGCACGCCGTCGTGCGTGCAGCCCGCGTGCACGCACTCCTGCATGACCTGCCAGATCCCGCTCAGCCCGGCCCGGACCTCGTCCTCGCTGCGCCACGCGGTCTCGTTGGCGAGCATCACCTCGCTGACCGGCAGCCCGGTGTGCCGGCAGTGCGCGAGCAGCTCCGCGCCGGTCCGGAACGGGTAGGCGACCTCGGTGTCGTCGACCTTGATGCGGTCCGCCCCCTGGGCCTGCTCGTCGACGACGAACCCGCCGCCGACCGAGTAGTACGTCCGCTCCCGGTCGACGCCCTCGCCGGTGGCGTGGAACCGCATGCCGTTGGGGTGGAACGGCAGGCTCTTGCGCCGGTGCAGCACGAGGTCCTCGTCCGGGTCGAAGCCGATCTCGTGCTTGCCCAGCAACGCGAGCCGCTTCGTGGCGCGGATCCGGTCGACCCGGTCGGCGACCGCGTCCGTGTCTACGGTCTCCGGCTCCTCCCCGGCCAGCCCGAGCAGCACCGCGCGGTGGCTGCCGTGCCCGTGCCCGGTGGCGCCGAGCGAGCCGTACAGCTCCGCGCGCACCGAGGTGACCGACTCCAGCAACCCGTCCGCCGCCAGCCCGGCCACGAATGTCCGCGCGGCCCGCATCGGACCGACGGTGTGCGAAGAGGACGGTCCGATGCCGACGCTGAACAGCTCGAACACGCTGATGGGCACTGGTCCGCCTCCCCGGGAATTGAGTGTTGGTTGCGTTCTCGACGCATTGTGCGGTCGGTCGCTTGCTTGTGGCCGGGTGCCGTCACGATCCGCTGAGTCGCCGTTTGTCACTCCCTGGCGGCGTCCACCAGCCAGTCCGCCAGGTACGGCGCGAACGACCCCCGTACCAGCACATGGTAGGTGGGCCGGTCGTCGACCTGCCGCAGGATGACCTGTGCGCGGGCCAGGAGCGTCTGCGCGCACTGCCCCGGCCCGAACGCCCGCGGATGCAGGTCGATCGACATGCCCTTCTCCAGCACGTCGCGGGCGTGCGGGCCGGACAGCTCGATCGTCGTCCGGTTGGCCGACACGTCGACAACCGACTCCACGGACTCTCCCGTGAGTTCCGCCACGCCGTCGCCGTCCGGAGCGACGACCAGGTACTCGTCCGGGCCCAGCCAGAGGATCGCCCGCTCCCCCGCGGTCGTAACCCGGTTCGGCGCGGGCACCGGGAGCCCGAGCAGCTCGGCGCCGGTGGTGCGCACGTCGATCATCGTCAGGAACGGGATCTCCCGCACGTCGTCCCGGCCGGCAAGCGGGCTGCGTCGAAGATCCGGGCGCGGGTCAGCCGTCACGGCGCGCTCCCTCCGGGTCGTAGAGCACCGGCTCCACCACGGTGGCCGCGATCGTCCGGTCCCCCAGCGGCGCGTGCAGCACCTGGCCGAGCCGGTCGCGGCCGCTTTTCACCAGCGCCAGCGCGAACGTCCGGCCGAGCGCGGCACTGCGGTAGCTGGACGTGACGTGCCCGAGCATCGGCACCGGTGGCTCGAGCGGCGTCCCCGCGGCGACCAGCTGCGCGCCCTCGGGCAGCAGCTCGGTGGGATCGACCGGCAGCAGGCCGACGAGCTGCTTGCGGTCCGGGCGGGCGGTGTCCGGCCGGCGCAGCGACCGGCTGCCGACGAACTGCTTGCGCTTGGACACGATCCACTCCATGCCGAGGTCGATCGGCGTGACCGTGCCGTCGGTGTCCTGCCCGACGATCGGATAGCCCTTCTCCGCACGCAGCACATGCATGGTCTCGGTGCCGTACGGCGTGATGTCGAACTCGGCCCCCGCCGCGTACACCGCCTCCCACACGGCGAGCCCGTACCAGGTGGCCACGTTGATCTCGAACGCCAGCTCGCCGGAGAAGCTGATGCGCGCGATCCGGGCCGGCACGCCGTTCGCCAGCGTGGTGTCGGCGAACGTCATGAACGACAGGTCCACGGCGGACGGGGCGAGCTTCGCCACGACCTGGCGCGACCTCGGCCCCACCACGGCGATCGTCGCCCACTGCTCGGTGACCGACGTCAGCCGGAGCCGCAGCGCCGGCCACTCGGTCTGCAGCCACTCCTCGAACCAGTCGAGCACCGCGGCCGCGTTGCCGGTGGTGGTCGTGGCGAGGAAGCGCTCCTCGGCCAGGCGCAGCACCACGCCGTCGTCGAACACCATGCCGTCCGCCTTGCACAGCAGGCCGTACCGGGCGGCGCCGACCGCGAGCTTGCGGAACGCGTTGGTGTACATGCGATTCAGGAACTCCGCCGCGTCCGGGCCGACGATCTCGATCTTGCCGAGCGTCGACGCGTCCTGCATGCCGACGCCGGTGCGCGCCGCGGCGCACTCGCGCAGGACCGCCGCGGTCATGTCCTCGCCGCGCCGCGGGTAGAACCACGGCCGCTTCCACTGGCCGACGTTCTCGAACTCCGCGCCGCGGGCGACGTGCCAGTCGTGGATGGACGTCACGCGTGCCGGGTCGTGCAGCGCACCCCGGTCGCGGCCGGCCAGCATCGCGAACGGCACCGGCGTGTACGGCGGGCGGTAGGTGGTCGGCCCGGGCGGGCCCGCGCCGAGCGCCTCGGCGATGACGCCGAGGGTGTTCACGCCGGCGGTCTTGCCCTGGTCGTGTGCGGTGCCGATCGTCGTGTAGCGCTTGACGTGCTCGGCCGAGCGCATGCCGGCCCCGGTCGCACGCAGTATGTCGGCGACCGTGGCGTCGCGCTGGAGGTCGACGAAGTGCTCGTGCCAGCGGCCGTCGGGCGACTGGATGGTCCACAGTGGCTGGTTCGGGTCGAGGTCTCCGTTCGCCGAGCCGACCGAGACGTTCGCCTGGAAGGAGCGGTCCGGGACGAACGCGGCGAGCGACTCGTCGTAGCGCAGCGTGCCGCGGGCCTGGCTGTGCAGGTGCACCACGGGGTTCCAGCCGCCGGACACCGCGACGAGGTCACAGTGGACCGTCTCGACCGGACCGCCGGTGGGCGCGCCGAGGTGGGCGGCGCGCACCTCGGGGTCGCCCTCGGTGCCGACCACGACCGTGCCGAACCGCACCTCACCACCGGCCGCGCGCACGGCCGCCGCCCGGGCCGACCCGGCCCGCGCGTCGGCCACCAGCACGTCCACACCAGACGCGAGCAGGTCGAGCGCCGTGTCGTAGGCGCTGTCGTTGGTCGTGCACACGACCGCCCGCGTGCCGAGGCGGACCGCGTACCGGTTCAGGTACGTCCGCACCGCGCCGGCCAGCAGCACGCCGGGCCGGTCGTTGCCCGCGAACACCAGCGGGCGCTCGTGCGCGCCGGTCGCGAGCACCACCCGGCGGGCGCGCACGTGCCACAGCCGCCCGCCGCGCGGGCGCCGCTCGGCGATCGTCAGGTAGTTGTGGTCGTAGTAGCCGAACACCGTGGCCCGGGTCAGCACGCGTGTCTCCGCGAACCCGGCGAGTTCGGCCGCCGCCTCGTCGACCGACGCCCACCGCTTCGGAACGGACAGCGCGGAGCCGCCGACCTCGGACCCCTCGTCGGCCAGGATCACCCGCGCGCCCGACCGGCCGGCGTCGAGCGCGGCGGCGAGCCCGGCCGGTCCCGCGCCGGCCACCAGCACGTCGCAGTGCACGTGCTGGTGGTCGTAGCGCTGCTCGTTCGGCTCGACGAGCCGGCCCCGGCCGGAGAGCGTCGAGGCGACGAGCCCGTCGGTCAGCTCGACGGTGGTGGCCGGCCGCATCGGCTCGGGGCCGACCTGCAACAGCGCGTTGGGCTCGGCCACGCCCGCGTCGACGATCCCGCGCGGCCGGTTCCGGTAGGCGCTGCGGCCGACCTCGCGGACTCCGTTCGCCAGCAACGCCGACGCGACCGTGTCCCCGCGGTAGCCGGTGTAGCGCACCCCGTCCACGGTGAACGTCAGCGGCGCGGACCGGTCGACGCGGCCACCCTCGGCGAGCCTCATGAGCGGTCCTCGAGGAACCGGTGGGTCGCCGTGTCGCGCACCGCGTCGAACCACCGCCGGCAGCCGTTCGTGTGCACCCAGCGCTCCGCGAACGGGCCCTTCGGGTTGTCGCGGACGAACACGTACTCGGCCCACTCCGCGTCGGTCAGCGCCTCCGGGTCGGCCGGATAGGCCACGCCGGCCTGGCCGCCGTAGGAGAACTCCACCTCGTCCCGGTCGCCGCACCAGGGACAGCTAATCAGCAGCATGCGAACCCCTCGTGGGAAGTCAGTGCGCGACAGCGGCGGCGCCGTGCTCGTCGATCAGCGCGCCGGTCGTGAACCGTTCCAAACCGAACGGTCTGTTAAGCGCGTGCGGCTCGCCGGTGGCGATCGTGTGCGCGTACACCCAGCCCGACGCGGGCGTGGCCTTGAACCCGCCGGTCCCCCAGCCGCAGTTGACGAACAGCCCGTCGAGCGGCGTCGGTCCGATGATCGGCGACGCGTCCGGCGAGACGTCGACGATCCCGCCCCACGTGCGCAGCACGTGCGCGTGCCCGAA
>NZ_DATBKY010000196.1:0-39686 GCF_036555685.1 Actinophytocola sp. | reverse complement strand
CGCTGACTACGTCGACGCGGGCGAGGCTATCGACCAGGGACGGCTGAGCGGCAAGGTCGCGGGCGGAGAGGTTGCGCCGCCGGTGACGGCCGGCGTCACCTACGAGCGCATTCTCAGTGCCCGTGACGAGCCGCAGAACTGGCTCACCTACTACGGCGCGTACAACGGGCAGCGGTACAGCCCGCTGGACCAGATCAACACGGAGAACGTCAAGCGCCTGCTCCCCGCCTGGGTCTTCCAGGCCGGCACCACCGGCCTGATCGCGGGCGCGTCGACCTACTCGTTCGAGGCCGCCCCGCTCGTCGTCGACGGGGTGATGTTCGTCTCCGGCTGGGACGGCTGGGTCTGGGCCCTCGACGCGAAGACGGGCGTGGAGATCTGGCGGTACAAGCACGCGGTCCCCTTCGACGTGTCGCTGTGCTGCGGGAACGTGAACCGCGGGGTCGCCGTGGCAGCGGGGAAGGTTTTCTTCGTCACGGCGAACGCGCATGTGCTCGCGCTCGACGCCACCACCGGCAAGCGGGTCTGGGACAAGACCTATGGGGACGTGCGGGCGGGGGAGAGCGCCACGGTCGCGCCGCTGGTCGTGAAGAACAAGGTCATCGTCGGGAGCTCCGGCGGGGAGTTCGGGGTACGCGGCCACCTGGACGCGTTCGACCTCGAGACCGGCGAGCACCAGTGGCGTTGCTACACGGTGCCGAAGCCGGGGGAGCCCGGCTCCGAGACCTGGCCCGCCGACGGCGACGCCTGGGCGCGTGGTGGTGCGAACTGCTGGGTCACCGGCACGTTCGATCCGGAGACGAACCTGCTGTACGTCGGTACCGGTAATCCGGCGCCGGACTTCGACGGAGCCGTCCGCGAGGGCGACAACCTCTACACCGACAGCATCATCGCCGTTGACGTGGACGCCGGCCAGATCCGCTGGCACTACCAGTGCACCCCGCACGACGTGTGGGACTACGACAGCATCGGGGAGTGCATCCTGTTCGAGTCGGATGGGCGCAAGCTGCTCGGGCACTTCGACAAGAACGGCTACTTCTTCGTTGTGGATCGCACGGACGGCGCGTTGGTCCAGATCACCCCCTTCGTGGACCGGATCGACTGGGGGGCGATCACGCGGGACGGCAAGGTGACGCCCAGAAGGTACCCGGACAAGGAGGGTGAACCGGTCCACTTCTGGCCAGGGCCGGCCGGCGCCAAGGAGTGGACGCACGCGGCATACAGCCCGAAGACCGGGCTCTTCTACGTCCCGGTCCAGGATGTCGGGGCCACGGCCACCCGGCGGCGCCGGGAGTTCAAGGAGAGCATCCCGTACTGGGGCGCCGGCGTTCAGGTGGACCTCGAGGACATGACGGGGAGCGTCAGCGCGTTCGACGCCAGTGGCGACGAGAAGTGGCGTTGGCGCAACGAGCTTCCGATGTGTGCCTCGGTGCTGGCCACCGGCGGTGACGTGGTGTTCGCCGGTGAAGCCTCCGGGGAGTTCAACGCGCTCGACGCCCGGACGGGGGAGCTGTTGTGGCAGTTCCAGTGCGGAAGCGGTCACCACAGCAGCCCGACGACCTACATGGTCGACGGCAGGCAGTACGTCGCGGTGCCGGTCGGCTGGGGCGGTTGGGCCGAGGGGTTCCTCCCCGGCATGCTCGGCGCAGGCCATGGAAGCGCGCTGATCGTGTTCGCCCTCCCGGAAACGGCGTAGAGCCGTGCGGGGAGCCTGCCGGAGTCGGCGGAGAGGAGGTGGATCCATGGAGTCCCAGCTCGCCGTGTGGGAGACGCCCGAGTTCGACGAGATCGGAGTCGCGCCCGAAGTGACCATGTACATCGCTCAGCTGGAGGACTGACCAACGGGATGTGAGGCGGCGCCGGGCCCCAGGGTCCGGCGCCCTCCGAGGGCCCGGTACGAACGCGGACGGCCGGGCCGGCGACGGACGGAGTGCCACGGTGTGGCTGCGGGTGCTGGGATCGGCGGCGGGAGGTGGCTCCCCGCAGTGGAATTGCGGATGCCCGACGTGCGCCGCTGTCCGCTCCGGGGCCGGGCTCGCGCGCACCCAGTCGTCGGTCGCGGTCAGCATCGACTACCTGCGTTGGTTCCTGATCAACGCCTCACCCGACGTTCGCACCCAGATCGAGGCGTTCCCCGGCCTGCACCCGCGCGACGGCCGCACGACGCCGCTCGAGGCGGTGTTGCTCACCGACGCCGAGTTGGACCACTCGATCGGCCTGCTGCTGTTGCGTGAAGCTCGCGCTGGCTTGTTGTTGTACGCCACGCCGGCGGTGCACAAGACACTGTGTGACGGCTCGGGGCTGTTGCGGACACTCGAGCGTTACTGCCCGGTCGAGTGGCGGGCGGTTGTCCCCGGCGCGGACATATCCCTGGCCGACGGCCTGTCCTGCCGGGCGTTCGACGTGCCCACCACCAAGCGGACCCGGTTCGGGCCCAGCGTGGACCACGGACGCGTCGTGGGCTACCGGCTGACCGACGAGCGCAGCGGGGGGACGCTCGTGTACCTGCCGGGGATGCAAGCGCTCACACCTGCGCTGCGCGCGGAGATTCAGGGCTGCCAATGCCTGCTGGTCGACGGGACCTGCTGGCGCGATGACGAGGTGGTGCGGCTCGGCCTGGCCGGCAAGACGTCCCGGGAGATGGGCCACCTGCCCATCGACGGGCCGAACGGCAGCCTGGCGCAGCTCCCCTCGCTGGCTGTGGGGCGGACGATCTTCGTGCACATGAACAACACCAACCCGATCCTGCTCGAGGACGCGCCCGAACGGCGCGCCGTGGAGGACAGCGGCATGGAGGTGGCCATGGACGGCCTCGAGGTCGAGGTGTAGGCCGTGACGACGACTACGACCATCAGCGCCGACGGCTTCGTCGAGGCGTTGCGGGCCCACTCGCGGCGCTACCACGACCAGCACCCGTTCCACGTCCGGATGAACGCGGGCCGGCTGAGCCGCCGGCAGATCCAGGGCTGGGTGGCCAACCGCTTCTACTACCAGGAGAACATTCCCCGTAAGGACGCGGCGATCCTCTCCAACTGCCCCGACCTCGAGGTCCGCCGCCGCTGGATCCGGCGGATCGTCGACCATGACGGCACCGCTGCCGGCGAGGGCGGCATCGAGGCGTGGCTGCGCCTCGGCGAGGCCACCGGACTGACCGGCGAAGAGGTCAGGGATCACCGGCAACTGGTTCCCGGGGTGCGGTTCGCGGTCGACGCCTACGTGAACTTCGCCCGTACGCGCCCGTGGGTGGAGGCGGTGGCCTCCTCGCTCACCGAGCTGTTCGCTCCCGACCTGATGGCGGAGCGGCTGGCCGCGTTCGAGCGGTGGTATCCGTGGATCGACCCGGAGGGCCTCGCGTATTTTCGCGCCCGTCTCGAGCAGGCCCCCCGAGACTGCGAACACGCCCTCGAGGTGGTCACCGCGTACTGCCTGTCGGCCGAGTCCCAGGCGCGCGCGGTCGAGGCGCTGTCGTTCAAATGCGACGTCCTGTGGAGCCTGATGGACGCAATCGACGAGGCCTACCCGGAGTGATTGCCATGGACCCGACCACAGCTTCGTCCCGGCGCGGCGTCGAGGTGTCCACTTCGGACCAGCCCCGGCTGGCACGCCATGTTCGGCTGACCTTCTGCCGGACCCGGCAGCGGCATACCCTGCAACTCCCCGAGACGGTAGTGGTGCTGAACGACAGTGGCGCGGACATCCTCGAGCTCTGCGACGGGCGGCGCAGCGTGGCCGAGATCGTGGCCGAGCTGCGCGCGCGCTATCAAGCCGTCCCCGACGACGAGGTGCGGTGGTTCTTGACCCGGCTCGTCGCCCGGCGCTGCGTGGAGCTCGCCGATGGATAGCCCCTTCGGTTTGCTCGCCGAACTCACCTACCGCTGCCCGCTGGCCTGCGCGTACTGCTCGAATCCGCTGAACATGGCCGACTACTCCGACGAGCTGTCCACCAATGAGTGGCGACGGGTATTGGTCGAGGCCAGCGACTTGGGTGTTCTGCAATGCCACCTGTCCGGCGGAGAACCACTGCTGCGGCGTGACCTGGTGGAGATCGTGGCAGGCGCCCACGACCTTGGCCTCTACACCAACCTCGTGACCAGCGCCATCGGGCTCTCGCGTCCGAGGGCCGAGCAACTGCGGGCCGCCGGCCTGGACCACGTGCAGATCAGCATCCAGGCCGACGAGCCGACTGTGTCCGACCGGATCGCCGGAACCCCGTCCTGGCAGCGGAAGATCGAGGCGATGGGCGTGGTCAAGGAGCTGGGCTGGCCGCTGACGGTGAACGTGGTGCTGCACCGGTACAACATCGACGGCGTAGCCAACGTGCTTGGGCTCGCCGAGGAGGTAGGTGCCGACCGGGTGGAGCTGGCCAACACCCAGTACTACGGCTGGGCCTGGCGAAACCGTCATGCGCTGCTGCCGAGCCGGGCCCAGCTCGAGGCGGCCGAGATCGTCGTGCGGGCCGCCCGCGAGCGGTTGCGGGACCGCATGGACGTCATCTATGTCATTCCGGACTACTACAGCCGCTATCCGAAGCCTTGCATGGGCGGCTGGGCCTCCCGGCAGCTGACTGTGACGCCGAACGGCGTCGTCCTGCCCTGCCCGGCCGCCCATGCCCTGCCCTTGCCGCGGGCCAGCGTGCGGGAGGATCCGCTGGAGCGGATCTGGGCCGAGTCCCCGGTGATGACCGCGTTCCGGGGAACGGATTGGCTGCCGGAACCCTGCCGGAGCTGCGACCGGCGGGAGCTGGATTTCGGCGGGTGCCGTTGCCAGGCGTTCCAGCTTACCGGCGACGCCGCGCGCACCGACCCGGTCTGCCACCTGTCACCCGACCACGACCTGGTAGCCCGTGCGGTTGAGGCCGCCAACGCCGACTCGCGGGCCGACGGTCTTCCGTTGGTCCCCCGCCCGCACCGGGCTAACCGCCAAACACCAACGGCAGCGCCACAGCGGCGATGATCAGGGTGACCCCGGCGAGCAGGTCCGAGCGGATACGGATGAGGCGTGCCGCGAACCGCCCGACCAGGAGCCCGCCCAGCGACAACACGGCCGTCATGAGGCCGAAGACGGCGGCCGAGAACCACGGCGAGAGCCCGAGCAGTCCCAGGCTCGCCCCGGCGAACAGGTTGTCCAGGCTCAGCGTCAACGGGATGCCGAACAGCGCCCACGGGTGGTCCAGCTCGTCCGGATCGGGGTTCCGAAGCGCCAAGATGACGAGATACAGACCGTACCCGCCGAGCGCGAAGGCGCCCACCAATTCAGCGACGTCACCGACGGATTCCCCGATCTGGTTACCGATCAACAGCCCGATCAGCGGCATGATCGCGTCCCACAGCCCGAATGTCAGCGCGACCTGCACCGCGCGCTTCACACTGAATGGGACAGTGCCGAGCGCGATCGAGACCCGGAAATTGTCGAGACTGAGCACGAAGCCGAGGGACAGTATTTCCCAGATCATGGCGACGTCCCTGCCCGAAGACGACCGACGCCGACAAGAACAACTCTGCCTCGTCCGACAATCGACATGGTAGAGATGATATCTCAGATGGCCCGCGAGATAAACCCGAACAGCCGATTTCCGGCATTTCTCGGCACCGTTAGCCCGACGTTTGCCGACGGGCTCGCCGGCACGCCTGGCGAGCGCATTTTTCGGTGGCCCGCCTGCCACCGCGCGCGGCTCGCCGCCCCACGATGGTCCGCCCCCGCAACACTCCCGCATCCACAAAATCCACCCGCAGCCTGGGAGTCGACCGCGGACGAGTCGACCGGCCCGGACAATGGATGCGGTAATTCCACGATTGTCGTTCTCTCCTCAACATGCGACCCTGGACGTACAGCGGACACATCATTGACAGTTGTTCACAATTCCATGTCATTCGTCTCCGCAGCCGACGACGCGAACATTCAGTCGATTCTCGACACCGACTGGACATCGCCCTGAAGCTCTCCGACCAAACCTTGCACCTGACGCTTCCTCTCGCGGAACCGTCACAGGTCGAATGGCTCGGTTGGTTGACATCCGGTCTGTGGTGGTCGCGCCGGTGAGGAGTCGAGGTCCACCTCCACCAGGCGGACGCCGCCGTTGTGAACAGGAAGACCATCACGGTGTAGGCGGAGTATCGCATCGGACCGTTGATCACGCGGGCGCGCATCGCCTGAGAACGTCATATCCAGTGGACTCCTCGGCGAAGAGCCGCTCGTTGTCGGTCGCCGGCGTTGTCGATCTAAGGTCGTCCGTGGGTCGTGGAATCGTGTGGCACCTGTTCGATCCGTGCGGTGGCGGCCGCCGTGCTGCCGTCACGTCGGCGAATCTGCTCGGACGCGACCTGGTCGGGCCGAGTCGCCGCGCGCGGCTGACACGTGAGGTGGCGAACGATGGAAGCTTCTGAGGTGCCCCGCGGCGAGGTCGTGGACCGGGTGCTCGTCCCTTTCGAGGGGGACGGCGCCGGGGAAGGCGAGCTCACCTTCGGGCAGCGCGATCTGTGGCAGTCGATCGTGAAGTCCGGGACGTCGACGGTCACCTTCCTCGCCGAGGCCGAGCTTGGCGCGACCGTCAATGCCGTCGCCGACACGCTGCGCTTCATGATGGGCAGGCATCAGTCGCTGCGGACCCGCCTGGTGTTGCGGGAGTCCGGGCTGCCGCGGCAGCGGGTGTCCGAAACGGGGACGATCCCGCTCCTCGTCGTGGCCGCCGAGGCCGGCGACGCGGCCGAGGTGGCGGAGGCGATCTCGGCACACTGGAAGACCGTTCCGTTCGAGTACGAGAGCGAGTGGCCGGTGCGGATGGCCGCGATCGTGGTCGGCAGCGGCAGTTACACCGTCACGCACGTGGTCACTGTCTTCCTGCACACCGCGATCGACGGGTTCGGGTTGGCCGCCCTGCTCACTGATATCAGCGCACGCGACTCGGCGACCGGTGCGCCCGCGGGGCCGGTCACCGCGCTGACGCCGCTCGCCCAGGCGGCGTTCGAGGCGTCACCGGCCGGGCGGCGGCAGAACGCGCAATCGCTGCGGTACCTGGAGCGCGTGCTGCGCGGCGCGCCCACCCGCCTGTTCGGCGGACCTCGTCACGGGGGTAAGTGTCGCTTCGCGATGCTGCGCTACCGCTCACGCGCGATGCACCTGGCCGTCCAGGCGATCGCTACGCGAGAGCGCCTCCACGAGTCTCCCACCCTGCTGGCGTCGTTCCTGGTCGGCATCGGCCGGGTCGTCGGCGTCAACCCGCTGCTCACGATGATGGTGGTGAGCAACAGGTTCCGGCCGGAGTACGCCGACTCGGTCAGCGCGCTGAGCAAGCTCGTGCCCGTCGTGCTGGACGTCGCCGACATCTCCGTGGGCGAGACGGTCGCCCGCGCGTCGGCCGAGGCGCTCAACGCCTACCGCAACGCCTACTACGACGCGTACGAACAGGACGAGGTGGTGGACCGGGTCGAGGGTGAGCGTGGTGAGAGGTTCGACCTGTCCTGTCACTACAACGACCGCAGGCGCCGGCCCCGGGCGCGGGCCGGGCTGGTGGCGCCGGCGGCAGCGGAGATCCGCGGCGCGCTCGCGGACACCGAGCTGTCCTGGAAGCAGCACGCACACTTCCCGAAGATCAAGCTCCATCTGTGCGTCGAGGACCCGCCGGGTGCCATCGACCTGGTGCTGTCCGCGGACCAGCGGTACTTCTCCCGCACTGACATGGAAACCCTGGCGCGGGCGATCGAGGAGGTCGCCGTGCAGGCAGCGACCGCTCCACAGACGCCGACCGGCATCATCTGCCCGATCGCGGCGGGCTGACCGCGAGTTCCCGAGGGGCGTCGTGCACGCCAACTACACGGCTGAGCCTCGGGTCGTGTGCGTCGTGATGGGAGTTTGTGCGGCAGATTTCGGCGGGCGGTCCACTGAGACGATCCGACCTGCCACCATCACTGGGCGGCGAGCGCCAGTTTCGCGGCGCGGGTCAGGCGGTCGCACAGGTCGACCGGTGCCGCCACGGGCGGGGCGGTCGTAGGACGCACGGATTCGGTGCTCGAGCTGGTCGGCGGCGCGGGCCGGGTGCGCGTCGGGGCGGGTTGGTCGGTACTCGAGCAGGCCGGCACGGTGAGTGCGCACACCACCAGCAGCTCCAGCGAAATCCGTCGTCGCATCGACGGTCACCGCTCCCCGGTCAGCCGGCGGGCGATCACGCCGTCCGGCTTGGCCTTCTCATCGACGTACCGCTGCCGTTCCCGCGCGACCTGCGGTCCGAGCCCCGGCTCGCCGACCATGGCGAACTCCTTGTACCGGAAGTCCGGGCTGTCGACGTCGGCGTACGCCGGCAGCGGCTGGGGAATGGTCGAGGTCGCGTCCTCCATCTCGTCACGGCGGGCCCGGATCCAGTCCCGAACCTGCTCGCAGTTGTCTTCGTACGCGGCGAACAGCCGATCCCGCGCGGACGTATAGCCCTGAACGACCGGGATCGCCTCGGCGCCGGGAACCGGCTCCGGCTTCAGCGCGTCGGCGGCGCCGTCGAAGATCTGGTCGATGGCCCATTCCTTTACCTTGCCCGGATCGAGATCCTTCAAGGCATCGATCGCGGCCTTGACCAGACTGGTGGCGACCGAGGACCACTCGAACCCCGGACTGGCGCCCTTCTCGGCGGCGACCGCCTCGCACGTGTCCGCCGTCTTCTCCATCAGGTCCTGGCAGCTGGCGCGAAACCGCCCGTCGACCGCGGATCCCATGCGCGGGTCATGTTGGCCCCACGCGGCACGTCCTCCGGAGGCAGGTTCAGCACGAGCGTGAGCTCGACGCGGTCTATCGGGTCCGCACCGTCATGGATGCACCGGACTCGACCTGTCCGTCGGGTTCCTGTGGCTCGGCACCACGCTGCTGGAGGTGCTTCAACCGACGCGGGTATTCCGGCGCCTTGGAGCTTTCCTCTCGGCGCCGGAATACCCGATAATTCCACGTCGTATCAGGCGACGTTGTATTTGATGTTGCCAGTCCAGGTGTCAGTTGCGTTCGAACCCTGGTCGTCCCAGGCCGCAAGGCAGAATTGTGTATTCGGGAGGAAATTCGTGCCAATGCGAACGTACGGTGTCGGGTCGGAGTTCACGAGACGGTGCCACGCGCCGTGCGTGCTGCGGTCGCCGCACTTGTACCACATGACCTGAATGCCGGGGCCGTCGGTCTTCCGCACGTATATGCTCGAGCCGCTGACCGTGATCGTACGTTTGGTGGTGTAGTAGGTGACCTCATTCTTGCGGAGGGAACCTGTCGTCGTGTCAACCGTCAGGACACCGATGGTGTCGTGGAATTTGACGTGCTCGGCTGCAGTTCTGGTTGGGACCGAGACGCTCGCGTCATTCGAGCTCTCCGTGGTCGCGCTGGCCTGCGTGACGCCGGCGAGTAGGGCAACGAGCGCAGCACCGAAGACGATAATGAATCGCTTCAAGATATTCTCCCCTCGAACTGAGAACTTCGTTGGGCAACCTGCCCTGTCTCTAGTCGCCGTCCGTAGCGCGAACGTTACACACATAATCTGACTATGTACGTGAATCTCGTGCCGCCAAGGGAATATGCGCATGATTACTCGAGAACAAGTTCCGGAATTCGCGATTAGTCGGGCGATTCGGTGGCGATCAGGATCGTGGCCTCATGGACGAGGAACTCGAGTGCTCACAGCAGGTCGTCGAGGGTTGCGGAATCTCGGCGCCGCGGTGGAACAGGATGCTCACGAGCCGCTTCGACGGGTTGAAGCTCGCGACGTTGCTCCGGTAGCCGAACGTCGGCGTCCTCCACTTGATGGACTCCGTGACGCGCTCGTCGGCGCCGAGAATGATGTCGCGGGCGCGCCGCAGGGTGGTGTCCATGGGTGGCCGGCCTCGTCGAACCAGCCGTCCACGTCAGGACTCCGGTTCATGCCTCAGTCCGCTCGCCAGTGCCGGAACGCGGTCAGAAGCTCGGTCCGCGCCGGCTGGGAGAGCGTCTCCGCCGGCAGCGCGCCGAGCTCGCCGATCGTGACGCGGAACTGGTCGAGGTAGCGTTCGCAGCCGTCGCAGAGGGCCATGTGCTCGACGAACCGGGCCTCGGTGTCCGCGTCGAGGTCGCCCTCCAGGTAGGCGGTGACCAGCTCGACGAACTCACTGCACGTCATGGGCCACCCCCCGCGCCAGATAGCCGGCCAGCCGCTCGCGGACCGCCGCGCGGGCGCGGTGCAGCAGCACCCGCTGGTTCGCCGGCGTGACGTCCAGCAGGTCGCACACCTCCTGCGCGGTGTGGCCCGACACGTCCCGCAGGCTCAGTACCGCGCGCTGCCGCGCGGGCAGCTCGTCGAGGATCCCCGCGAGCACGGTGTGGATCTCCCCGCTCAGCGCGGCCTCCTCCGGCGACGCCCACGCCGCGGGGAACTCCCGCCAGCCGCCCGGGTACGGATCCTCCGGGCCGCGGAACCACGACGGGTCGACCGTCGGCCCGTCGGCCGCGACGCTGCTCCACGGGACGCTGCGCTGCTCCCGCACGCCCCGCTTCTTCGCGGTGCTCACGAGGATCCGGTACACCCAGGTACGAAACGCCGCCCGGCCCTCGAACCCGTGCAGTCCTTTCAGGACGGCGAGCCAGGTGTCCTGCACGACCTCCTCCGCAGAGGCGTGGGTGGACACGAACGACCGGGCGAGCCGCAGCATCGACGACGACCACGCGTCGAGCACGCGCGCGAACATGGCGTCGTCGCCGGCCCGCAACGCGGTGACGAGGGCGCGGTCCGGGGGCAAGCTCACCCGGGCGAAGATACGCTGCGTAGCCGCCGTCCACTACGGTCCTTCGGCCTTCTGTACGGCGGGTTCGCGGTCCGGCACGCGCAGCAACGCGACGGCCGACGCCGGGAAGACCAGTACGGACAGCAACCCCGCGCAGACCAGGGCGGCCGCCGTCACCGGGGACATCAGGCCGGTCAGCACGCCGATCTGGGTGGCCGTGATGATGAACGGCAGCGAGGTCGCCTGCAGCAACGCGGCCGCCAGCACGGACCGGCGGTCGAACTGGCGCGCGTAGAGCAGCGCCGGCAGGCCGCGCGCGGCGAGCAGCGCGGCGAGGAACAGCGGGACCCGCGCGAGCGCAGCCGGGTCGTCGAGCAGCCCGGTCAGGTCGAGCCGGATCCCGCTGGTGACGAAGAAGACCGGGATCAGGAACCCGTACCCGATCGCCTCGAGCTTGACCCGGAACCGCGGGTGCGACGAGGTGTTCCGGTCGAGCAGGCCGACGACGACGCCGGCCAGGAACGCGCCGAGGATGCTCTCCAGCCCGAACGCCTCCGCGAGCGCGACGAACGCAACGAGCAGCACCACCGCGCCGCGGACCCGGATCTCGGCGGTGGTGTCCTGCAGGCGGACCACGGCGTCGCCGAGCCTCGTCGACCGTTCGGTCAGCAGCAGCGCGGCCGCCGCCAGCGCCACCACGAGCACGAACATGACCAGCAGCAGGACCCGGCTGGCCGTGCTGCCCTCGGCCGTGGAGAACAGCAGGGACAGCAGCAGCACGGCCGCGAAGTCGGCGACCGAGCTGGCCGCGACGACGGTCTGGCCGAGCGCGCCGCCGAGCCGGCCGGAGTCCTTGAGGACCGGAACGACCAGGCCTAGCGAGGTCGCGGACAGGGTGATCGCGACCAGCAACGGGCTCGCCACCCAGCCGGCGAGGCCGAACCCGGTGCCCACCGCGAGTCCGATGAGGACGGTCGCGGCGTAGCCGAGCAGCGCGGTGCGCAGGCCCGGCCCGCGTAGCCGGTGCACGTCGATCTCGAGTCCGGCGAGGAACAGCAGGAACGCGAGGCCCAGCAGTGACACGATCTGCACGGGCAGGTCCGCGTCGACCCAGCCGAGTACCGACGGACCGACGACGATGCCCGCGACGATCTCCAGCACCACCGCGGGAATGCGCAGCGCGGGCGGCGCGAACGCGATCAGCAGTGGCGCGGCCAGCGCGATCGCGGCGACGGCGAACAGGTTGACGAACTCGACCTCCGGCATGGCTCGCCTAGCGGTACTCGGGGTTCGGGTAGTCGAACCGGCAGCCGGCGTCCCACTCGCTGCGCTGGTTGCCGTACGTGGGGATGCCGCCCGCGTCCTTCAGCATCCGGGCCAGGTGCATCATGTTCCACGTCATGAACGTGGTGTTGCGGTTGGTGAAGTCGTTCTCCGGCCCACCGGAGCCCGCGTCCAGGTAGGACGGTCCGGGGCCCGCGGCACCGATCCAGCCGGCGTCGGCTTGTGGCGGGATGGTGTAGCCGAGGTGTTGCAGGCTGTAGAGGACGTTCATCGCGCAGTGCTTGACGCCGTCCTCGTTCCCGGTGATGAGGCAGCCGCCGACCCGTCCGTAGTACGCGTACTGGCCCGCGTCGTTGAGCAGGTGCGAGCAGGCGTACAGCCGCTCGATGACCTGCTTGGTGGTCGATGCGTTGTCGCCCAGCCAGATTGGCCCGGCGACGACGAGGATGTCGGCCGCCATCACGCGCTCGTAGATCGCGGGCCAGTCGTCGGTGGCCCAGCCGTGCTCGGTCATGTCAGGCCACACGCCCGTCGCGATGTCGTGGTCGATGGCGCGCACGTGCTCGACCTGCACACCGTTCTTGGTCATGATCGCCGCGCTGCGGTCGACGAGCCCCTGGGTATGGCTGGGTTCCGGCGACCTCTTGAGCGTGCAGTTGATGTAGAGCGCGGTCAGGTCGCTGTAGTCGGTCACGATGTCGGTCACGAGTGTCTCCTTCAGACGAGTTCGGGGTCCTGCTCGACGCACAGCAGCGCCGGGCCGTCGGCGGCGAAGAGGGCGGTCATGGCGTCGTCGAGCTGGTCGCTCGCATCGACGTGGATCCCGGTCGCTCCGCAGAGCCGGGCGAAGGCCGCCCAGTCCGGGTTGTGCAGGCTGGTCTGCCAGACGGGATAGTCGCCCGCGAGCTGCTCCTTGCTGATCTTGCCGAGCGCGTTGTTGTTGAGCAGGACGTGCTTGACCGGGACCCCGTACTTCGCGGCCGTGGTCAGCTCCATCGCGTACTGGCCGAACCCGCCGTCGCCGGTGACCGCGACGATCGGCCGGTCCGGCGCGGCGGCCCACGCGCCGAGCGCGGCGGGGTAGCCGAAGCCGATCGAGCCGAGGTAGCCCGACATCAGGACCGGCTGGCCCTTCGACTCGAGGTAGCGGCCGAGCGAGTAGGCGTGGTTGCCGACGTCGACGGCGACGACCGCGTCCGCCGGCAGGTGCTCGGACAGGGCGGCGAACACGGCGGCCGCCGGGACGCCCCGGTCGCGGTCGTCGGCCGCGCGGTGGGCCTTCTCCGCGCGCCAGATCTCCCAGCGAGCGGCGACGTCCGGGCGCTGATCGGTCGCCTTGAGGTCACCGCCCTCGCCGAGCGAGGCGGTCAACGCGACCAGCGACAGACGGGCGTCACCCAGCAGGCCCGCGGTCACCGCGTCGAAGCGGCCGATCGCTTGGTGGTCGTCGTCGACCTGCAGGATCGGCTTGTACGGCGCGATCCCGGTGTGGTTGGCGAACGACGCGCCGACGACGATCAGCAGGTCCGCCTCGTTCATCAGCCAGCTCGCGACCGGGGTGCCGCTGCGGCCGAGCACGCCGGCGCCGAGCGGATGCGTGTCGGGCACGAGGCCCTTGGCCTTGAAGGTGGTCAGCACCGGCGCCGCCAGCTTCTCCGCGAGCGCCCGCAGCTCGTCCGCCGCGCCGCGGGCACCGTGGCCGGCGATGATCACCGGGCGGCGCGCGTCGCGGACCAGGGCGGCCGCCGCGGTCACCGCGCTCTCGGCGGGCCGCGCCCGCCGGTCGGCGCGCCGGCCGTCCGGCACGGCGGCGGGCGCGTCGCTCGGCTGCGTCTGGACCTCGTCGGGCAGCACGAGGTGCGCGACGCCGCGGTGGTCGAGCGCGTGCTTGACGGCCAGCGCGGCGAGCTCGCCGTGGTCGCTGCCGCCGTGCACGGTCGTGCTGGACACGGCCACGTCGCCGAACACCGCGGACAGGCGCAGGTCCTGGAACGCGCCGCGGCCGAGGACCTTCGACGGCACCTGGCCGGAGATCGCCACCACCGGCGCGCCATCGAGCTTCGCGTCGTACAACCCGGTCAGCAGGTTCGTCGAGCCCGGACCGGCGATCGCCAGGCAGGCCGCCGGCCGGCCGGTGAGCTTGCCGTACGCGCTCGCCGCGAACGCCGCGGCGCCCTCGTGCCGGATTCCGACGTAGGTCAGCTCCCCCCGCTCCTCGGCGCGCCGCAGCGCTTCGGCGAAGCCGAGGTTCGAGTGCCCGACCATGCCGAACACGTGCCGCACGCCCCACGCGACGAGCGTCTCCACGACCACGTCGGCCACCGTGCGGGCCGGCGGCTCCGGCTCGGGCAGCTGGACGTAGACGCCGTCCGCCCGCTCCTGCACGGGGTAGGTCGGCACCCCGTCGGAGAAGCCCTCGGGCGGCCGGCCCGAGACCGGGTCGTAGTCGTAGCCGTGCCACGGGCAGCGCAGCCAGCCCTTCTCGATCGAGCCCTCGCCGAGCGGACCGCCCTGGTGCGGGCAGCGGTTCTCCAGCGCGCCCAGGTCCGTCCCGCACCGGGACAGCGCCACGCTGCGGCCGGCGACGATCGCGCTGCGGACCCGGCCCTCGGCGGGGATGTCGGCGGGATCGACCCGGTGCCAGCCGTTCTCGGACATGTAACGCCTCCTCGACGCGCAACCACTGAAGGGTGTTCGGGCGGTTCAGTGCCCGCGGGAGCGGCGGGCGTTACACGAGGAGCGTGAGGATGACCGAGATTTCACTGTCCACGACCAGGCGGTCGCTGCACGGAGTCGCCGAGCTGCTGCTCGCCGGGCCGCAGTTCCGGGCAAGCGGCGAGATCGCGTTGCGGGTCGCGGCGGACGGCTTCGCCATGTCGGTCGCGCCGGAGCTGCGCTTCGACGGCGGGGCGGTCGTCGCGGGACAGCGGCGGGTCGAGGTGGCCGGACTGTCCTATGCGGACGTCGCGGCGTCGCTCGGGGTCGTCGCCCGCAAGCCGGAGAACCTCTACCCGGACGGCTCCGGCGTCCGTCCGGACGAGACGATCGTCCTCGACCCCGCCGCCGTCCACACGATCATCGCCGCGTTCACCGCCGGCGACGAGGCACTCCGCCGGTTCGCGCCGGCCACCCAGCCGATCCTGTGGCCCGAACACTTCGACGTCGGCATCGCCGTCGACGACGTCAACTACGGCCTGTCCCCGGGCGACGACCAGCTGCCCGAGCCCTACGCCTACGTCGGCCCGCACACCCCGCACGAGGTCGACTCCTTCTGGAACATGCCGTTCGGCGCCGCCCTGACGGTACGCGAACTGGGCTCCGCGGACGCGATCCTGGACTTCTTCGACACCGGACGCCGGCGCGCCTCCTGACGGCGCCGGCCGTCGCTGCACGCGCGAAGACCCACGTCAACCGGGCCATGACCAAGCTCCACGCCCGCGCCCGGGCTGCCGCCCTTCGGACGCGCCCGGCGGGGTCGGAGCTCGCCATGCGGTCCAGGCGGGTCGGGGACGTGCTCGTGCCCAGGTTGGCGAGCGCATAGGTGGCCAAGCGGCGGACGTCTGACGACTCGTCCTGTGCCAGTTGGAGAACGCCGTCCTCCGCTTCCGTGCCTCCGATGTTGCCGAGCGCGTCGACGGCGTTGATGCGTTCCCGTTCGTCGAGGCTTGCCAGCAGTAACCTGATTGGTCCCGCGGACTCGGTGTCTCCCCAGCGCCCGAGGATGTGGATCGCGAGCTCGTGCCCGCACATGTTCTGGCTCCGGTTGAACCCGGACCGGAAGCCGCGCCGGCCGCGCGGGTAGGCGGAGCAGCCGAGCGAGGTCGGCTGGCCGGCGTGCTCACCCCTCCAGCCGGTGACCGAGTCCTCTCACGAGGTCGAGCGCTTCGGTGAGCGTGTGTGGTGTGTGGACCGCGGGCGGAAGGTCGGCGGCATGCCAGCCCGGGCCGGCCGCGACGATCACGATTGGCACGGGTCGATGGTCCAGCAGGGGCTCGAGCTGCCGGGGATCGGCGGTGGGCGGGGTGTGCGACCACAGGACGATGCCGCTCGGGCCGGTACGGCGCACGGCAGTGAGGAGGGCCTTGGGAGGGACGCGGGCGCCGAGCAGCCGGCTCGGCCTGCCGCTCTCGGACAGGGCGGCGGCGAGTGCCTCGAGGGGCAGGCTGTGCTGCTCCTCGTCGGTGCAGGCAAGCAGGATGGCGGGGTTGCCATCGGGCGGGCGGACCGCCGTCAGTGCCTCGGAGACCGTCCGCGACAGCAGGTGCTCCACGTCCACCATCGCCCGGGTGCGGGCATGGCGCTCGCCGATACCGCGCAGCACGGGGCAGATCAGAGAGTCCCATGTGAACACAACACCGTGTGCGGCGATCGCCTCGTCGAGGGCGGCGCGCATCGCGGACTGATCGAGTCGCATCGCGGCGCGGGCCAGGCCGCGGGGTGCGGTGCCGGCCCGGCCGACCGGGATGGAGTGCCCGCCGCCGTCGCGGCCAACGGCGGCGGCAGAGCGGCCCGGGACATCCGAGGCAGAGCCGTCTAGGGCGATCCGTGCGGCGGTGGCCGCCGGGACACCCTGAGCAGTGAGCCGTCGCATGGTGTCGAGGCGCGCGAAGTCCTCCGGTGTGTAGCGGCGGTGCCGCCCGGCCTCATGGTGGCTCGGGCCGAGGTCGTAGCGCTGGTGCCAGGTGCGCAGGGTGGTAACGGCGATACCGAGCCTCCGGGCGACCTCGCCGGCGCTGAGCAGTTCGTCCCGCATCCACCTGGTCCTCGTGCCGTGCCTTACCCGGTGATTCTGGCAGCAGCGAGCCGGCCGGAGATCGCCACCATCGGGATACCGACGCCGGGCTGTGTGCCCGAGCCCACGAAGACGACATTGGATAGTCCCGTGTGGAGGGTCGACGGACGCATCGGTCCGGTCTGCGTGAGCGTGTGCGACGCGGCGAACGGCGTTCCGGCGGCCATGCCGGCATCGAGCCAGTCGGCCGGAGTGACGATGTCTCGGGTCTCCACGGTGGCACCGAACCCCGCACCGCTCCGCCGTTCCAGCACGTCGACGAGCTCGTCGGCATAGCGCGTCGCCAGGCCGCCGCGCCAGTCCAGATCTCGCCGCTCCACATTGGGCACCGGGGCGAGCAGGTAGTACGTGTGGCGGCCGGGCGGCGCCAGCGTCGGGTCGGTGCGGCTGGGGTTGGTCAGCAGCAGGGACGGGTCGGACATCAACCGCCGCTGCGTGATCACCTCGTCGAAGCTGCGCCGCCAGGTGCGGCCGAACAGGATGTTGTGGTGGGCGAGGTGGCGGCGGTCGGCGCGGGCCCCGAGGTGGAGCACGACGCAGGACGGCGAGTATCGCAGCCGCCGGATCCGGCGTGGTGCCGGCGCCGGCAGCAAGTCGCCGTAGGCCACCGGCAGGTCCGGGTTGAGCACGACGACGTCCGCGGGCACGTGCTCGCCGTCGGTGGTGCGCACGCCGATCGCGCGCCCGTGGCGGACCTCGACCCGCTCGACGGTGGTCCGGTACCGGATGTCGACCCCGTGCTCGCTCGCCGCATCGGCCATCGCGCGTGGCACGGCGTGGATCCCGCCGTGCGGGAACCACACGCCCGCCACCGTGTCCAGGTACGCGATGACCGCGTACAACGCGAGCGCCCGGTGCGGTGCGAGCCCGGCGTAGAGGGCCTGGAACGAGAAGAGCCGCCGGGTGCGAGGGTCGCGGAGGTAGCGGTCGACGCGAGGTTGCAGGCGGCCAAGCCCACCCGACGCGATGAGCCGCAGCAGGTTGACGGTCAGCAGGTCGCGCGGACCGTCCAGATTGCGGTCGATGAAGTCGCGCCGTTGCAGCCGCCACATCCGGCGGGTGTACTCGACGAACCGGAGGTAGCCGTCGGCCTCGCGCGGTCCGCAGGCTTCGGAGATCTCCGCGGCCATCCGGATCGGATCGGCGATGACGTCCAGGCTGGATCCGTCCGGGAACCAGGCTCGGTACGCCGGGTCGAGGCGCACGAGCTCGACCCGGTCGGCCAACCGTTCGCCGACCGCGGCGAACGCGCGGTCGATCAGCTCCGGCATCGTCAGCACGGTCGGGCCCGTGTCGAAGCGGTAGCCGGCTCGCTCGAGCAGGCCGGCCCGGCCACCGGGCACCGGCTCGCGTTCGAGCACGGTCACCCGGCGTCCCGCGCCGGCGAGGTACAGCGCGCAGGTCAGCCCGCCCACGCCCGCGCCCACCACCACGACGTGGTCGGTAGGCCCGGTCACCGTTCGCATGTGCTCTCCCGTCAGACGTTCCGGTCGGTGGCGATGCTGGCCAATATGTCGAGCTCACGCCGGATTTCCGGCTCGATCGGCGCGTCGGCGAGCGCGGCGCGCGCGTCGGTGACCCGCTCGGCGATCATCCGCTCCACCCGCTCGGCCGCGCCGGTCCACCGCACCAGCCGGGCCAGCCGCGCCGGCTCTGCGTCCGGTCCGCGGCCCAACTCCCGTTCGAGCTCGGTGCGCTGCCCACCGTCGGCCATCGACCTGGCGAGCTCGAGCAGCGGGGTCGGCTTGCCGCTGCGCAGGTCCGCGCCGACCGGCTTGCCCGTCGTAGCCGGGTCACCGTAGGCGTCGAGCAGGTCGTCACGCAGCTGGAAGGCCTCGCCGACGGCCATCCCGTACCGGGCGTAGGCCCGCGTCACCGATTGGTCGGCGTACCCGGACAGCGCCGCGCCGAACAGCAGCGGACCTACCACGGTGTAGCACGCGGTCTTGAGCCGGGCCACGAGCTCGGCGCGTTCAAACGACCACTCACGCGAGAGCTCGCCGACCAGGTCCAGGAACTGACCGGAGATCGCGTCGACCCGCATCCGGTCATAGACGCGCCGTGCAGCGATCACGATGTCGCCGGGCAGCCCGGCGGACGCGATCAGTTCGTCGGCCCAGACGAGAAGCAGGTCGCCGACGAGGATCGCGGCCGACCGGCCGAAGCGCGCCGCGTCGCCGGTGAGGCCGCCCCGTGCGTGCCAGCCGGCGAGCGCGACGTGCGCGCTCGGCCGGCCGCGCCGCGTCGCCGAGTCGTCCATGACGTCGTCGTGGACGAGCGCGAAGGCGTGGAGCAGCTCAAGCGCGGCGAACGCCGGTAGCACCGGCGCGGCCGGCGGGCCGGTGCCGACCACACCTCGCCAGCCCCAGTAGGCGAAGGCCGGGCGCAGCCGCTTGCCGCCGCCGAGCACGGCGTTTCGCGCGGTGGCCGCCAGCGCGTCGAGCGCCGGATCCACCAGGTGGATGTCACGCGCCTTGCCGGCGAGGAACTCTTCGAGAAGGAGGTCGACCGCCACGACCCCGTCAACCGTCGTCGTCACGAGGCATAGCCTAACCCAGACGCGATATGTTGCGTCGTTTTGCGCGTCGTTTTATGGTGGGGCCGTGCAGGACGAACTCTCCCTGGCCTACGAGCGTTGCCGGCGGTTGCACCGGCAACACGGCCGTACGTACTACCTGGCCACGCGGCTGCTCCCGGCGTGGAAGCGCCGGCACGTGCACGCGCTGTACGGGTTCACCCGCTACGCCGACGAGATCGTGGATCGCACGGCCGACCGTGCGGTGCCCGAGCGAGAACGCCTGCTGCGCGACTGGTCGGACCGGTTCCTCGCGGGGCTGCACGGCGAGGCGGTGGACGATCCGCTGCTCCCGGCCGTGCTGCACACCGTCGCGGTGTTCGGGCTGGAGCATCGGGACTTCGAGGTCTTCCTGGAGTCCATGGCGATGGACCTCACGGTGACCGGCTACGACCGTTATGCCGACCTGCTGTCCTATATGGAGGGCTCGGCGGCGGCCATCGGCACGATGATGCTGCCGATCCTGCAGTCCGGCGATCCCGCGGCGGCGCGCGAGCCGGCCCGCCAGCTCGGCATCGCTTTCCAGCTCACCAACTTCATCCGCGACGTCGCCGAGGACCTCGGCCGCGGACGGGTCTACCTGCCGAAGGAGGATCTCGACCGGTTCGGGGTGACCAGGGCGGACCTGGCGCGGGCGGCGGCCGCGGGCGAGGCGTCGCCCGCGTTGCGGGCGCTCGTCGAGTTCGAGGTGCAGCGCGCGTGGTCGCACTACGCTCTCGCAGCGCCCGGGATCTCGATGCTCGCGCGGGGCTCGCAAGCGTGCATCCGGGCCGCGTTCCACCTGTACAGCGGCATCCTCCGCGAGGTCGAAGCCGCGGGGTGCGACGTGTTCGGCGGGCGAGCCCGAGTGCCGACCTGGCAACGGTTCGGCGTCGTGGCCCGCTGCGTGCTCACCTGGCCGGGTACGCCTGTCCTGAGTGGACGGTGAGTCGTGGACGCCTTGCGGTATCTGGTGATCCTGCTCGGATGTGTGGTGCTCACGCTGCCGCTGGAACCGCGCGCGCGGGTCTACCGGCGCCCACTGCGGCTGGCCGCCGCGGTGCTGCCGGTGGCGGCGGCGTTCGCCGCCTGGGACGTGGTCGCCACCGCGCGCGGGCACTGGTGGTTCGCCGATCGCTTCACGATGGGTCCGCGGATCCTCGGCCTGCCGGTCGAGGAATGGATGTTCTTCCTGGTGGTGCCCATCTGCGCGCTGCTGACCTACGAGACCCTGAGCCGCGGCCGTGCCCGGTGAGTACACCGTCGCCGCGGTGGTCGCTCCGGTCGCCGTGGTGGCGCTCGAACTGGTAGCGCTGCGGACCGGGCTGCTGCGGCAGCGCCGGTACTGGGCCGCGCTGGCAATCGTGCTGGCCTTCCAGATCCCGGTCGACGGCTGGCTCACCGCGGGCGACCGGCCGGTCGTCGGCTACGCCGAGCACGCGTCGACCGGACTGCGGCTGTGGCACATCCCGGTCGAGGACTTCGGGTTCGGCTATGCGCTCGTGACGCTCACGTTGCTGCTGTGGGCGCGCCTTGCCCCGGAGGACGGCGATGCGTAGCCCGAACCGGATAGCCGCCGAGAGCCTGGTGCGGCGCGGGCTGCGCGGCGTGTGGCTGCGCGGAGTGCCGCCCGCGGGCCCGTTCGTCTGGGCCGCGAACCACCACAGTTGGTGGGACCCGTTCGTGGCCGCCGTGGTCCTCGGCCGGCTGCACCGCGCGCCGTGCGTGCTGATGGACCAGGACAACCTCGACCGGTTCGGGGTCGCCCGGCTGCTCGGCGCGTTCGGCACCCGCGAACTGCGCCGCGGCCTCGACGAGCTGCGCCGCGGCCGCGTGCTGGTGATCTTCCCCGAGGGCAGGCTGCGGCCGCCCGGTCGGCTCGGCTCGCCCGCCGGTGGCGCCGCCTGGTACGCCAGGTCGGCCGAGGTCCCCCTGTGCGCGGTGGCCGTCCGGGTCGTGCTGCGTGGCCAGCAGGCACCGGAGGCCTACGTCTCGGTGACCACTGTGGAGGGTCCCGCTCTCGAGGGAACGCTTGGTGCCGAGCTCGATGCGCTCGACCGGCTCATCGCCCGCAGCGATCCCCGACGTCCGCTGTCCGCGTTCCACACCGTCCTGCGCGGGCGCTCGAGCTGGGACGAGCGATGGGGGCGCTGAGCGCCGCCGTGCTCGGCTTCCACGTGGTCAAGACGGCGGGACTGATCGTGAACCTCGCGGCCTTCCCGGTCCTGCGCCCCGCACCACCGCTCCCCGGGACCCGGACGTCGATCCTGGTGCCCGCCCGGGACGAGTCCCATAACCTGCGCGCTGCCCTCCCGTGCCTGCTCGCGCAGCCGGCCGCCGAGGTCCTGGTCCTCGACGACGGTTCCCGCGACGGCACGCCGGCGGTGGTGGCCGCGTTGGCGGCACGGGACCCGCGGCTGCGGCTGATCACCGGGACTCCGCCGCCTCCCGGCTGGGTCGGCAAGAACTGGGCGTGCCAGCAGCTCGCCGTGGCCGCGACCGGCGAGCTGCTGGTGTTCTGCGACGCCGACGTCACGCTGGCGCCCGGTGCGCTGTCCGCCCTGCACCAGCAGATCCGCGGGCAACGAGCCGACGTGTTCTCGGTGTTTCCCCGCCAGCGGACTGAAACGGTCGGCGAGCGACTGCTCGTGCCGCTCGTCGACGAGACGCTGCTCGGGTTCCTGCCGCACCCGCTGCTCGACGCACCGGTGCCGGCCGCTGCCTCGGCCAACGGCCAGCTGATCGCCTTCCACCGCCTGGCGTACGACCGGATCGGCGGGCACGCCGCCGTCGCCGGCTCCGTCGTCGAAGACCTCGCGCTGGCTCGCCGCACCCGCGCACACGGCCTGAAACTCGGACTCGCGCTAGGTGGCGACCTCGTCAGCACGCGGATGTACTCCGGCTACCGCGAAGCGGTCCGCGGCTTCGGCAAAAGTCTGCACGCTGGCAGCCGCCGGTGGTTGCTAGCCGGTGCGGCCTGGCAGTTCGCCGCCTACAGCGTGCCCTGGCTTCGGGGATGGTGGTGGGCCGCGGTACTCGGGCTCACGCAACGCGTGCTGGCCATGGTCAAGACCGGCCGGCGCGGCTACCTCGAAGCCGCCCTGGTTCCGGTGACCGCGCCGGCCGCTCTGCCCGTGTTCGCCGTGGCGCTGCGCCGCACCACCAGATGGAAGGGCCGCTCCTACTCATGACCACTCTGCCCCGCCCTACCGGCTCACCGGTTCTCGGCCATCTCCGCCGCTGGGTGACGAACCCGCTGGCGCTGCTCGAGGACGGTGCCCGCCACGGCCCGGTGTTCGAAGTCCGGCTGTGGCGCCGCGCGGTGGTCGGCTACCGGCCGGAGTGGAACCGTGCGGTGCTGAGCGACCTCGAGACGTTCCGCAGCCGCGGCAGTCTCTCGGGCCTCACGCCGTACCTGGCCGGCGGCGTTGTCCACGCCGACGTGCCGCGCCATGACGTCCGGCGCCGAATGCTCAACCCGCATTTCAGCCACCGTGCGCTGGCCGGCGTGGAGCTCCACGGGTTGGTCGACGTGCCCATCGGGCGGTTCGATGCGGTTGCTTGGTCCGCACGGACCATCCGCCGGATGCTCAACGCCGTCCTGTTCGCCAGCCGGGTGCCCGACCGACTGCTCGCCGCGTTCCTCGCGCCGCTGACCCGGCCCGCGCCCTACCCACTGCTGCCACGACCCAGGCTGTTCCGCCGCGTCGAGGCCGCGATCGCCAGCGCGGTGACGGATCCTCCGGCGGGCAGCCTGCCGGCCGCACTTGCCGGGACCGGCGAGGTGGTCGACGAGCTGCGCGTCGCGCTCGCCGCCGGATACGACACGACCGCCCACACGCTGGCCTGGGCGCTGTGGCAGCTCGCCGGCGCGCCCGAATGGCGGCGCGCCGACGCGGTCGACGCGGTGCTCAACGAGGTGCTCCGGCTGCACCCGGCTGGCTGGGTCGGCAGCCGGGTCGCGGCTCGCGACACCACGGTCGCCGGTGTTCCCGTCGCCGCGGGCACGCTAGTGCTGTACTCGCCTTACCTCACCCACCGCGACCCCGACCTGTGGCGGCGGCCGGAGCTGTTCCAACCCGGCCGTCCGCAGCCGGCGTGGGGCTACCTCCCGTTTGCGGCGGGGCGGCGCACGTGCCTCGGCGCCCACCTCGCCCGGCTCATGCTGCGCGCCGCGCTGTCCGCGTTCTGTACCGGTGACCTGATCCGCCTGGGCGGCGACCCGTCCCCGCGCACCGGAATCACGTTGTACCCCAACGGCCCGCTGTGGCTGGGCCACCACCAATAGGAGCCACCATGCGTTGTGTCGTCTTCGGCGCCACCGGGTACATCGGCGGCCGGCTGGTCCCCGAGCTGCTCCGCGCCGGCCACGCAGTCCGCGCGGCGGTCCGCGACCCGGGCAAGCTCGCCGACACCCCCTGGAGGTCCGACGCGGACGTCGCGACCGCGGACGTCACCGATCCGGCGAGCGTGGCAGCCGCCGTCGACGGTCAGGAGGTCGTGTACTACCTCGTGCATTCGTTGCACCACAAGGACTTCGTGCGAGTGGACCGGCAGGCCGCACACGCCGTCGCCCGCGCGGCCGCCGCGGCCGGGGTACGCCGGATCGTCTACCTCGGCGGCATCACCCCGGCCGGGCAGCGGCTGTCGCCCCACCTCGCTTCGCGTGCGGAAGTGGGTGAAATTCTGCTCGGCTCCGGCGTGCCGACCGTCGCGCTGCGGGCCGGGGTGATCATCGGCTCCGGCTCCGCGAGCTTCGAGATGCTTCGCTACCTGACCGAACGGCTGCCTGCGATGGTCACCCCGCGCTGGGTGCACAACCGGATCCAGCCGATCGCGGTGCGCGACGTCCTGCACTACCTCACACACGCGGCGGAGCTGCCCGCCGAGATCAACCGCACCTTCGACATCGGCGGCCCGGACGTGCTCACCTACCTCGACATGATGCGCCGGTACGCGGTCGTGGCCGGCCTGCCCCGGCGGGTCGTCGTGCCCGTGCCGGTACTCACCCCATGGCTGTCCGCGCAGTGGGTCAACCTCGTCACGCCGGTGCCGCGCAGCATCGCGGTGCCGCTGATCGAGTCGCTGGTCCACGAGGTCGTCTGCGGCGAGCACGACATCGACGAGCATGTCGGCAAACCACCGGGCGGGCTCACCCGTTACGAGGGCGCGATCGAGCTGGCCCTGGCCCACATCCGCAACGCGGACGTGCCCACCCGGTGGTCGGACGCGGGCGAGCCGTCCGACCCGCTGCCCACTGACCCGGAGTGGTCCGGCGGCTCCCTGTACGAGGACATCCGCGAGCTGCGCACCACCGCCGACCCGGACACCGTGTGGCAGGTGATCGAGTCCATCGGCGGCGAGCACGGCTGGTACTCATTCCCGCTGGCGTGGTCGGTGCGCGGGTGGATCGACCGGCTCACCGGCGGAGTCGGCCTGCGCCGGGGCCGCCGCGACCCGCGCCGCCTGCACACCGGCGAGGCGCTCGACTGGTGGCGGGTCGAGCACCTGGACCGGCCGCACCTGCTGCGTCTGCGAGCCGAGATGCGGCTGCCCGGCCGGGCGTGGTTAGAGCTGTCGACCGCGCCCGACGGTGCCGGCGGTTCGGTCTACCGGCAGCGCGCCGTGTTCGAGCCGCACGGGCTGGCCGGCCATGCCTACTGGCGGGCCGTCTCCCCGTTCCACGGGATCGTGTTCGGTGGGATGGCGCGCAACATCACCGGAGCCGCGCAGCACGAGCGGCGGTGAGCCCGACGACCACGCGTGGCACGCAGGGAAAGTCGGAAGCCTGGGCCAGCTCTACCCAGCGGGCTCCGATCGGATCTTCCCTACAAGCCGCCGAGAACGTCGTGGACGTGACGTCGAATCTGCGTGTGATCAGCGATAGGTCAATCTTGCACATATCCGCTCGCCTGGAGACGGAACAGGGTGGCGTAGCGGCCGCCGCGGGCCATGAGCTCGGCGTGGTTGCCGGTCTCGACTACGGTCCCACCGGCCAGCACGACGATGCCGTCGGCGTCGCGGATGGTATTGAGGCGGTGGGAGATCAGCAAGCTCGTGCGGCCGGAGCGCAGCTCGCGCAGGCGCTCGTGCAGCTCGTGCTCGGCCTCGGCGTCGAGACCGGAGCTCGGCTCGTCCATGATGACCAGGGCGCTGTCCCGGCGGAACATGGCCCGGGCTAGAGCAAGGCGCTGCCACTGGCCGCCGGACAGCACGACACCGGTGACCGGGTCGGCTTCGGTTTCCGCGCTCATGTAGACCCGGGTAAGCATCGTGTCGTAGCCGCGCGGCAGCGCGTCGAGGTCTGGGGCGACCCCGGCCCATGTGGCCGCCTGGGCGATGCGGTTCCGGTCTGCCAGCCCGGACACGTCGCCGACAGCGATGTTGTCCGCCGCGGACAGCTCGTAGTGCATGAAGTCCTGGAACACCGCACCGATCACGCGGCGCAGCTCGTCGATCGCGAGCTCCCGCAAGTCGATGCCGTCCCACAGGATGGTGCCCCGGTCGGGGTCGTAGAAGCGGCACAGCAACTTGACGATCGTGCTCTTGCCCGCGCCGTTCTGTCCCACCAGCGCCGTGGCCGAGCCCGAGGGAATGGTGAAGGAGACGCCGCGTAACGCCCACGGGAGGTCCTCGGCGTAGCGGAACCACACATCGCGGAACTCGATGCCGGTGACCAGGGCAGAGACGGAGCGGCCGGGTCCGACCACGGGCAGGTCGGGCTCCGTGTGGACGATGTGCTGGTAATGGCTGAACAGCAGCAGCGCATGATGGGCCTGCGCCCAGCCGCCGATCGCGACGCTCAATCCACCCTGCACGCCCGCGACCGCTGCGACGAAGACCGACACGTCGCCGACGCTCAGCTCGCCCCGAGCCGCAGCGCCCACCGCCCAGACGAGGCCGCCTCCGGCGATCAGCGCGCCGAGAGCACCGAGCAGGCCCAGTGTGCGCAGCTCGCGCCGGTCGGCCGCGCGGTGTCCGGCGTCGACGCGGCGAAGCTCACCGACCATCCGGGCAGCGAAGAGGCTGTCGAGACCATAGAGCCGGACCTCCTTCACCGCCTCGACGCTTGCGATCAGCTGGGCGTAGAAGTGCTCACGCCGTGCGGCATGTCCCAGCTCAGCGATCATCCGCGCGCGGTCGCGGCTCAGCGCCAGCTCAGCATGCAGAGTCGGCACCGCGGCCGCGAGCACGACCAGCAGCATCCATGGGTTGATCACGGTCAGAGTGACCAGGAAGCCGGCTGCCATCGCGATCCCCTGGAGCACGCCGATGGTGCTGGTCAGTACCTCGGCGGGGCCGGCGGGACCGACCTCGGTGGCCAAGGACAGCCGGGTCTGGAAATCGTGGTCCTCATGCCGGGCCAGACCGCGCAGCTTGCCGACTGCTCCGTAGAGCCGTTGGCGCGTCACGAGGGTGAACGCCCGGCGCAGCTCGGCATCGACGTACTGGACCACCTGTGGCAGCGCGGCGGTCGCCACGCCGCCCAGCACCAGCCCACCTATCGCCGTCCACAACGGACCATTTCCGGTGACGAGTCCGTCCAGCACGACCTTCATCAGCCACGCCATGGTCGAGGGGACGGCGGCGGTCAGCAGACCGACTGCGATCCGCAGGAGCAGCAGCGGGCGGGCGACCTCCCATGCGATGGCGAGCGCGGGCCGCAACAGCCGTTCGTGGCGCTCGGTCACGGGGCCGCCGCGTCCGGGATCCCGTCGAGCGCGAAGTGGCTGGCCACCACCCGGTCGCCGTCCAGCAGCGCGAAGGCGGGGAACCCGTCTACGCCGAACGCCCTGGCGACCGGACCGGCCGTGCTCTCGACGACGACACGTGCCACCGGCGTCAGCCGAGCCCGCAGCTCGCCGGCGGCGTCTCCGGCGCCCACCACGACGGCCAGCACCCGATCACGCCCGCCGGGGGTCAGCCGTGCACGAGCGACGAATGACGGCAGCGACTCCGCGCACGCCGGACAGGTGTGCGACAAGAAGCCGACAAGGGTGTGGCCGCGTAGGTCCGCGGCGCTCACCCGGTCGCCGGTGGTCGTGGCCGCGACGAAGTCGCCGACCCGCTCCCCGGCCACCCGCATGATCGGCTTCGGGTTGGCGATTCCTTCGATGCTCATCCGCATCAGCTCGTTCTGCGCCCGTACGCGGCGCACCAGGCCCAGCGTCAGCACCAGGTTGGCTAGGCCGAGAGCACCGAGCACGATCAACACGACACCGAGCTCCGACACCGGTCCTCCCGCTACTCGACGCCAGGCAGGGTAGGCCCGAACAGCCACACCAGCTCGTCGAGGTGCACCACGAGCAGGGCTGTCGCGGTGCCGACAACCATACCGGCGGCCAACCGGACGAAGCCGCCGCCGACCGCCTGCGAACCCAGCGCCACCGCGATCAGGCCCCCCAGGGACACGGCGATCAGAACGCCGTTGCGGATTAGGTCGACGGCGCCCGGCGGGGCGCCACGCGCGCCGAAGCAATGACACGGCTCAGTGACACCGCGAGCGATCATGGACCTGATCGCCACCGTGAACACGCCGAGCAGTACGGCCGAGGCGACGAACCCGGCCAGCGCCACGGACGGCGACCAGAGGCCGGCGACGGCGGCAAGCGCTACGGCCAGTTCCGCGGCGACCACCGCTGGGGCGAGCGCCCTCGCCCGCAGCGGCGGGATACCCAGTGTCGCCGGCATTGAACGCCTGAACGCCGCGAGGTCGGACAGCTTCGCGGCCGCCGAGACGGCGAAGGTCACCGCGACCGTCGCTGCGAGTGCCGCCGCGAGCATCAGTACCCGATCTGGGTGACGTCCCCGCGGCGAAACGGCTGTCCGGCCATGAGCAGCTCCGCCAGGCAGTCGCTCATCGCCAGCCCGAGGTCATGCTGCATCCAGATGAACTGCCCGTTCGGGTTGACCTCGAGGAAGACGTACTCCCCGTCGGGGGTCACGATGAAGTCGATGGCGCCGTACACGAGACCGAGCTCGGCCATCAGCGCCTGGACGTTCTTCGCGACCTCGTCCGGCAGCGGCCCATAGGGCCCGTAGGGCAACTTCTCCGCGCCGCGCCAGTCGACGCTGGTCGAGTCCTCGTTCTGGGAGCTGATGACCACCGGGAAGAAGGTATTGCCGATTACGGTCAAGCGGATCTCGTACGCCTTGGGGATGTACTCCTGGAACGTGCAGATGGTGTGCCGGACCCGTCCGAGGTGCTCCCCGATCTCGTCGCCGACAATCGCGGTGAGCAGGCCGCCGGGAAACGCGCCGGGATAGTGGACGACCCCACCGGTCAGCGCCTTGTAGACGATGCGTCCGTCGAACCCGGCGATCAGGGCCGCGACCTCGTCCGGGTCGTTGGTCATCAGCGTGCGTGGCGTGCGGAAGCCCAACCGCTTCGCCACCTTCATGTGATACGGCTTGAGTTCGGCTGTTCCATCCAGGTCGGGGCGGTTCACCCACAGGCAGTCGGTGGCGCGGAGGATGCCTCCGACACCGTGCAGCGCCTCGCTGCGGGCGAACTGGGCCTCCGCCTCGCCCATCGCCGCGTCGAACTCGAACGCGGTCGGGCGCCTGTACCAGACGCCCGCGACCGCGTCGAGGTCGACGACCCGGTCGCGATGACGCAGCTGTCGCCGCTCCTCACCGAAGTCGGACACCGTCAGGCTGAGCCGCTGCGGGAAGTAGCTCAGGTCGACGCGCACGATATCGGCGCCTCGCTCGCGCAGGCTGACCACCACGGGGTCCGCCGTCGGGTCGAAGTCCTGCGTGACGATGAGGACGGTCGGGTCTGCGTGCGTCATCGCGGCGACCTACTGGCAGGCGTCGTCGGTGACACAGTCACCGCAGCCGGAGCCGGAGGTGCGGGTCTTGGTGTAAACCCCCATGGTCGGCGCGCCATCCGGGGTGATCCAGACCTGGAGATCCTCGTCGTAGTGGCCCGCCTCGATCGTCGTGTCGGGCTCCACGTCGAGGTTCCACGTCGAGTAGAGGTAACCCAGGGGCATGCCCTGCTTGGTGATCTCCACGTCGTCGGGGACGATATGGCCGTCAATCATCGACCTGGACGTGCGTAACGGGTTCTTCGTCAGTACTGGAGCGGACATCTGTGACCTCCATCTGTTCCCCGGGAGTGTCGCTCTCGGGCGTCATGGGAGTGGTGATGCCGACGATGCCGGTGACCTCACCTGTGAAGGACCACACCAGGTTGGCCTCGTCGTAATGGCCGGCATCCAGCCGGACGTCACGGTCCGGCTCGTACCGGTTCACGGTCTCGAACAGGTATGCCAACGGAGCGAATGGGCTCACCCGTCGTCGCGCCCGGTCTGCGGGCAGCACCGAACGAACGACCATCATCGTCCCGCCCTCCAGTTCCGGGCGATCCAGTCGCAGGAACGTCGGCGAGGCGGTCGTCATGCGTTGTCATGCTGCCCGAGCGAGGGCCACTCGGACAATCGGCCAGATGGGGACCGTCGTGCGGTCTCGTAGGCCGCGCATCCGGAGATCGTGTCGGTCGAACCCTCGGCGAAGCGCAGCTGATGCGCCGGATCGCGCGACGAGCTGGTCGGGGTGAGGTACAGGACGAAGCGAGGGTGGGCGGCGAGCCACCGTTCCATCGCCGGGTCTTGTGGGCGGACGCGTTGCCCGGCACCACTTTGTACGTCCGGGCCGGGGGAGTCTCCCGGTCGAGGGTGTCAGTGGCCACGCCGCTCTATCAACCACCACCATCATCTCGATAACGAGTCTTGTTGTGACCGAGTCGCGGCTAGTTGGATATTTCGGGCACGATGGCCGTCGGCCATCGCTCGTTGCTGGTGGTGGGTAAGTTCGTGTTCCTGACCGTTCTATGGTCATGTGTCGACGAGTGAGTTCCAGGGCGCGCGGAATTACACGCCACGGCGCCCGTCGTAGGCACTTCGGCTCCCTACCTTCGCACGCGGTGCGCGCGTCGGTGCTGGTGGCCGGTAACGAGCCGAGCGGTCCGCTGCGAAATAGCTGGTTCTCCACGCCGGCGATTGCCGGCGTGGAGAACCAGCTTGGAGTGGACAATGGGTCGATTACGTAGGATCGCGATCGGATTGGCCGTCGTGGCGATCGCGACCGTCGGTGTTGGTGGAGCCGCTTCCACGGCCGGCGCCGTGGGCACCGCGCACGGGCCGGACAGTTCCGTACAGCGGGGCGTTCCCGACGCGATCAAGGTCCCCGACGGCAACACCCGGATCGCGGCCATGCCGGCCCGCGGTGTGCAAACCCACCGATGTACCGCCGGCACGTGGACGTTCCTTCAGCCCGACGCCATCCTGCGCCATCACGGCCGTCCCCAGGTGCTGCACACGGTAGGTCCGGTGTGGACTTCCGTCGTCGACGGCAGCTCGGTGACCGCTACGGCGCAGGCGAGCTCACCGGTGCCGAACGCCATCCCACAGCTGCTGCTCAAGTCGGCCAGCAACCGTGGGCCGGGACTGCTCAGCGCCGTCACCTACATCCAGCGCCTGAACACGACCGGCGGCCTCGCGCCTACGGGCACCTGCAGCGAGGGCACGACCGCGTCGGTTCCGTACACCGCGCGCTACACGTTCTGGGTCGCGGACGCCGACTGATCCGCGAAGCGGACTCGGGGTACGGCTCACGCGCGGCCTCGCCCCGTGAGCCGTACCCGAGTGGGCATCTGTAACCGGTCGCGATCGGCCGTGGCGGCGCCGCACATCATGCCTTGTTCCAACCCTGCGTCCCGCGCGCCGCGAATGGCCACCGCAACCCGGAGACGAGCGTGAACAATGCCAGCCCACCCATCGCGACAGGCAGCCCGACACGGATCGCCCGCCGCCGGTCGACCCGGTCGAAATGGCGGCCGGGCAGGGTGGTCCGGTTTCGTCGGTCCACTCCGGACAGGATCGTACGGTCGCGTAAGCCGGCGCATCCGGTAATCGTCGATGTGGAGACATTCACCGCGGCGCAGTTGCTGCGCCGGTGGCGCGGTGCCGGAGGACTGGCCTCAAGCCGGCGGCTCGAACACGGACCGAAGGCGACGAAGCGCGTCTACCCGTTCAGCCAGCGAGTGGCAGAGTGTCCAAGAGCGAGTTTGCCGGCGGTACCGTCGGCCGCCGATGATCGGCCAGTTAGTCGCAATCGGCGGCCGCGCCATCGGCTTCTACTCAGCTGCGAACGGACATGGCGATCGGTGGTTGGCCGAGCTTCTACTCGGCGTCCGCGCGAAGCCGCTCACCGCCGTGGACGCGTGAGGTCGTCGGGTCAACCGCGCGGGCGACGGTGCTCCACTATCCGACGCCGCCAATGCCCGACACCGAGCAGACTGCCGACCAGTAGTGCGCCCAGCCAGAACACGACAGCGGACGCCAGCGCGATACCAGCGAGCATCAACGCGACCGCGAGCCAGAGCACGACGGCAGACCTCCAACGACGCTTTCCCGGCGTTGTCGCTCCCCATTCGTCGAACGACGCCACCAGCTCCGGCGCATCGGCGCTAAGCGCGCTCTCCATCCCTCTCAGAACGACACGGTCGTGTCTGCTGAGCATCGTGGCCTCCGTTCCTCCGCGTACGTCAACGACCGGCAAGCAGCAGCCGGCACTTCGGCTGCTTTCCGCACAAACGGGTTGCAGCATCGGCCCGGTCTCCACTCAGGACGGTGATGGGTGTGGTCGGCCAATTCCGCTTCGCGGGCTTCATTGCCGGCGACGAGTACGTCGTCGCTGGCTCGACGTAGCGAAGCACGCTGCGCTCGTGCTGTCCACACTGGATCTTCGTTGGCGGAGAGATCGTTCTTCCTGATCAGGTAGCGGCAAGTCATGACGACCGCGCCAATCTGCCGTCACTCGCGGCAGATGAAGCTTGACGGCTCGTCAACCTCGACGAGGCACCTCCCTCTCCTTCCCGGGCCACACAAAGGCCACGGCTACGTCGTGCCGTTCCGCCTGGGCAGTGCCCAATGGGACCGGTGCCGAATCAGCTGAGTACCTTCGATTTGGCCTGCTCGTAATCCTCGTCGGAGATCGCACCCCGGTCGTGCAGGTCGGCCAGCTTGGTCAGCTCGTCCGCGGTGCTCACCGGGCTGGAGGCCGCGACCTCCTGGATGTACTGCCGCGATCGCTCCTCGTTCCGCTGGGCTTGCGCCCGCGCACGCTCGTTCATCGACCTGCCCCGGACGATCAGGTAAACCAAAGCGCCCAGCCAAGGCACCACGATCAGAAACAGCGTCCAGCCCGCCTTGCCCCAGCCGGACAGCTCGTGATCGCGGAAGATGTCGCTCAGGATCGTGATCAGCAGCCAAATCCAAGCGAACAAGACGAAGAACCAGAACATCGATACCATCACGTCCCACAGCGACATCGCGAGCTCCTCACCGGGCCGGCACTCGGCGCCTGGCGACGCGAGGAAGTGACCCTGTGATCAGCCTCCACTGGGCGAACTCCGGAGACCTCATTCGCCGGGGGTGACATCCGAAATCACAGGGCGATTCGGTGGAGGGTCAGCTCCTCCTGGTAGTACGCCATCACGTGGTCGTCCGTGGGGCGGCGGTACGCCACCTTGCCGCGGCCGGTCAGGGTGCCCACCTTGGCGCCGTCGGCGTCGAGCAGGACGGAGTCGTGGGTGTCGGACTCGCCGACCTCCGGCGCGTCGGGAGTGCCCCCATACCGGAGGCTGACCTGCTAGGCGAGCTCGATGAGCGCGATGCTTTCCGTCATCTGATTCCTCATTCGCGTCGTGTGCTCCAACGGGATACATCGGAAAGGCTGGAATATCGCGCTAAAGCGCCGCTAAGCCGCGCCCTCAGGCGATGACGTGCGGCAACACCTCGGTGACGAACCGGTCGTGGCAGGCCGGCACCGCCGCGCCGTCCACCTCCACGCCGAGGGACGGGCCGACCACGTGCAGCCGGTCGACGCCGAGCGCGATGCTCCTCCAAGAGGAAAGAACGGACGTCGCTCGTCGTCATCGCCGCTATCCCTTCGCGGCGGCGCCCGCGGGCTTGCGCGGGAGCAGCAGAGCGGTGAACGCGGCCAGAGCCAGCAACACGGCTCCGACGATGAACGCGATGCGGAAGCCGTCGGTCAGCGCGATGGCCGCCGACGTCCCGGATTCCAGTTTCTGTTTGGTGTAGCCGGCGGCGAAGGCGGCCACGATGGACAGGCCGAGCGCGCCGCCGGTGATCCGCGAGACGTTGATCAGGCCCGACGCCACGCCCCGGCCGTCGGCGGGGACGCCGGTGACGGCGGCCAGCGACAGCGGCAGGAAGGTCAATGCCATACCGACGCCGATGACGATCGTCGGGCCGAGGATGTTCACGAGGAAGCTCCCGTCGGTCCCGGCGAACGCGAGCAGGCCCATGCCGACCGCCGCGATGATCGCCCCAACCAGCACGACCGCGCGCACGCCGTAGGTGCCGACTAGCTTGGGCGTCAGCTTCGCGAAACCCATCAGCACCAGGCTGAGCGGCACGTAGGCCAGCCCTGTCTGCAGCGAGTTGTAGTGGAGCACTTCCTGCTGGTACAGCGTGGCGATGTAAAACAGGACGAACATGCCGCTACCGACCAGGGCCTGTGTGGCGTTGGCCCCTGTGACGGTGGGGATCTTGAACAGTGACAGCGGCAGCAACGGGTCCTTGGCCACGCGGCCCTCGTGCAGCACGAGGTAGCCCAGCAGCACGACGCCGATGACCAACGGCACGATGGTGCTCGCCGCGCCCCAGCCCGCCTGGCTCGCCTGGACGATGCCGAGCACGACCAGTGTCATGCCGGCTGTGGCGATGATGGCGCCGAGGAGGTCGAAGGGGCGGCGCCGTGTGTTGGCCGGATCCCGCTCGAGCCAGACCACCGCACCGACGATGACCGCGATCGTCACCGGCACGTTGATAAGAAAGATCCACCGCCAGCCGGGCCCGGTGGTCAGCAGCCCGCCGAGGATCAAGCCGACGACACCGCTGACACCGCTGATCATTCCCCAGATCGCGATCGCCTTTGCCCGCGGGCCGTCCGGGAAGATCGTGGCGAGCAGCGCCAGTGTCATCGGGCTGATGAGCGCCGCGCCGGCGCCCTGCACCCCGCGCATCACGACCAGGGTGGTGGCATCGGTCGCCAGGCCGGCGGCCAGGGAGGCCACGGTGAACAACGCGAGGCCGATCAGCAGCACCCGGCGCTTGCCGAGGATGTCACCGGCACGCCCGCACAGCAGCAGGAACCCGCCGAAGGCTACGAGGTAGCCGTTGACCACCCAGGACAGGCCCGCCTCCGAGAACCCGAGGCTCGCCTTCATCTGCGGCAGCGCGACGTTGACGATCGCGATGTCGATCGTGTCCAGGATGTGTGCGGCCGCGACAACGGCGAGCATCAGCGTGTGGCGACGTGTCCAGACGAACGTCTGCTCGGCCCGCGGTGTCGCAACCGCCTCGTCCTGTCGGCTATCGGTCATCTTCGGGCCTTCCCCCGTGCTTGTCGAACGGTCGGTAAGCAACCCACCGTAGGAAGCTTACTGAACGGTCGTCAAGTGGGGTACGCTTGTGCCGGGAGGTGAGCCCGATGGCTGTGGTGGAACGCGACGCTGCTCGCACTCGTCAGCGCATTCTGGACGTGGCCCAGAAGCTGTTCGCCGAGCGCGGCTACGCGGGGACGTCCATCGCGGACATCGCGCGCGAGCTCGGCACCAGCAAGGCGGCGCTGTACTACTACTTCACCGCCAAGGAGCAGATCCTCGGCGCGCTGATCACTGAACCCATGGCCGGCTATGCCGCGATCGCCGAGCGTGTCGAGCGGGAGAAGGTGAGTGCCGACGAGCTGCTCACGGCGCTGGTCGACCTGACCGTCGACGCGCAGACGGTGAACTCGCTGCTGAGCAACGACCCGTCCGCCACGTCGGTCATGCGGCGCCTGCACGACGTTCAGGGCTACACCGAGACGATCATCCGCTCGCTGGCCGGGCCGCGCCCGTCCGAGGCCGCCCTGGTGCGCGCTCGCGCCGCGTTCGCGGTCGCCAAACAGGGCACGTTCTGGGTGGTCCAGGCGTCGGACGGGGCGCTCTCGCCGGCGGCGCGCAAGGAGCTGGTCGCCGCCGCGCTGCGCTGCCTCGACGGATAACGCGTCACTCTCGGACCCGGTCGCCCGCCTCACGGCGTCGCCTGCCGGTCGTCCTGTTGGGACGGTCGTTCCGAGAGCGCCATCGCCAGCACGGCGAGCCCGACGAACAACACCGCGCCGCCCAGCATCGCCATCGCCACGCCGTGGGTGAACGCGGCGTACGCGCTCGTCCGGACCCGGTCCGCGGCATCGGCGACGTTGACCACCGACGCGCGCGCCGCGGCGTCGGCGAGGGCGGGTGGCGCGCCGGGCTCCGGCAGCCCCCGCAGGTACGCGGTGGCCACGACGAAGCCGCCCGCGGCCACGCCGAAGGCGCCACCGATGTGGCGCAACACGCTGACGACGCCGGGCCCGTTCGCCGCCGAGCGCTCCGGCAACGCACCCAGCGCGGTGACGAGCGCGGGAGCCTGCGGCAGCCCGGCGCCGAAGCCGCTGAGCGCCAACGCGACGACGACGAGCGGAAGTCCCGACCGCGGTGTGAGCGTCGACAGCAGCCCGAGTCGCGCGGCGAACACCAGCAGCCCGATGATCACCGTCCAGCGCACGCCGAGCCGGTGCGTCAGCCGGTTGGTGACCACTGAGCCGACGCTCGCCATCCCGGCCAGCGGCACCAGCAGCAGCGCCACGCCGAGCGCGCTGAAACCGCGCACCACCAGGAAGTACGTCGGGAGCAGGAACAGGAGCCCGGTCCACCCCAGGTTGACCAGCGAGATGGTGAGCTGCGACCAGATGAAGGTGCGGTTGTGCTGCACCGCCAGGTCGAGGAGGGGGCTCGCCGCCGCTCGCTGCCGCACGGCGAAGCCGGCCAGCATGAGGACCGCGACGATCAGGCAGACGGCGACCGGCCGGCTGCTCGGGGCGACGAGGAATCCGCCGAACAGCGCCACGGACCGCGCCGGTCGCGAGCACGATGCCCGGCAGGTCGGGCCGGCTCGTGACGGCGGTGGGGGTCTCCGGGGTCAGCCAGACGATGAACGGCAGGACCAGCACCACGATGACGGCGTCGGCGAGGAACAGCGACCCGTACCAGGAGTGGTTGAGCAGCACACCACCGGCGATCGGGCCGAACGGCGCCGCGGCGGACACCGACGCCGCGCCGATCGCGAATGCACGCCTGCGCTGGTCGGCCGCGAACATCGTCGTCGTGATGCTCACCCTGGCGGGCAGCACAGTGGCCGCGCCGAGCCCCATGGCGATCCGGGCGACGATGAAGTCCTGCGGCCCATCCCCGCGTACTGGCTGCCCTGCCGGGGAACAGGAAGGCGACCGGCACGTCCGCGACTGACCGGCCGCTGACGAGCCCGGCGGCCGGCCGTCCCTCGGCGAGGGCCGCGAGCCCGTCCAGGAGATCGTCCCGAGTGGACCCGAGGACCACCGCCCCGTTCTCGAACCGGGTGCGTGTCTCGATCAGCGAGCGGCCGATGTCGGCGGGGGAGAGGTCCGGCCGTGCCGCCACGTGTTCGCGCAGCCGGGTGGCCTGGTCGCGAACCGCCTGCTCGCCACGCGCGGTCACCACCCACGGCACGACGGGTGGCTGCTCGATGCCCGTGGCGGGGCGCTGCGTCGCGGGTCATGTTGCGGCCGCACCGCGTGTGGTTAGTGCGCGTGTCCGAGGACGATCTTGCACACTATTCATCCGTCGGGTCATCAACCGGTAGCGCTGCCCGGCTAATGCGGAATGATGGTCGCGCAGTCGGGCCCGGTCGCGGCGTTTCGCATGGCGTCGGAGACCGTCACTCCGGTGAACGGCTTCGCCGCCCGCGCGGCGGCCTGCGGCCACACCGCGCCGAGCGCCTGGCCGAGCCGGTCCTCGCCGGTGTCCGCGGGCAACGCGGCCAGGGCGCCCCGCCCGCGAACCAGCGCGTCGCGGAGCTCACCCAGCTCGTCACCGAGCTGGGTGACGGCCGCATCCCCACCCGGGACCGGTGCGTCCGGCATGGTGCGAAGCTCGCCGAGTGCGGTGTCGACCTTGCCCGCGGCGGTGTCGAGCTGGTCGTGCAGGCGCTTGCGCAACGGTCCGTCGCCCGTGGCGCTGGCCCACAACCCGTTGCGGAGGTCACCGGCGATCGTGCAGAGGTCGGTCATCCACTCCGTCGCACCGGCCGAGACCCTGAGGTCGGTGGCGGGCGACGCGGTCGGCGCCGCCTGCGTGCCCGCGCAACCCGACACGGCGACGGCGACCAACACCAACAGGCCGATGGCTGGGCGTCTCATCGCCGCCTCTTCCTCAGAATGGGACGCGGTTCCGCCCAGTCGTCCTCGTCGTCCGGTCGGAGCCGCCGGATCTCCCGCGGCGAGGGCGCGGCGGAGTCGCGGCGAGCCTGTTCGGCGAACTGCTCCGCCAGGCGTTCCTGCTCGGCTCGCTCCTCGGCCGGCAGCTCGCGGTACCACGCGGAGAACCGGCCGACCTGCTCGTCCAGCAAGGCGGCGACGCGCGGGTCGTGCAGCGCGCCGCGCAGGTTCACGCGCCCGGACAGCACCTCACGGGCCAGGTCGCGCAGTTCGGGCTGCTGGGTCTGCGCCGCGAGCTGGTCGAGGTGCTTGCGCGCGGCCGCCTTGTGCACGGGGGACAGGGTCAGGTCGGCCAGTGGGTCGAAGGGGCGAGTGTTCACAACTCCCCTTTCTGCCGGGGCCGGGCGGGTTCGGGCGCGGCGGCGGGGTGGTCGTAGTCGACCGTCGGCATCGGCAGCGGGGTGATCTCCCGCATGGTGATCTCGTCGGGCGAGGTGGCCATGCCGACGAACCCGGTGATGAGCGTCTGGGTGGTGGCGATCGCGGAGCTGGCCTCGCCCCAGAGCTTCATGATCTGCGAACACTCCCATGCCGCGACACTCCAGGAGATTCCGGCCCCGACCCCGGTCCAGGACAGCGAGGCGGCGGCCAAGACGGCGAGCCCGGCCACGAGCGCCGCATCCATGATCGCCTTGATGATGTCAGCCAGTGTCTTCGAGCACAGCCAAACGTCGCGGGCGATCTCCACGTACTTGTCGTGCAGCACGCGGAACACGTCGGCGTGGCTGTGCAACGCCTTTCCGGCATAGTCGAAGTAGTGCGCTGCCGCGTCGCCCGCCTTGCCCTGCCAGTCCGCGGCCATCCAGCGCAGCCCGTTGTCCAGGTTGTCCCCGATGTCATCTGCCGCGCCGGCGATCTGGGCCCACATGGTGCCGCACCGAGCGAAGCCCTTCCAGTCGCCGACGACGACATGGTTGACGTATTCCATCGGATTCACACCGATGGTGTCGTTGAGCACTTGGTTGATCCACCATGTGGGGCTCAGGTAGTCACCCATGGTGTTGAAGAGGACCATCGGATCGCTGAAGTCGGGTGGAGCACCGGGCTCGCTCAGGTGAGCCAACGGATCTCGGATGTCATCACCACCGGTCACCTCGACCGGTCCCTGCTGATCCGACGGCTGGATCACACCCGGCACAGGCGCCTCGAGTGGCGGGCGCGGCGACGCGGGGTAGGTGGCGTCCAGGCTCGCCGCCGAGGTCTGGTCGACCGAACGATAGTACGCCGCCGTGCGCTTGAGCTCGTCGGCGCTCGCACCGAGCTGGTGAAAGCCCTGCGCGACACTGCTCAGCATCCGATCGACGGTCTGCGTGTGCGCGCCGACCAGGTGCTGGATCCAGATCCCTTCGACGTTCCCCAGCTCGGACTCGCCACCGAGATGGACGTTGGTCAATGACAGGTTGATGCCGTTGCGTTCGACGAGCGTGGCGTAGCTGTCGAGTGCTTCGGGCCGGACGAAGTAGCCCACATGCCCCCCATGCGTGATCGTGTGCCGGTGTTAGGTTCGCACGGTGTGCGGCGCCGTGCGGGCGGAATCTGCCGGTAAGCGCCAGTTATCGCCCTATCGGAGGACATGGTGACCAGCGACGTGTGGGGGCAGCTGCGCCGTCGCGTGGCCATCTTCACCGCCGCGGGCGGTCCACTGTTCGCCGCCTACGTGATCACCCACAGCTCGACGGCGGAAGGCGCCGTGGCCGGCGTGCCACTGGCGGCCGCGGGCGCCTTCGCGATCGCCGGCCTGGCGGCTGGAACCGGCCGACGCGCGGTCGAGCTGGTGTGGATCGCGCTGGCACTGATCGTAATCGGAATACTGGCATCGATCGTGTTCGCGGTTCTCGAAGGGTGACTGCATTGCGAGCAGGCTAAAAGGGGGAGTGCGCGGCCGACCGCGAGTATCTGCCCTTCCGGACCGCGACCATGCATGACGGAACTCCACAGTTACGGTCGTCGATTCGGAGTGTCGCAACGA
>NZ_DATBKY010000195.1:0-2075 GCF_036555685.1 Actinophytocola sp. | reverse complement strand
GTAGATCTCCTGCGGCGTCCCCAGCTGAAGCAGCTTCCCGCCGGACATCACGCCGATGCGCTCGCCGAGCGTCATGGCCTCGACCTGATCGTGCGTGACGTACACGGTGGTGGTGGAGAAACGCTGATGCAGCTGCTTGAGGTCGGCGCGGAGCTGGGTCCGCAGCTGTGCGTCCAGGTTCGAGAGCGGCTCGTCGAGGAGGTAGACGCGCGGCCTGCGGGCCAGCGCGCGCCCCATCGCCACGCGCTGCCGCTGGCCGCCCGAGAGCTGGGCGGGCTTGCGGTCCAGCAGTTCATCAAGGGTCAGGAGCGAGCTCACCTCCCTGACCCGTTCCGCGATCTCGGCGGCCGGCATCTTGTGCTGCCGGAGACCGAAGGCCAGGTTCTCCAGGACGGTCTTGTGCGGGTACAGCGCGTAGCTCTGGAACACCATCGCGATGTCGCGGTCGCGGGGGGAGACGCCGTTCACGACCTCCCCGCCGATGGCGACCGCTCCCGAGGTCGGCTCCTCCAGCCCGGCGATCATCCGGAGGGCGGTCGTCTTCCCGCAGCCGGACGGCCCGACCAGCACCATGAACTCGCCGTCGCCGATCGTGCAGGTGAGCGCGTCAACCGCCGTCGCCCCGTTCGGGAAGACTTTCGTGACCTCGTGGAACGAGACCTCGGCCACGATCAGGACCTCCCGCGTGAGCGGCTGCGACTCACGGCAGCACCACCGAGCGAGTCAGGTGCTTCGGATGGTCGGGATCGAGCCCGCGGGCCTCGGCGAGCTCGACGGCCATCCGCTGGATGAGGACGAGCTCGGCCATCGGATCCGACCCTACGTCGACGACGGTGGCCCCGGTGCCCGCCGCGTCGGCGAGCACACCCGGATCGACGGGGCCGATGGCCCACACGAGGGTTCCGGGGCCGGCCACGCTGATCGGGCCGTGACGGTATTCCATCGCCGGGTACGCCTCGGTCCACGCCGAGGCCGCCTCGCGCAGCTTGAGCGCCGCCTCGTTCGCGAGGCCCACGGTCCAGCCCTGCCCCAGGAACACGAACTGCGTGAACCGTGCGGGCTCGACCGGCAGCGCCCCGGCCAGCGCCGCCTCCCCGCCGGCGATCGCGGCTTCGAGCCGCTCGCCGGTGTGCGCGCGCAGCAAGGCGAGCGCCGTGGTGGCAAAGCGCGTCTGGACGACCGACTGCTCGTTCGCGAAGTCCAGCACGATCGTGTCGTCGGCGGCCGACGCGACCGGCGAGTCGGGCGCCGCGGTGACCGCGACCGTGGCGGTGCTTCCCCTGAGCCCTTCGAGCGTGCGCAGGACCTCCGTGGTGGTGCCCGAGCGCGAGATGGCCACCACGCGACCGTAACTCCGGTGCGGCGACAGCTCGGAGGCGATCGAGGCGTCCGTCGTGCCCAGGTTCCTGCCCTCGCGGAGCGCCGCGTAGGCCAGCGCGATGTGGTGGGAGGTCCCGCAGCCGATCACGGCGGCCGGCTCGCCGGCGGCCGGGAGCACGCCCGCGGCGGCCTGAGCCACGCCCGCCGCCTTCCGCCACAGGGCAGGCTGGCTGGCGATCTCGCTCGTGATGGCACGCATCCAGGTGAATCTACCGTCCCGGCCGCGCGGTCAGCAAGATTAACGACCAGAAGCAGCCTTGCTGAACGCACGAGTGTGATCTAATATCCGCTCATCCGAGCGAGAACGAAAGCGGCCAGGCCCGGCCCACGGACGGCGGAAGGGGCTCACCGCGATGACTCGCACGACGGCGCCATGGCGGGTTCCCGCTTGCCTGGTCGCGGCGGCCGCGCTGGCTGTCCCGCTGATGGCGGCGGCCCCCGCCGCCCCCGCCCACGCATCCCCGGCGATGCGGCCCGCCCGGGCCACCGCGATCAGCCCGCCGGTTCCCCACGGCACGCTGCAGATAGCCGGCCGGCCGCGGGACGGCTCGGTTGTCCGGGCGGCCGGGCTGTCCTGGCGGCCGTCACGGCTGCCGCCCGGCGACACGCTGCTGAGCTTCGAGGTCGGTTACACGTGGCAGGCGTGCGCGGCCCGGTCCGGCGGGCAGGGCAGGCAATGCGCCCCGGGGGCGGAC
>NZ_DATBKY010000194.1:0-1793 GCF_036555685.1 Actinophytocola sp. | reverse complement strand
CCCGAGCGCGAGCGGAAGGTGATCGAGCTGCGGTTCGGCCTCAAGGGCGAGCAGCCCTGCACGCTGGAGGAGGTCGGCCGCGCGTTCGGCGTCACCCGCGAGCGCATCCGCCAGATCGAGAACAACACGCTGAAGAAGCTCGAGTCGCTGCCGGAGGCGCAGGGCCTGAAAGACTGCGTCTGACCAGGCGGATTTGAAGGGACAGGCTGAAGCCTGTCCCTTCTGGTTGCTGAATACACTCGCCGGGTGCTGACCGAGCTCGGTCTCTACAGGCTGCTCGGGGAGAACCCCGAGCGGACGTGGCCCGTTGCCCGCGCGATGGTGATCCCGATCGCGCGGCTGATCGTGCCCAGCTGGGGGTACGGCCACGAGCGCATGCCGGAGACGGGGGCGGCGGTGGTCGCGTCCAACCACTTCTCCGAGGTCGATCCGGTGGTCGTCGGGCTGCACAGCATGCGGACGCTCTACTACATGGCCAAGATCGAGCTGCTTTCGATCCCGATCGTGGGCGAGATCCTCCGCTGGACGGGGGCCTACGCCGTCCGGCGCGGCGAGAGCGACCGCGACGCGCTGCGGGTCGCCCGCTGGTCGGTCCAGCAGGGCCACGTGGCGGGCATCTTCGCCGAGGGCACGCGCCAGGAGCTCGGCTACCCGGGGCCCATGCACCCCGGTGCGGCGATGCTGGCGATCCAGGAGGGGGTGCCGCTCGTCCCCTGCGGGATCGACACGTTCGGCTGGAACCTGAAGAACCGGCGAATGTGCTGCATCGTCTGGGGCGAGCCGATCGAGCTCGACCTCCCGCGGACCGGCAAGGGCTACAAGGAGGGCGCCGTCGTCGTCGAGCGCGAGATCACGCGGCTCTGGCGGCAGGCGGCGCAGGCGGTCGCCGACGGTTTCCCGGAGACGCTGCCGGGCGGACTCCGTCGCAGCCGGGAGCTGGATCCGCGCATCACGTACCGGTACCCGGAGCTCGTGCCGTGGCCGGACGAGGAGTGGGCGGCAGGGCCGCTCGGGCCCGTCTACCCGAAGCGCTGACCTGACACGCGTCTGACACGGCCTTTACCTCCCCTTTGCACGCTGCTCCCAGACTCCCGTCGGAAGCGTCGACAAAGGGGGCCTGATGAGAGGCAAAGGCGTCGTCTTCATCTGTACGCTCGTCGGGATCGGTGCGGTCGCTGCCGCCGGTGCGGCCTCGGCGGGCTTCGGTTCGCAGAGCAGTGTCCGCTCGTTCGCGCGCCTGGCGGAGCGCATGGGGCCGAGCGTGACCGGTACGACTGCCGCCAGGCCGGCGCAGCTCCGCGGGGTCAACTTCGTCAGCGGCTGCCGCTTCAGCCACCGGAACGCCGACGACCCGATCGTCTATCCCGGGCAGCCCGGCAAGTCGCACGACCACACGTTCATCGGCAACGACACCACCAACGCCTTCTCGACGCTGGCCTCCCTGCAGGGGCAATCGTCGTCGTGCCGGCGCGCCGGTGACACGGCGGCCTACTGGGTGCCGACGCTCGTCTCCGCCTCCGGGCAGATGGTCCTGCCGCGGGCGGCGACGGTCTACTACCGCCGGCACACGCTTGCCCCGGTCCAGCCGTTTCCGCCCGGGTTCCGCGTGGTCGCGGGCAACTCGAAGGCGACCGGTCCGCAGGGGCTGAAGGTCACGTACTGGAACTGCGGGCCGCGGGCCGGCATCCGCCCGCAGGCGACGATCCCGACGTGCCCGAACGCCGGCCGCAAGGGCCTGGCGCTGCACGTCGCCTTCCCGGACTGCTGGGACGGGCTCAACCTCGACTCGGCCG